>NZ_JBIAQV010000008.1:0-160821 GCF_042889305.1 Streptomyces sp. NPDC002619 | reverse complement strand
TTGGTTCCGGCCTCCGGTCTTGGTTCCGGCCTCCGGTCTTGGTTCCGGCCTCCGGTCTTGGTTCCGGCCTCCGGTCTTGGTTCCGGCCTCCGGTCTTGGTTCCGGCCTCCGGTCTCGGCTCCGGCCTCCGGTCTTGGTTCCGGCCTCCGGTCTCGGCTCCGGCCTCCGGTCTTAGCTCCGGTCTCCGTCTTGGCTCCGGTTCCGGCCCCAGCCCCGACCCCAGCCTCGCGCGACGGCGATCGGATCGACCTTGCGGATGTCGTCGCCCGGCGCCGTGAGGCCCTTCATGGGCTCCGTGCCGGCCTCGTCGTACGGCCAGGCCGGGCTGGACGCCGGTCGCAGGGCGGGTCAGAGCTTCGTCGGGCTGATCGCGGTCGGGGTCGCACCGGAGCCGCGCAGTCCGCCTGTGTCACCACACCCCACGACGGTCACCCCCAGCAGGACCACGAGGGCCGCGGTGAGAGCGGTACGGACGGGGCGACGGGGTGGCACGGTGCTCCTGGGGCCTGGGGCCTGGGGCCTGGGGCCTGGGGCCTGGGGCCTGGGGCCTGGGGCCTGGGGTCGACAGTGGGCCCGTACACCCTCCCGTACATTCCCCGTCACTCGGCCAGTTCCTCCAGCAACCGGGCCGTCGCCAGCCCCGCCCGCAGGTAGTCGACGAACAGCTCGTTGTGCAACGCCCAGGGCGAGCGGCGGGCGCGGATGAGCCGGATCGCCTCGTCTGCGGTGCTGCCTTGGTGGACCAGCGCGTGCGCCACGACCAGCCCCGAGCGGTTGTACCCGTGGTAGCAGCGAACGAGCACCTCGCGGCCCCCGTCCAGCGCCTCGGCCGCGGCCCGCGCGAGCCGGATCACCCCCGCGAGCTGCGTGCCGTCCAGAGGGCCGTCGGGAATCGGCCACACATGGTGCTCGACCCCCGGGTCCGGCCCATGCCCAGGCAGCCCGATCAGCGTCTGCACAAGATCGAACTCGTCCCGTACGACCGCGAACTCGACCTGCCCCGAGCGGCCCCTGAACTCGTGTCCGCCCATCCACAGGCCCGGCACGATCTCATTCCACGGACTGTCCGGAACCGGTACGTCGGGCTGCTTCCTGCGGGTACGCACGGCGCCTCCCCAACTACCCTCCGGGCCGGTCTCAAAGGTAACCGGGTTCTTGCCCCTGAAGCACCCCGCCTGTTCCCATGGTCGAGGGGTGATGACGCATGAACGGACTACGCGTCGTACCGACCTGGCGGCACGGCCAGGAGCGGCTGTACGTCTGCCTCATGGACGGAAGGAACGTCGCCTGGTACGACCGTGAGGCGGCCCGGATCAACCTGCTCAGCGAGGACCGCAGAGCGGATGTCCTCGAAGCGCTGGGCCCCTTCCTGACGGGCCCGGTCACGGTCGGACCGCCCCCGGTCCCGACCCCGGCGGAGCTGGCACGTCTGTCGCTCCACCCCGACGACGACCTGGCCCCGAACCGCCCCGGCGAGGCCCTCCTGGTCGCCCTCGACCGCGACCCGGGCCCGCCCCACCGGCTCCGCCCGGACCCGCGACGCCGGGCCCTGCTGGCCGAGCAGGTGGTGGGCGAGGCCCTGGACCGCCTCGACGGCGCGGGCTGGCACACCCTGCACTCGATCCCACTGCCGGGCGGCGACCGCCTCCACCACCTGCTGATCGGCCCCGGCGGCCTCTTCGCCGTCCATGCGCTGTACGCCCGCAAGCAGCGCGTCCTACTGGCCGACCCGATGGTCACCCTGGGCCGCCACGAGCCCTACCCCCTGCTCCGCCGGGTCCGCGCCGCCGCCGACCGAGCGTCGTACGCCCTGACGGCGGAGGTCCACCCGATCCTGGCCCTGACGGCCCAGGCAACCATCTCGGCGGCGGCACCGCCACGCGAGGTCCGGGTACTCCAGGACACGGACCTGCCGTCCCTGGCCAGACTGGGAGGAGTCCTGAAACCGGCGGACGTGGAGGCGCTGCACGCGATGGCCCGGGACCGGAACACGTGGGGGAGGGTGTGAATCCGTCCCGTCCGTAGCTGGAGGGCAGCCGCCATACGTGCCCTGGCTGCGGGCAGTCGTGCCGCTGGGGCGATGGGGGTCCCCCCGCTCGAGCGAAGCCGAGAGTGGGGGAGGGTGGGCGCAGCGGCACCCCGCAAGCGCGGGCGAGCGAAAACCCTGCACTGCAGCGGACGGCGCTCGCACGGCACCGCCTCGCCGCCCTCACGGCGTCAGGGCAGCACACGCCCCTCACCGAGCAACGACACCATCAGATCCCCAAACTCCCGCACCCGCGCAACAACATCCCCCGCCCGAAATACCAACTCCCGCACCCCCCGACACCCTTCAACCTCCTCCCACGTAACCGGAGCGGAAACAGTCGGCTCACCCCCCACCCGCACGGTGTACGGCGCCGCCGTAGTCTTTCGCGCAGCGTTCTGACTCCAGTCCACGAACACCTTCCCCGCCCGCAGACTCCGCGTCATCCGATGCACCACCAGCCGAGGCAACTCCCGCTCCGCCTCCACGGCCAGCCCCTTCGCATACTCGGACGCCCGCGCGGAAGACGCCCCGCGCACGGCCGCCAGCAGATGCAACCCCTTCGCCCCGGACGTCTTGGCGTGCGCCTCGATCCCGTCCACAGCGAGCCGCTCCCGCAGCCACAGGGCGACCTCACAGCACTGCACGACCGTCGCCGGCGGCCCGGGATCGAGGTCGAAGACGAGCCGGTCCGCCTCCCCGGGCGCCCCGATCACCCACTGAGGCGTGTGGAACTCGGTGACGAGATTCGCCGCCCACATGAGTGAGGCGAGGTCCTGCACCAGCACCATCCGCGCCGGCCCCTCCGACCGAGGCACCTCGGCGGTCGTGACCCACTCGGGCGTACCCGACGGCACGTTCTTGGTGAAGAAGACCTGCCCGTCCGGCCCGTCGGGATATCGCAGGAACGACACGGGCCGGTCCCGAAGATGAGGCAGCAGTACGTCGGCCACGGTCGCGTAGTAGTGCAGCAACTCGCCCTTGGTGAAGCCGGTGGCCGGATACAGCACCTTGTCCAGGTTGCTGAGAGCGATCCGTCGCCCCTCCACCTCGGTGATAGGCGTCATACGATGACAATTGCAGAGGTCTCGTAACAAAACATCACAAACACTCACCCGTCTATCGGACTGAAGGGTGCCGCACGTGAGATCCATATGGAACGGCGCCATCTCCTTCGGCCTCGTCAGTATCCCGATCAAGCTGGTGAACGCCACCGAGAGCCATGCGATCTCCTTCCGCCAGATCCACACCGAGGACGGCGGCCGCATCCGCTACCGCAAGGTCTGCGAACTGGAGGACCGTGAGGTCAGCGGCGCGGAGATCGGCAAGGGGTACGAGGGTGCGGACGGCACGATCATCCCGGTCACGGATGAGGACCTGGCCCACCTGCCGATCCCGACCGCCCGCACGATCGAGATCGTGGCCTTCGTCCCGGCCGACCGGATCGACCCGCTCCAGATGGACGCGGCGTACTATCTCGCGGCGGGCGGCGCCCAGGCCGCGAAGCCGTACACCCTGCTGCGGGAGGCGCTGAAGCGCAGCAACAAGGTCGCGATCGCCAAGTACGCGCTGCGCGGCCGGGAGCGGCTGGGCATGCTGCGGGTGGTCGGGGACGCGATCGCGATGCACGGCCTCCTCTGGCCGGACGAGGTCCGCGCCCCCGAGGGCGTCGCCCCAGACACGGACGTCACGGTCCGGGACAAGGAACTCGACCTGGCGGACGCCCTGATGGACACCCTCGGCGAGGTCGACCTGGAGGACCTGCACGACGAGTACCGCCAGGCCCTGGAGGAGGTCATCGCCGCGAAGGTCTCAGGCGAGGCACCCCCCGAAACCCCCGCCGCGGCCCCCGCGGGCAAGGTCCTGGACCTGATGGCGGCGCTGGAGAAGAGCGTGCGGGCGGCGAAGGAGTCCCGGGGCGAGGAGCCCGCACCCGAGGAGACGGCCGAGATCACCCCAATAGACAAGAAGCCGACATCCAGGACAAAGAAGACGGCAGCATCCCAGAAGAAGTCCACCGCCCAGTCGGCACAGTCCACGCAGAAGAAGACGGCTTCCAGGACGACGAAGACGACAGCGAAGTCCACGACGGGCTCGACCGCCAAGTCCCCCTCAAGGGCGGCCTCGAAGCAGACCGCCGCGAAGAAGGCGACGCCCCGCAAGCGCACGGCTTGAACGGCCCGGCCGCTGGAAAGGTGAGCGTGAGTGCCGTACACCCCGCCGCGGTAGCGCAAGGACGAGAAGCCGCGTCAGCCGGTGCCTGGGAGGCACCGGCTGATCGGATCCAATTCCCCTACCGGAGGTGCCCATCGTGGCAATCTCGCCCCTCTGTAATTCCTCCCGGAGGAGGATTACATAAAGGCTCGCTGCCACATCCCCCGGAGAGGATGGGCGGCCCACCGGTTGGATATCCACATCCAATCGATCTCGGCATGGCACCGGCAAGTAGTTTGTGGGCGTATCACTCGAACAGGTGAGGATAATCGTTTCACCTTCGCTGCATGTCCAGCCTGCCTGGGGTTTTATCGCGTTCACCTCCGCCGGAAACGTGGGCCACGGCCGTACTCAAGGCGAAAGGTGGCCGTTTTTCGTCTGCCCGTAACTGTTCAGGAAAACAGCCTCCCGTATATCCGGGGATTGCGGTATGCGGTGCGCTCGGCGATGCCCGAGCCCGAGAAAGTCCGGATTTCTCGGCATGACACAACAAGGGCTTTGCGTGACGCCGGAGCCTGCTCCCCGGCACGGCGCCGCTCCGGGTGGCGAGGCGGGAGGCTCGGCGACGCCCTGCCGGCGAGAGGGGTCTGGCCTGGGCTTTTTCAGCACTGCAGAGGGGCGCCACAAGGCAGATTTACTCCATTCGGGTGACTTGGCTGACCGCCTCTTGTCACTCGATCGGATGTATGGGTCACTGAGAGTGCGAAACCGGCGGGCTGCCCATCCCCGAGCCGGGGGAACATCGCAACGGGCAGCGCCTGCCGGTTTTTCCCGTGCCCAGGGAATCGGCACAGGCGGTTGTGCGCCTGGGGCCGGATGTCGGGGCCTGTGCCCGTTCGTCCACGCCGGGCCCGGCAGCACTTCTGAGCCCGTGTTCCCCTCCGCACGGTCGGTCAAAGGCTGACAGCGTCCGTCGTCAGCGGTGGCTTGCTGCGCTGTGCAGCGGCGAGCAGAACATGACCATTCCGCCGGCTCCTCGCATGTCCTCGGCGAAGAACAACTCCCGCCTGGCCATCACAGAAGAAGGAGTGTCCCCATGCCCATTTCTCCCAACCAGGGTTCGACCGGCGGAGGCACGCTGGTGACCATCACCGGCACCAACTTGTCCAACACCAGCGCTGTGACGTTCGGTACGCGTCCGGCCACGAGCGTCACCAATGTCTCGCCGACCCAGGTCACCGCCATCTCACCGTCGGGTACCGGCACCGTTCAGGTCACGGTGACGACACCGGGCGGAAACAGCAACCCGGTGCCGTTCTTCTACGTCGGCGCCCCGTTCAAGTCCTCCCTGGTCAGCAGCGCCGGGCCGTTGGTCGGCGGCAACACCATCACCATCAACGGCACCGGCCTGTCCACGGCGACCAGTGTGTCCTTCGGCGGCGTCACCGCCACTCCGACGGTGATCTCCGACACGTCCCTCAGCGTCGTGGTGCCCGCGGGTGGGGCCGCCGGACCGGTGGCCGTGAGTGTGACCACCGCGGGCGGCACCAACAACGGCCTGTCCTACACCTACATCGACGACCCCACGATCGGCACCATCTCCCCGACCTCGGGTCCCGCCTCCGGTGGAACGGCGCTGACCGTCACGGGCACCAACCTCGACAGCACCACCTCGGTCACGTTCGACGGTGCGGCCGCACCGTTCTCCGTCATCAACGCCACCACCCTGTCGGTGGTGACCCCGTCCGGCACCGCAGGCCCCGCCGACGTCGTGGTCACCAACCCGGCCGCGTCCGCCACCGCGGTCGCCGGCTACACCTACGTCTCCAGCCCCAGCCTCTGAACCAGCAGCCGTCGTAGGCGGAGGCGTTCCATCCCCGTCCGGGCCACCAGGTGCTCCTGGATGCCCGGACGGGCTTGAGCACTGACCCAACCCCAGTACTGGCACCCGTACTTGAACCGTTCTGTATGCAGTGCCGACCGCAGCGGTGCGTGAGGAGTTTCAGCCATGGCCGTCCCTGTCCTGTCCTCGATCAGTCCCAGCCAGGGACCGTCCTCCGGCGGGACCACCGTCACCCTGATCGGTACCGGCTTCACAGGCGTGACGGCCGTCCGCTTCGGCAGCCTTGCCGCCACCTCGTTCACCCCCGCCGGAAGCACGCAGATCATCGCGGTGGCTCCCCCTGGCGCCGGCACGGTCACTGTCACCGTCACCACCGGCGAAGGCGCCACCACCCAGCCGGTCACCTACACCTATGTCGGGGCGCCCGCCGTCACCGCTCTGACTCCCGTTCAAGGTCTGGTCTCCGGTGGCACGGTGGTCACCGTGACCGGGACCAACCTGTCCGGGGCCACGGCAGTTCGTTTCGACACGACGGCGGCGGCTTCGTTCACGGTCAACTCGGCCACTCAGATCACCGCCGTCACCCCTGCCCACCCGGCCGGTGCCGCCCCCGTCACGGTCACCACCGCCGGTGGCACCAGCAACCCCGACAACCCCGCCGCCTACTTCTACTACGCTCCGCCACCCTCGGTGACCGACGTCGCGCCCTCTTCCGGAACGACAGCGGGCGGCACCACCGTGACCCTCTCGGGCAGTGGATTCCTCAACGCGACGACGGTTCGTTTCGACACGACGGCGGCGGGTTCGTTCACGGTCAACTCGGCCACGCAGATCACCGCCGTCACCCCTACCCGCTCGGCCGGTGCCGCCCCCGTCACGGTCATAACCCCCGGCGGCGTCAGCAACCCTGGCAGCTACCTCTACCTTGCCGCGCCCACCCTCACCGCCCTGACCCCCGGCCAGGGCCCCACATACGCCGGACGCATCATCACCCTGACCGGAACCGGCCTCACCACCACCATCGGCGTCCAGTTCGGCACCGCCCCCGCGGCTTTCACCGTGCTGTCCCCCACCCAGATCACCGCCCTCGTCCCCGCGGGCTCTGCCGGAACCGTCACCGTGACCGTGACCACGACCGCCGGCGTCAGCAACGGTCTGACCTACACCCGCATCACCGGCCCTGCCATCTGACGTACGTGTCGGTCGAAGAAACACCCTGTATGCGCGGGAGTATCTTCATTTGCTCGTGTCATATCACCATCGCGGACGCAATGTGCGATTTCCTCTTCTCGTTCTCCTTGATCGCATACACGGTGGAAGGCGTGGTGGTTGTCGATGCGAAGTAACGCGGTTTCACCGCTGATCCTGGCAGCGGTGAGCCTCGGACTGGCCTGCGAGCTCTCTGGGCCCGCAGCCGCAGTTCAGGGGCCAGCGTTCACCGCACCATCAGTGGCTGCGGCCGCAAACACACGGGGCTACGCGTCCCGGGCGGCGGTTGACGGGATCGTCACGGCTGCGACCGGCCTGACCATCCGCGCCCTGCCGACCACCGACTCCGCCGGTCTGGGCAGCTACGCCGAAGGAGCCCGGGTCAGCATCTCGTGCAAGACGTCCGGTCAGAACGTCGACGGAAACACAACGTGGTACAAGCTCGCAGACCGCTCCGGCTGGGTGTCCGCCCGCTACGTCCGCGTCGCAAGCCCCGTACCGTCGTGCGGCGAATTGGGCGCAGGACCCACGGGGCCACAGGGGCCCACGGGCCCGCAGGGTGTGACAGGTTCGACGGGTCCCCAGGGCGTGGCGGGGTCTACGGGTCCGCAGGGTGTGACAGGTTCGACGGGGCCACAGGGGATTGCCGGGGTCACTGGGCCTCAGGGGGAGAGTGGGTCGACAGGTCCGTATGGAGGGACTGGGCCGACGGGTCCTCAGGGTGACACGGGGGTTTCCGGTGTGGCGGGGCCGACGGGTCCCTCGGGTACCGCCAACATCACTCAGGTAATGGGAAGCCCATCGTCATTGGGGCCAGGCCAGACAACCGCTCTGGTGGCCGTCTGCCCGTTGGCCAGTCAGAAGGCGGTCGCCGGCGGGTGGATGGGGGGAAACGAGGTCATCCCCGTCAACAGCTACCAGAGCATGAGCTCGGGCCACGAGAGCTGGACCATCAACTTCCACAACAACTCGACCACTCAGGGCTATCTCCTCACCCCCATCGTCTACTGCGCGTCGTGACCTCACACACCACCTCGACGCCTGGATCCCTCGCGGCATGACACCACTCAGCCGCCGCCGCAGGCCCCGCTGCAGTCCTGCAGTACTGGGGAGTAGACGGTCACCCCGTAGTAGGCGCGGTGCCCCGCAGAGGGCCTGCCGTGGTGACGAGGCCGCCACGGCAGGCACAGCCCGGCTCGACACTCCGGCGATCATGTCGCGGTGCGGATCGAGTTTCACGAGAGCCGTCTCGACCACTGTCCGACACAACGGCTCTCGTCGATGCCGGCACTGCCGGCCAAGAAGTCGACATCCGCGACAAAGGAGACAGCCGCGAAGAGGTCACAACCACGCAAGCGAATGGCCTGACCCGCAACTGCCCGAACGTTGCGGCCAACATGGCGGTACTTCCATGTAATCCGCACATGCTCCACGACGTGGGAACAAGTGAGTAACCATGCGAAGCAGCGACATGTGGGTGGTCCGGGAAGGCGTGTAACGCGATAACGCCCGCAAACGCAGATGCTGGAAGAAGTGGGTTGGTTTCCGAGGCTGAGTCTCATCGCCTGGGCAACCTGTCGACAGCACGATGCGTCAGATCGGATTTCTCGTGAGCAATATCGACCCCGTTTCCGGATACCCGACGTACGACCAGCCGCCGCCCAGGCCGGAACGCCCCGCGGGCAACCAGTCCACCGCGCGGCGGACAGCCCTGGTGATCAGCACGATCGCCGACGTCGCGGCCGCACTGCTGGGCCTGTGGATCCTGCTCTTCCTGCTCGACGCGAACCAGGCGAACGCGTTCGTCCGGTTCATCCACGGGACAGCGGACTGGCTGGGCGGCTGGGCACAGGACATTTTCACAATGGATACAGAGGGTCTACGCGTCTTCCTCAATTACGGCCTCCCGGCTGTTGTGTATTTGCTGATCGGCCACGGAATCGCGGCTCGCCTCAACAGGGCCTGAAGACGACACGGGCACGCCCGGCCACGGAAGGACGACCGGCACAGTGACAAGCAGGCCCCCCGAAAACAATCACCATCACCTGCCGATATATGAAGGCTTGGTGCGTGAATGCGGTGATGCCGTGGCGGAAGCACGCAGAGCGGCGGAACTCCTGATGCGACACGACCCGTCCCACCCGTACCCACCGCCCGGCCACAGCGTGGGCTCGCCTCAGGCGGTCAGCCGGCAGCACCGATGAACTCGCACTAGGCGTTTCCGGCACACCTGTCCGGGCCGACCGGGCCGAAGGTCCCAGGAGCGTCGGGCCCGATCATCGCCTTCCGCCACTCGTCGAGAGCGACCTCCTCGGCGTCACTGCGGGCACCGTCCGCAGGTGGGGGCCGCTCGTGAACGAGAGCTGGGCCGGGGGCCACAGAAGCGGCACCCCGGCCCCGGCCTCGATGGGCGGTCTACTTCAGGGCGTAGGCCCGGTTGATGGTCTGGACGGTTCGGTTGCCCGACGCGTCCCACACCTCGGTCCGCAGGGTCACGTACCCGTCGGTGTCTGCTCTCTTCGGGTGGCGAACGGTTGCCTGGGAAGGAGTTGCCGTCCATGCGACATATGTCGACCGACTTCCCCGGATCCGTGCCGGAGAGTTCACCGAGCGTTTCCGCCGGGCGGCAGCCACAGGTCGACTACGCGCTGACCGAACGCGGTCGCTCGCTGCTCCGGGTCGTCCGCGACTTGGCCGGCTGGGCCGACGGCCATGCGGAGGAGATCAGCGTGTCCCGCGCCGAGTACGACGCCCGGGGGGAATAACCTCCGGGGCGCTGTACCTGTGGGACCGATTGAGCTGCACGGTCGTGGCTAGGGCTGAGGTGTTGGCGGGGCGCAGAAGCGTTGTTGATTGCTTGCCGCCCATACACGGCAGTCGGCCAAGCGGGCAGCAACCCAGGGATCGCCGACCAGATAGTCAGGCAGTCGGGTCTCTTCATCAATGGTCGCTGCAGCAAGCTGCTTAGCGGTAAGCCCGTCGGTTTCCCGGAGATCTGCGCCACTGAGATCCGCCTCAAAGAAGTTCGTTCCATTCAGGAGAGCGCCTCGTAGGTCAACCCTGCACAATGCAGCTCGGTCGCATCGTGCATTGACAAGCCATGCAAAGCACATATCTGCATTATTGAGAATAGTGCGTTTCATGTTCACGCCTCGTAGATCAGCTCTGCGAAGGTCCGCCGAGGTAAGGAACATCCACTCCAGGCGTGGCGGAGATTCGAACTCGAAATGGCGCAGACTGAGCCCGGCAAGGTTCGTATGGCGAAGGTCGACGCGACGGGGTTCATTTCGCTTTGGGCGACGCGCCAAGGCTTCAACTGCTGCCTGTATGTCAGCGGAGAGTTCAACTTCCCAGTCGGGCGCGGTTCGCAGTCCATTTCGCAACTCAGGAAAAGCTGACGGTTCGCGCGTCGCGCCCCTGTGGGTGTTATTTCGGACGAACCCCGCCAGCACCTTCACGACCGCTGCATGGTCTACCGCCGACTCCGATAGCACGTGTTCAAGACTGTAGACAGATCCCAAGCGCACTTCGAGTTTGTCCGAGGCGAGATTCTCGACCGCGGCCCGAAACCTCTCGGTCACCTGACCCCGACGGGACAGCAGGTAGGTACGTGCCGTGTAGGCAAGGCTGGCGAAGACTGTCGCTCCGGCTATGGCGGCGAGCAGTGTCTGACGCACGGTGTTTATGGCATCTGCGCGATCTTTGCCGGAAAGACGCTGCACAGTCTTACCGGCCACCAGCCATGAGATCGGCCCCAAGATCACTAATATGACGCCCAAGACGAAGAGAGATGCGACGACTGCTGCTGCCACCCGACGTTGGTTCCTACCCCATCTGACCCCGATGGCCCACGCTGCAGCTGCTCTTCTCCGCAACTCCACAACGCCCCCTGTCGCAGCGAACCAGTTGCCGATCATTTCGCGAAACGTCGGGTGTCAACAAGGGCGTCGCCATCGAGAGGGGACATGGCACAGAGCGACCATGATCACGGGTCCCTTATCGCAGGTCTGTCGCGATGTCGGGGCGCTGACTACTGGCCGACTCGGGTGGCCGGCCTCGGAACAGCCGCAGGACCTCACCGAGGTGGAGCGGACCGCGGGACGCCTGGAAGACACCGTCTTCCACCTTCGTCATGATCAAGATCTAGTCCAGGTCCGCCTGCCAGAGGTCGGGGCCGAAATACCTCGTACCGGATGTCCTGCGGCGCGACGCCCCGCTCGAGCAAGCTGCTGCGCACACCTTGGAGGAGGTCACCGAACTCATCCGCGCCCGCGTAGTCGCGTTGAGCCTGCAAGAGGCGATGCTGCCCGCTCCTCGCCCGGTTGGACGCCATCCGGTGGCCGTGCGCTACCGGCCGGCCGTCGGCGCGCTGTACGTGGGCGGTGACTGGTACGACCTGGTCGATCTGCCCGGTGAACGGCTCGGGGTCGCCGTGGGCGACGTGGTCGGTCACGGGCTGTCCGCGGCGGGCGTCATGGGGCAACTGCGCAGCGCGCTCAGCGCCGCCTCCCGCGCCGCCCACGGTCCCGCCCGGGCCCTGGAAGTCCTCGAGCTGTACGCACGCTCCGTCGCCGGCGCCGAGAACGCCACAGTGGCCAACGCGTTCGTCGACTGGGACACCCACGACATCACCTACAGCAGCGCCGGCCACCCCCCGCCGGCCCTTCTGCAAAGCGACGGCACCGTCGAGTTCCTGGACCAGGCCACCGACCCCCCACTCGGCGCCTGTCCTCAACCTGCCCCCCGGCTGCAGGCCACCGTGCCCTTCGCCGAGGGCGCATGCCTCGTGCTGTACACCGACGGCTTGGTCGAACGCCGCGGTGAAGACATCGACACCGGCCTCGCGCGGCTCGCCGGCTCCCTGGCCCGCCACCAGAGAGCCGACCCCGAAACCCTCGCCGACGCCCTGCTGGCCGACCTGCTCCCGCCCGACGGCGTCACCGACGACACCGCCCTCGTCGTCGTGCGCCTATGACCCGGCCCGCCACGTCCGCAGCAGCGCGCTCAGTCGGGCCACAACTGATCATCGGCGGCGGTGACCTGCGGCCGCTCCATCGATCATGGCTCTGACGCGTAAATACGAACCGGCGTGGGCAAAACCGCAGGTAGCTGACCTCGCCTCCTACGTCGCCACCCCGCGGCGTGGTGTTGATCAAGGGCTACGGGGCGTTCGTCGTACCCATTTACCCGCCCCACGGCGGGCGGCGAAGCCGCCCTGGGTCGCTGACCTGCGGCGGAGTTCGTCAGAGGGTGGCAGCGACACAGACTGTGTCGGAGGTGTGTCGCGGACAAGGGTCGGACCGCCCGTCCAGAGCGGCCTGACAGCTCGTCGTCGGCATCCGCAGGGCGTTCGGCGACCCACCTGACAGTTTCAAGCGCCCGCGTCGGGTTGCCGGGGGACCGCTCCGCGTTTGAACTGGTGGGGGGTGCACGGTGCCGATCGGTGTGGTGCTCCTGGCTGGCAGACCAGGGGATGAGGGCGGAGGTGCTTTCCATGCCCCACGGCGACGTGCTCATGATTATTGACGAGGGTGGGCGGGTGACCGAATGGCGACGTCACGCTGAGGAGCTGTTCGGGTGGTCCGCTGAGGAGGCTGTCGGCCAGTCCGTCGCCACGCTGATGCGCGACGTCGATACCACCGACTGGCGCAGGGATGCCTTCTCCGATGTGCCCCCAGTGCTGGTCAAGCCGGAGCTGTGTGGCTCTTCTGTCGTTTGGCGGGTATGCGCAGTGACGGAGGCCGTTTCACAGCCGGAGGACGTGGCGGTGTTGAAGGCCCTGTTCACCCAGTCCCCCGTGGGCCTGCATGTCTTCGACGATCAGCTGCGTGTGGTCCGCATGAACACCGCCACCCGCGGGCTGCGCGATACGCCAGTGGGAGACCTGCTCGGTAAGCGCTTCACCGAGGTGTACGAACTGGATGACCTCGAGGAACAGCTCGCGGTGGCTCAGAGAGTCCTGGAGAGCGGCGAGCCGGTGTTGAACCGGCTCGTCCGGGGTGTCGAGGCTCCGGGCGTGCACAGGCGCCGCATCTACTCCGTCTCCCTTTTTCGTCTAGAGGGCGGCGACGGGACTGTACTCGGTTTGCTGGCGTCCGCGGTCGACGTCACCGAGCGTGAGAACGCGCAGAGACGCCTGGCTCTTCTGGACGCGGTTCGCGCCCGGGTGGGTCGGCGGCTGGACGTGCTCGCAGTGTGCCGAGAGCTGGTGGACGCGGTGGTGCCGGCCTTCACGGGTATCGCCGTTGTCGAGGTCATCGAGGGTGTCGTCCGTGGAGAGGAGCCTCCACTGGTCCCCGTCCCCCAGGACGTTCCGCTGCGCCGGACGGCCTTCCGTGGGCGGATATCGGCGTACCCGGTCGGGGACGTGCGCCCCCTGCCATCCGGCACCCCCTACTCGGGCGTGCTGTCCGACCTTCGCCCGCGCCTTGTCCCGATCGACGAGGACAGCTCGTGGCTCGCCGCCGACCCGGCCCGTGCCAACTCCATCAGGCAATCCGAGGCCCATTCTCTTATCACGGCACCGCTGGTTTTGCGCGGCCATGCTCTGGGCGTGGTCAGTTTCTACCGCCACCAGCAAGAAGACCCCTTCGAGGAGGAGGACCTGCAGCTGGCGTCCGACGTGTGCGCACACGCCGCTCTCTGTATCGACAACGCCCGCCGCTACAACCGTGAGCGGACCATCGCAGCAACCCTCCAGCGCAGGCTTCTTCCCCAGCAACCGGACACACCGAGTTCCGTGGAGGTCTGCCAGCTGCACCTTCCTGGTCCGGAGGGCGGCGGCGCCTGGTTCGACGCGATCGCGCTGCCCGGCGCACGGACCGCGCTGGTTGTCGGCGAGGTCGCCGGACGCGGCATCACGGCGGCTGTCACGATGGGACAACTCCGCACGTCCCTCCACTCACTCGCCCCTTTGGATCTGGGCCCTGATGAACTGCTGGCCCGGCTGAACGACACCGCGGTTCGCCTCGCAGCCGAACGCGCCGCGCTGCCGCCCGGGGATCCTCTTCACCGGGAGCCGCTCACTGCCGGCTGCGTCATCGCGATCTACGACCCGGTCGCTCTGACTTGCACCATCGCCCGCGCCGGCCTTCCGGAGCCGGTCGCTCTCTTCCCCGACGGCACGTCGGACACCTTGCGCGTTGCTCCCGGCCCCTTCCTCGCAGGAACAGGCAACGCGCCATTTCCCGCAACAACCGTCGGTCTCCCCGAAGGGGCCACCCTGGAGATGGCCACGTCTTCGATCGCAGACAAAGTACTGGCGGGGCCCCTGCGCCCGCTGCTGGACAACGCCGGCGCGCGGAGCCTGCCAGACCTGCGCGATGCCATCGCGGACGCGCTCAGACGCTGCCGCCCGACGGACGAGGCACTGCTGCTGCTCGCCCGTATCAAAGCGCTTCCCGCAGATCAGGTTTTGACGCTCGCCCTGCCCGCGGACCCCGAGGCCGCACCGATCGCGCGCGCAGCAGCACGGCACCAGCTGGAAGCCTGGGGTGTGGACGAGGAGGCCGCGTTCACCAACGAACTCATCGTCAGCGAACTCGTCGGCAACGCTGTCCGCTACGGCGCTCCACCCCTGCAACTACGACTGATCTTCGACCGGATGCTGACCAGCGAGGTCAGCGACTCGGCTACCAGCGTTCCACAGGTGAAACACGCCCGCACTATCGACGAGACAGGCCGAGGACTGTTCATCATCGCCACCCTCGCGGACCAGTGGGGTGCCCGATACGGGGATCAGGGAAAGACCGTCTGGGCGCAGCAGCCAACAGGGGTGCCCCCAAGCGGTGCCGTTCCGAGGGACCTGCGACAGAGCGTTCCGTGACTCACCCAGGAACACGACTGTGGCACGCGGCGACACCGCTTCAAGACTTCGATCCATTGCAGCTTCCGCCGTAGAACTCCGTAGCCGCATCGGTCGTGACAGGCAGCCCATGGTCGCTGAAGTCCACGGCCGTTGATGAGTCAGACGAAGATGTCAGCTGCCGAAAAGCTCGCCGGCTCCGTCATCCGCCGGGCGTGGGGCGGTCCGCGCACCGCTGACGTCGTAGCGTCACCCACGGGCAGGCGCGTGTACGACCACTGGCACACGCGCCTGACGAAGGGGTTCAACGACGGGATCCCGCCCGACCAGGTGGCGGAATGGGCCGGGAACATCGTCCAGGTGCTGCTGGCCATCTACGCCCGATGAGTCACGGGCAGCTTCCAGATCTGCAGAAGCGGCTCGAAGCCGCCGGGGGTCTGCCCCGAGCTGCCGGCTGATTCCCCAGCCGAGAACTTCGACACGTATTCGACACAGCGACCCGCAAGAACTCGGTGGCAGCGGACAGTCCCGGAGCCTTCCCTTGATCGTCGCAGGAGTGCCCGGGGGTCGGGTCGAGGGCCACCCGCTCTGACCAGCAAAAGGGCCCTCCCAACGGGAGAGCTCTCAGCGGCGCCCCCGGCAGGACTGGAACCTGCGGCCAAGCGCGTAGAAGGTGTGGGCGGCGGCCCGGACCGAGCACTCCGGATCCGGGCCACCTTGCGCTGATGCTTGCTGACGTCCGGCCGGGTCCGAACTGGTTGCCGTCAGCGCTGCCGTCACCGCCGTCGGCGAGACGGCGACGTGACAGAGGTTGGAGCGCCACTAGCGAGCGCTCGTCGGTCATGCGTTGTTGGGTGTATGGGTGATGGCCAGCAGCGCCATGTCGTCAGTTGTCTGGCCCCCGATGTGCCGGACCACGTCGGCAAGCAGGGCGTCAAGGAGGGCATCCGGGCCGGGATACCGATGTCCCGTGAACCTGCCGACAGGGTCGTAGAAGGTGCCCGTCTCGTCCCGGGCTTCGGTGAGTCCATCGGTGTAGAGCAGCAGACTTGCCCCTTCGGGGAACGTCACCGTGTCGACGCACTCAGCGTCGACACCGAGGGCGGCCAGGCCCAGGGGCAAACCTGGCCGACCGGGCTCGACGTACTGCACTGTGTCTCCCAGGAACAGCAGAGGCGCCGGGTGCCCGCGGTTGACCAACCGAACTTCGTTTCCCCGCCGGGGGAATTCTGCCAACACGCCTGTGACGAACCCTTCAAGCTCAGTCAGGCCCCCTGACTGCTGAGCCTCGAGGACGACGGCCCGCTCCAGCCGTTCCACGAGGCCGGTCAGGCTGGGCTCCTGCAGGGCTGCCTCTCGGAAAGTCCCGATGCCGACCGCGACCGCCCTGACTGCTCCCATCCCCTTGCCACGCACATCGCCGATCACGCAGCGCACGCCGAACGGAGTGTCGACCACCGCGTAGAGGTCCCCGCCGATCTGCGCATCCGTCTGAGCAGCCTCGTATCGTGCGGCGAAGCGCAGCGGACCGATTCTCTCCGGCGGGTGCGGCAGGACGGCACGCTGAACAGCGGCGGCAATATCGCGTACGGACTGCAGCTGCATTTTTCGGTGGTACAAGAGGCGATTGAGGAAGGCCGCGATCACGGTCACTGTCGCAACCATGCCCAGCTCGCTGAACGCGACCGCACTCCGGCGATAGCCGAAATAACGGAACATGGCCCAGTCGAGGAGGAACGCACTCACGCCAGTGAGGACGGTACCGCGCAGGGACAGCAGGGGGGCGGCCGCCAAGACCGCAGCCGCGTAGAGGGCCGCAGCGCTGACGGTGCGTGGCGTGCCGAGGTCCATCGACACGGCGAAGAGGAGCAGGATGGCCGGCAGCAGGCGGCTCCGCTTTCCCACCCACTTCCACACTCCCAGCCTTGCCACGTGTTGCTCCCGACGTCGACTGGGCTCCTGGCCAGCTCAGGCTAACTGCCCGCCCGCCCGCCCCGCTCTCTCACCTCACTCTGCTCGCCCATGCCGCGTCCCACCACACGGTGGCCGTCACCCAACCGGGGTACGCCATCGAGAATCATGCAAATTCCGCCAGAAGCACCTCCGCCCGCGGCTTGCAGCCCCTCAGTACGACGGAGTGGCCCCTCCGCAGTCGGGCAGCTTTGCCGGCCACTGAAGGTTCCGGGTGCGCCCTTCGGGTGTTTGACCGGCGAGGGCCCTGATCTGCACCCTTATTGATCACCACGACAGCGGTGCATGTTTCTGCCGACTGATCCCCGTCGAGGGAGGGCCCGGGTTCGGAGCGGAGTCAGGAGGAGCCGGGAGACCGTCGGGTCGGAGGTCATCAGCCCGAACACGCCCGGCTCGGCCCGCAGCATGCCCACGTCCGATCACGTCTCAGACGCCAGCCCACGTGAAAGCTCGAGGCTGGTTGCAGGTGTGCTCCTGCCGCGTCGTCCGCTTTGCGGCCACAGTGATCCTGTGGCCGCAATGGCCCCTCCCGCTGGACGTTCCGGGGACCAGCGCGGAGAGATGTCAGCCTCGGCGGAAGAAGCTGTGCACGGTCGAGTTCAGATCTGGGCGAGGCCGCCATCGACGAAGAGTTCGGCTCCCGTGGTGAAGGAGCTCTGGTCCGAGGCGAGAAAAACAGCTGCGGCGGCGACTTCGTCGGCACTGCCCATCCGGCCGAGCGGAATCATCGTCGTGAGTGTGTCCGCCAGTTGCTGTTCGCCCTGTGCCGGGTTTCCCAGGCCACGGATGCCTGGGGTCTCGATGGGGCCGGGGCTGATGGCGTTGACCCGGATGCCACGGGGCGCGAGCTCGGCGGCCCAGGTGCGGGCCAGGTTGCGGTCGGCTGCCTTGGTGGCGCTATAGACGCCCATCGCCTCGAAACCCTTCGATGCATTGATGGAGGAGAGCACGATCACCGAGGCTCCGTCCGGGAGCAGCGGAAGCGCCCTCTGGACGGTGAAGAGGGTGCCCTTGACATTGACGCCGAAGGTCTTGTCGAACTGCTCTTCGGTGATTTCCCCCAGTCGGGCGAGTTCGGCGACTCCGGCATTGGCCACGACGACGTCCAGCCGTCCGCTGAGCTCCTCGATGGCGGCGAAGAGCCGGTCGAGATCGTCGAGATGAGAGACATCGCTCTGGACGCCGATGGCCCGTTCGCCGACGGTTTCCACGGCCGCGTCCAGTTCGGCCTTGCGTCGGCCGGTGATGTAAACGGTGGCGCCTTCGTCGGCGAACCGGCGAGCGATGGCCAGGCCGATCCCGGTCGAGCCACCGGTTACCAGGGTCACCTTCTCATCGAGCAGTCCCATGATGTCCACTTCCTTGAAGTATCTCGTTTCATTACATCTGGGATCTTTCACTGCATCTGGTAGCGCTGACCCATGCGGCGGGTATTCCTGCGGGTGACGACCTCCGATGGCAAACTGTCGGACTTCGACGGCGCAGGGGATGGACCCGTGGGTGTTGGCCAGCCCAAACACTCCGAGGATCGAACGTGTGAACGACGGCTCGCCGTCTCGTCTGGAGCTGCTGCACTTCGCGCGCCGTGTCGTGGTCCAGCAGGCGACGGCGGACCTGGCGCAGCTCGACCGGTGGATTACCGATGAGCAGCGCCGGGAGGCCGAGCGCCGCCGCGGTGAGGAGTTGCGGCCGCCTCCGCCTGAGTGGTTGGTCGAGCGGGGCCTCAACAAGAACAACCTGGTCGCCGTGCGGGTGGGCGACTGCTGGACGGTCGTCAAGAGCAGCCGGTGTGTCGGTGTCACGCGGGCGCAGGCGCTGGATGCGCTGCGGCAGCAGGTGCCGGTCTGCACGCACTGCCGTGCTGATACCGCGCTCGGCTTCATGGCGTAGGCCGCAGGGCGGGCCGGGTGCCGCAGGAGCTTCCTGTGGAATTTACCAAAAACCTATTGACTCATGACATATGGCGCGCATCCTGGTTACTAGGCCATAACACCGAAAGAGTCGCAAAGTCGATGAGGACGTCTAGTCGGCGGAGTGACTTGGACAGGATGTGGTTTAGGCCCCCGGCAAGCCGGCGCGATACCGAGACGACAGTGACGACTGAAGCTTCAGGACACGCGCAGCACTACCGGGGACTGTTTTGCCCTCGGAGCCTTCGCGCGGGCCGGGCGCCGGTGCGAAGGCTCTGGCACGCCCACTCTCCCTGCGGAACCGAAGAGCAGCAGGCGTAGCCCGTTCCCGCAGGCGAGACCTACCCATTGACGATGCCGGGGCTGGTCGTGGAGGTCCTGGCCGGGCGACCCGGCACGCGGTCCTGACGGTGACGAGGCTGTGTTGGGTTAGAGAGTCTGCTCGGCCCAGACCGTCTTGCCGTCGAGGGAGTAGCGGACGCCCCAGTTCTGCGCGAGTTGGGCGACGATGAACAGGCCGCGACCGCCTTCGTCGATGGTTTTGGCGTGGCGCAACCGCGGTGCGCTGTAGCTGCTGTCGTTGACCTCGCAGGTGAGTGTGCGGTCCTTGATGAGCTGCAGCCGCAGAGGCGGGGTGCCGTAGCGGACGGCGTTGGTGACCAGTTCGCTGACGATCATCTCGGTGGTGTAGGAGGTTTCCTCGTCCACTCCCCAAAGGGTGAGCTGTTGTTGGGCGTGGGCGCGTGCCGTGGCGACGGCTTTGGGGTGGTGGTCGAGATGCCACTCGGCGATCTGGTCGGCGGGGAATGCGTGTGTGCGGGCGAGGAGGAGGATGACGTCGCCGTGGCCGGTGTCGTTCCGCAGCCGGTAGAGCACGTCATCGCATAGATCCTGCAGTGGCCGGTCGGGGTGGGCCAGCACCCGTTGGAGGGTGTCCGGGGACGGGGAGGTGTGCAGGAGGGATGCCGTGTAGAAGGCGAGGACGCTGCCGTCGGCGACGGAGATCGTGGTGGCGGCGAAGGGGGGTCCTTCGGCACTGCCGAGAGGGGGTCCGGCGGGCAGGTGGGGGATCTCGGTCCTCCCGTCGGGATGGGCGATGACGGGTGGGGGGTGGCCGGCCAGGGCGATGGTGCAGGTCTGGGCGAGCGGGTCGTAGACCGCGTACGCACAGCTTCCCGTGAGTGGCTGCCGGTGCATGGGGTCGCCGGTCGGCAGAGCTGCGCGTTCCTGGGCCAGGCTTATGGTGGTGTCGTTGAGGCGTGCGAGGAGCTCGTCGGGCTCCAGGTCGAGTGCGGCCAGGGAGTGGATGGCGGTCCGTAGCTGTCCCATGGTGGTGGCCGCGTGGATGCCCTGGCCGACGCATTCGCCGACCACCAGTGCGGTGCGGGCGCCGGACAGGGCGAAGGTGTCGTACCCGCCGCCTCCGCCCGCCTGGGACGGCACGTGCAGGTGCGCGGTTTCCACGGTGGTCCGCGACGCCGGGCGGGGAGGCAACAGATGGCGCTGGACTGTCGAGGCGATGGTGTGTTCGCGGGTGTAGCGGCGGGCGTTGTCGATGCACAGCGCGGTGTGAGCGGCCGCTGCGAGGGCGAGGGTGACATCGTCCTCGTCGTAGAGGTCGCTCCGGTCAGTGCGGTAGAGGCTCAGCAGGCCGAGCACGGTTCCACGCAGCGTCAGGGGTGCAGTGATCAGGCTGTGGGCACCGGATGCGCGGATCGCCTCGGCGACGCGCGGCGGGACGGCTGCCAGCCAGGGCGTGTCGGGTCCCAGGGCGACGAGGCGGGGCTTGAGGTCGGCGAGCGTCTGGGCGTGAGGCGTCGGGAACGGCAGAGCGCGCACGTCACCCACCGGATGTGCCTGAATCTGCTCCTTGCCGCCGCTGTGGCCGAAGGCGGCACGGCGCAGCGGCACCTCCCGTCCCAGAGGGCTCAGCGGAGGGTCCTCGCCGCGTACCACGGCGTCCACCACTTCCACCACGGCGATGTCGGCGAGGTCCGGCACCACGGCCTGCACCAGTTCCTCGCAGGTGGCCACCACGTCGAGGGTCCGTCCCACCTGCTCGCGCACCGAGCCCAGGACGCGCAGGCGAGCGGCTACCTTTTCGCGTTCGGTGACATCGAGCATCTCCGCCAGCACCCCCCAGATCCTCCCCTGCGGGCCCTCCAGGCGAGATGCCGAGACGGAGAACAGGTACTCCGGCCCCGGCGCGCTCTTCGGACGCACCCCCACCAGTCGCCCCCGTACGGGCGCGCCGCTCTCCAGCACGCCGTGCAGCATCGCCTCCACCTCACCGGGTGCGGAAAGGTCATATACGTCGGTGAGGTACCGGCCCGTGATCTGTTCAGGGGGCGCTTCGTGCAGAGCCGGCCTGGTGAGGTTGATCCGCAGGATTCGCAGCTCCGTGTCCAAGATCAGCAGGCCTGTAGGGGACTGGTGGAACAGAGCTTCCAGTACTGCAGCACCCTCGACGGGTGAGATGGCTTCTTTTTGCGCCACGGCAACGCACCTCCACCATCCAGCCTGCTCCTGGCTCCTATGCGCCGCTCCCTTGCTTCGCGCGTCGTGTCGGACGTCGGCGGTCCAGATATGGGTCTGGGGGGCCGGCCTGCTCGGCTTGGGTCGTCATCTGAGTGTGTCGGAGGTGTGTCGCGAACACCGAGAGACAACGGGAGAGGGCGGGAGTCAGTGAGACTGACTCCCGCCCTCTTCTCTCGGCATCCGCCCTGGTGAGAGCTTGATTTCTGCTGATCCTGGGCGAGTGCCCCCGGCAGGATTCGAACCTGCGCACACGGCTCCGGAGGGCAAGCGCAGGGGGAGCGGAATTGTGCCTTTGACCTGCGCGAATATCTGAAGTGCCGGGACCGCGTATCCGTCTCGATCGCCACTCACTCGGAGGCGCACGCTACCGGCCGGTAGGAGCCATGGTGAGCGTATCCGGCTCGGAGTCCGTCCCTGGGGGAGGGCTGCAACATTGTGTGACGCCGCGCCACCACAGGCCCGCGGGTTGGCGGGCGAGACCCGTGACAGCGGCGTGGGCAACCGTAGCGCCCGCTCGCAGGTCATCCGGCCCGCTGCGACGGTGCGACAGGTACGACACCCTCCCCCCTGTTACAGCGAGGTCCAGCCCGGGAACGTCGACCCCAACGGGTTACCCCCTCGTGTGAGGGGCGGACTTCGGGAAGGCGGCGCCGTTGCGCCCGGCGTACGGGCTACCCCCTCGCATGAGGGGAGGACGGGTTCAACCGCAAGGGCGTTACGAAGTTCCTCGGGCTACCCCTTTGCGTGAGTGAGGGGAGGACGCGCTGATCGCCGTGGCGGGGCCAAGTGTCGGCGTACGGCGGAGTGTGGTCTGTCGGGTGCGGTGCGGTGCCTGGTCACGGGGGCCGGTGTTGTGCGGGGTTGACGCCGTCGATCTCGATCAGGAGGTGACGGGGGCCGCGCAGGCCCGGACTCGTGCGGTAGGGCGGTGGGTCGGCGACGAGTCGGGGGTTGTTGAGTCGGCGTGCCAGCTCGGTGAGCGCGATCTGCGTCTCGGGACGGGCCAGTGGGGCACCGAAGCAGTAGTGGACGCCGCCGCCAAAGCCAAGGTGCTCGTTGTGTTCGCGGTCCGGATCGAAGCGGTCGGGGTCCGGGACGAAGTCCGGGTCGCGGCTGCCGGCGGCCAGCACGAGGGTGACCGGTGAGCCCTTCGGGATGGTGGTGCCGGCGACCTCGATGTCGTCGACGGTGTTCCGAGTGTTGGACAGAAACTGCACCGGTGGTTCGTAGCGCAGGAGTTCCTCGACCACGCGGGCGGCCAGATCGGGTTCGTCGCCGCGGCGCAGCCGGTCGAGCACCTCGGGGTGCCGCAGGAGGGTGAGCATGCCGTTGGTGATGAGGTTTACTGTCGTCTCGTGGCCGGCGGTGAGCAGCAGGGCCGCGTTGCTCAGCACCTCTTCCCGTGGCATCGGCGCCTCTGCACCGTCACCGCCGATCAGCCCGGACAGCAGGTCGTCGCTCCGTCGGCCGTGGCGGGCGTTGAGAAGCTGGGCGAAGTACTGACCGAGGTCGGCGCGGGCCTCGGCGCGTCGGCGCCGCCGCTCCGCGAGCCCTCCCGTGGTCGGGTCGGCGGCCTTGACGACTGCGTCGGACAATGCCTGGAAGCGCGTTTCGTCCTCGCGGGGCACTCCCAGCAGCCCGCAGATCACCGTGACCGGGAACGGATAGGCGAAGTCGTCGACGATGTCGACCCGGGACGTGCCCGACCGGTCTTTTTCTGCGAAGGCGTCGATCTGGTTCGTCACGATCTCGAACATGTCGGGAATCATGCTGTCGATGCGGGCGGGGCGGCGGGGCGGGCCGAAGTTCCGAGTCAGCAGGCGCCGGATTCGGTCGTGCTCGGGCGGGTCGATTTCGATGAAGGTGGGCGGCAGTTCGGAAGGGCCCTCTTCGGGCGCCTGAGCCGGCGCGTCGGCGCCCTGTTCGGGGAGGTTGCGCAGGTCCGAGCTGAGCCGTGGGTCGTGGAGCAGGGCGACGATCTCCCGGTAGGTGCTCACGACATAGCTCCCGTCCTCCGCCTGCACCACGGGTGTCTTGCGCAGCTCGGCGTAGAGCGGATAAGGGTCGGCGCGGTGGGAGTAGTCGAGGATCTGCTGCCAGATGCTGGTCTGGGCCATGGTGGGCGTCTCCCGCCCCTCGGGGATCTGGACGTGCGGTGGCTCGGGCAGGTCACAGGTATGTTCTGCGGACCAACGTGGCTCGCCGTTCGCTGGGTCCGTGGCCGGTCACCACGACGGTGGCCTCAGGGGTGGGCCGGACTGGGACCTCGGCCGCGACCGGGCGACCGTCGATGGGTTGGTCGACGGTGTGGAAGGAGGGCGGGAACGGCGCCGCCCGGTCGATCAACCCCTCATAGAACTCCAGCCACTTGGACTGGTTGAAGGCGACCGCCGCGGTGATGCGCCCGCGGTAGCCGTAGACCGCGACGAAACGGCGCTCGTCCACCGATCCCTGGGCGATGACAACCTGGTCGGCATAGGTCGGGACGCCGACGGACTTGATCTCGGTGCCGAACTGGGTGGACCAGAACTCCGGCAGCGCCAGGTGCGGCCAGCGCTCGCTCTGGGCGCTGATCATGTTGTGTGCGGCGATCTCCGCCTGGGCGACCGCGTTGCCCCAGTGCTCCAGGGCAAGATACTGGTAGTCGTAGACGGGGTGTGGGCAGCGGGCCACGTCGCCTGCGACGAACACATCGTCCGTGACAACGCCGTTGACGTCGACGGCGCGGCACCCCGCATCGCACGCCACCCCCCAGACCCCTGCCGCCAGCCCCGAGCTCCCCAGCCATTCGACGTTGCGGATGCTGCCGAGCGCGGCCACCGCCACATCGACGTCCACGGTGCTGCCGTCGGACAGACGGGCTCGCCGCAGCCGCCCGCTGTCATCGCCTTCCACCGCCTCGACCTGAACGCCGCACCGCAGGTCGACCCCGTGGTCGCGCTGGATCTGCGCCGCAACCCCGCCGATCACCGCGCCCAGCGCCCCGAGCAGCGGGGCCCGACCCCGTTCGACAACCGTCACCGGAATGTTCAACTCGCGGCAGGCGGAGGCGACCTCACAGCCGGTGAACCCGGCACCGATGACCAGCACCCGGCCAGGGCCGGCTGCCAGCCGTTGCCGCAGCTCGTCCGCGTCTTCCGGCGTATGTAGTGCGAACAGTCCGTCGAGCCCGGCCTCCGCCTCGTTCGGCCACGGGCGGGCCCGCACACCGGTGGCGATGAGCAACCGGTCGAAGCCCACTTTCTCGCCGTCGGCCAGGAGCACCTGCTTGCCGCTCAGGTCAAGACCCGTGGCCGCGACCCCGAGCCGCCAGTGAGCGTCGAGCCCGTCGCGGCGGGGCAGTGCGGTCCGCCGTGCCGGAACCTGGCTCAGGAGGACCTGCTTGGACAGCGGCGGCCGGTCATACGGGGGATGAGGCTCGTCCCCGATCACGGTCAGCGAGCCGGTGAAACCCTCCCGGCGCAGCACGAGCGCGGCCCGCAGCCCAGCCAGGGACGCCCCGACGATGACGATGCGCCCGGCGCGCCCGAGGGCCTGCTCAGGGCCCGGGGCAGTCCCGTCCTCGGGCCCGGCCGGCCGGTGCTGAGCGTCCTCACGGTCGAGGAAGATGGCCTGCACCGGGCAGGCAGCCGCGGCCCGCGCGACCTTCTCTCGCTGCGCGTCGCCCGGATCGGTGTCGTACAGCAGCGCCTCGTCACCTCGGATGACGAACACATCCGGCGCGGCGAAGGCGCACTGTGCGTATCCCTGGCACCGCGTGAGATCCACGACGATCTTCATGTGGACGTCCCTTCCGAACCCTGCGGATCGGCCGTTTCGTCCCACCAGCACGCGCGCACGCCGTCACATCTCTTTCAGTGGAGCATGGCACGCCGGGGACCGCATCCCGCCGCGGACCGGTGGTTACGGTCCGGAGTCGTTCGCGCGCCGTGTGTCCCACCCCCCAATTGTGTGACATGCATACGAAGCGCCCGCAAGAAGGCGATCCGGCCACGTGTACCGCAAGGTGCTTGCCAGGAGGGGCCTCGACCGGGGCTCAAGAGTATGACCGCTTTGTAAGCCTGGTGGTGGGACTCCTGGAGGATGCGCAGGCCATGGCGGATTTGGTGAGCTCCCAGGTTGGCGAGGCAGCGCGACTGAGGCGAACCGCCGTTGACCGTGGTTGACCGCCCGATGTGGCACGGCTGTGGCACGCCAGCACTGCCCCTGCCGGAAACCGATGTCACGCACGCTCATGGAGACTGTTCGCATCCGCCCCAAGGCCACGTAGGAAAGCCTCATGATTCGGTGCTCCCGGCCCGGCAGGACAAGCAGCCGCAGCGGAACTGCCGCGAGTGTGGTCAGCTGCGTCAGCATGCCGGCCTGGGGCTGCGCTCGGCCTGCTGGCAATAGCACCCCGGCCGTCCCTTCACCCGCGGCGAACACCTCCGCGAACAGGTCGCCACCCCACCCTCCTGGCTGGACGACTTCGTCGCGCATGTCGCGGCCCGCTTCTGTGTCTCCCGGGCCTGCAGTCTCATCACCGACCTCGGCCGCCTCCTGCAGGACGAGCACTCCAACCCGCCCCAGGCCCTGCTGGAGCGGTCCCGCCGCCCCGGACGGTCGATGGGCCCTTTCGCCCGTGCCCTCGAGGACTTCTTCACCCATCGCTGCCTGGTCGGCGTGCAGTGGCAGTCTCCCGCAGTCCTGGGTTGATGACCGGGACCGGTGCCGGGCCGGTCAGCCAGCAGGGGTCACCCGTCCTCGAGGTCCCGAACCGTCTGGTTCGCGGGTCTCAGGAAGCTGGGCGGCCAAGGACGAGGTTTTGGTTTACGGGTGCCGCTGGATCGAGGAGAAGCTGCGCGACCGCGGCTGGGCGGCCCGGCATGGTGGCAATAACCATGGCGGCGACATCGCTGAAGCCGGTGGCCGCGTATTCTCCGTTTTGGTCGGTGCGGGTGCGGACAAGCTGGCGGCCGCGCGGGTCGATCACGGTGACCGTGGTGCCTGGCAGCGGCTGACCGGACGGATCGGTGACCCGCCCGGTCAGCATCGGCTCTTCGTCGCCGAAATGGTGCTGGTGTGGGGCAAGGGCGACGGGCTCGGGCAGCATCACCGTGGGATCTTCCGCAGGGGGCCCGGGGACATACTCGGTCCTGGTCTGGTCTGTTGCCTCCTGCGCCAGGCGCCGTTGATGCCTGAGGTAGCCGAGCAGGATGAGCGTGGCGCCGGCAGCGATCCAGGCGCAGAGCACCGCTGTGGGCCGCAACAGCTGGCTATTGCCGAAGTAGCTGACGCTGCGCAGGGCATCGGCGGCGTTCCCCATGGGCAGGATCGGGTGCCAGAAGCCGAAGAAGCCTGGCACGAGTTGGACGGCCACAGCGCCGCCGCTGCTGGGCACGCCGAGCAGGACGAACAACGTGATCGCGATCCCGGGGAAGAATCCGCCGAAGAAGGGCACCAGGCCATAGGCGGTCAGCGACACGGCCTGGGTCAGCAGGAACAGGTACAGCAGGTCCAGTGGATTCGGCGGGATCACCTGCACCACATAGGCAGCCGCGAGGTAGGCGACAGCGGAGACCACCACCCCCCAGCCGATGCTGGTGGCCACGTGTGCCCACCGGCCGAAGCCCACCGCGCGCTGCATGGTGATCACCATGAAGTAGGCGGCGACAACGCAGGCCAGGACGACGTACAGCAGGCTGGAGCCGGAGGCATCGCCCGGCACGGTGGGGACCAGTTCGCGGAAGGCGAGCGTGTGGCCGGCCCGTCCCGCAACGGCGGCGAAGGTCTGGCGGACAACCGTCTCCAGGGCGGCGCCGTCTGCCTTGGCCCCGTACAGCAGCGGACGGTGCCCGCGTGGCACGTATGCCGCGACCGCGCTGCGGTCTAGGACGGCAGCACGGGCATCGGCGGCGCCGGCCGTCGGCCGGAGGGTGAAGCCACCCGGCGCCGCCACGTCGAGCTGGTGCTGCAGCCGCGCCGTGGCGGCCGGCGAAGCGGCCACTGCGATGCTGACGTGATGCGGCGCCGGGTGATGGAAGGCCGGCAGGTAAGAGAAGAGTATCCCGGCCAGGAAGAGCGCCGGGAGCCACAAGCCCATCACGAGCGTGCGCACGACTTCGCCGACGCGTTTTCTGGCTCTATGCCTCTGTGTCACGCCGCCACGCTACGAGAAAGCTTGCAGTAATGCAAAATTACACCAGTGCAGTGTGCAGTATGATGCCAGTCGATACACACTCGCGCTTGGCGGAAAGGACCGGGTCTCCATGCAGGCAGCAGCTCCGGGGCTCCGGGAACGCAAGAAGGCCGAGACCCGCGCGGCCCTCCGCGCAGCGGCCGTGCGCCTGTTCCTCGAGCGTGGCCCCGCCGCCGTCACGGTGAGCGACATCTGCGAGGCGGCCGGGGTCTCCGCGCGGACCTTCTTCAACTACTTCGATGCGAAGGAGGAGGCGCTCCTGCCCTGGGACAAGCACCTCATCGAAGAAGTCATCACGGGACTGGCCGCGCGCCCGGCCGCCGAGCCGCCGCTGACCGCGGTGCGCCGGGCGATCGAGCAGTCCTTCCCCAGCCTCGCCGCCAGCACCGGCTGGCAGGCCTGTGACAGGGTGCTCACGGCATACCCCGAACTGCGCACCACGATCGTCCACGGGAT
This sequence comes from Streptomyces sp. NPDC002619, assembly GCF_042889305.1. NCBI lineage: Bacteria > Bacillati > Actinomycetota > Actinomycetes > Kitasatosporales > Streptomycetaceae > Streptomyces > Streptomyces sp. NPDC002619. The sequence continues at coordinate 132,732 of NZ_JBIAQV010000008.1, read as the reverse complement.
GATTCACAACCAGACCAGGCTCGCCGATGCCCTCGCCAAACGCGCCGGGCAGACAGGCGACAGTCTCTACTCGCAGCTCCTCGCGGGCGCCGCGGCGTCAGCGTTCCGCGCGGCCTTTAGCGTCTGGGCACCGGAAACCGGGACCGCAGGCCTGCAAGCGCTCGTCGGCGAAGCCTTTGACCGGCTCGCCGCCGGCCTTCCCCCCGAGTTGACCTGACCCGGCGAGCGCCGCCGGTCGCCCGCTTGCTGGAGAGGCTGGCGACGGCCAGATCACGCCAATCGGGCGACGCTAAGAGAGCCCGGCAGTAGGCGCGCCGGATGGTCCAGTGGGGCTGCGCTGTACGGGGATAGCGCGGTCGAGTTCCGTCGGTTCCCGGCCGGCTGGTGTGACGCGGCGGGCGACGAGGGCGGCGAGGTCGTCGTCGCGGGTGCCGTGACAGTAGGCGAGCAGGTCCTGGTGGAGGCGGTCGAGGAGTTGGCGGGACGGGACGAGGGCCCATCGGTGGACGCGCTGGGCGAGGGGGTAGAACGCCCCGGTACGGTCGCGGGTCTCGCTGACGCCGTCGGTGTAGAGCAGCAGGCGGTCGCGGGCGCCAAAGGGGATGGTGTCGACCTGGTAGTGGTCGCCGAGCAGGGCGGCCATGTTGATGGGCGGTGACGGCGCGCTGGGTTCCACCTCGCGCACTTCGCCGCCGTGCAACAGCAGTGGCGCGGGGTGGCCGCAGTTGAGCACGCGCGCGATCGGTTCCCCGGCGGGGATCTCCACGAGCACGATGGTGGCGAAGCGCTCCAGCGCATCGCCGGGCAGGTTCCGGGAGTAATGGCTCATGACGGTCTCCATATGTCCTGCCAGGGACGGCAGGTCGGGCGCGGTCATCCTCAGCACCCGGAACGTGCTGAGGATGACCGAGGCGACCTCGACGGCCGGAAGTCCCTTGCCGCGGACGTCGCCGATGATCAGCCGCACCCCGTACGGGGTCTGCATCGCCTCGTAGAAGTCGCCGCCGATGCGGGCCTGCGCGGCGGCGGCCTGGTAGAGCACCTCGACGTCGATGTGCCCGAGGTGCTGCGGGAGTGGGCGCAGCAGCACCCGCTGCGCGGTCTCCGCCACGGAGCGGACCTCGGCGAGGGTGTGCTCCCGGTTCTGCCGTACCCGGCTGGCGTAGGCGGCGGCCAGGGTGACGACCACGATCGCGAGCAGGGTGAAATTGCCCGGTGCCCGGCCCAGATTGTGCTCGGCGGCGGCGATGGCGAACCCGGCCATCAGGGCGAGCAGCCCGATGCCCAGCGTGCCGGCCACGGAGAATATCGCCGCGGCCAGCGCCGGGGCCGCCCCGATCAACCGGTAGAACTGCAGGTGGGGCGTGAAGAAGGCCGCCACCGAGTCCAGCACGATCACCAGCAGCGGAAACAGGAGCGCCGGCGAGAACGGCCGGCCCTCTTCCCGCATCCGCCGGGAGAGCCGCTTCTGGGCGATTACCTGCCTGAGCGACCGAACGGCGGTGCCGCGGGCTGCGATGACCCCCCTGACCTGCACACCCATGTTTTTTATCCTTAGGCGGAGACGGTTCGCAGAAGCCTGTTTGTGGACGGAGCTACCTGAAATATGTCCATATGCCCCTGTCACGCCACCACGCTACGAGGCAGTTTGCAGTAATGCAAACTTTCATCAGTGCAGTATGATGCCGGCCGATACGCGGAAGGACCGGGTCTCCATGCAGGCACCAGCTCCGGGGCTCCGGGAACGCAAGAGGGCCGAGACCCGCGCGGCCCTCCGCGCAGCGGCCGTGCGCCTGTTCCTTGGCAATCCCAGCGGCCGCCGGGGGCCTCGGTCAGCTGTGGAACTGGGGGCGTTCGCCGAGCGGTGAGAGGTGTTCCCTGGCGGCAGCTTGGACCACGAGAGGCAACGATGCCGCTGAGTGGGTGCGAGCGGGGGTGGCGGGGCCCTACCCGACCTCCTCGTCCACCGCGGCCCCGCTGATCGTGGCGCGGTTCACCAAGGGCCAGTGCCAGCCCTGTCCGGTCCGGTCCGCACCCAGTGCACCACCTCCCGCGAAAGCGCCCGCAACGTGGGCTTTCCCCACGAGAACTCCGCGACTTGCAAGTCCGCGTCCGCGCTGAGCAACAGACGCCCGGCTGGCAGGCCCGCTATGCGGTCCGCTCCGGTGTGGAAGACACGGTCAACGAGTTCGCCCACGGACACGGCATGCGCCGCTACCGCTACCGAGGACAGCCGAAGGCCCACCTGCAGCACGTGTTCACTGCTATCGCCGTGAACATCGAGCGCCTCAGCGGTCTGCCACCCACCGGCTAAACCCCCCCCGCCACGGCCGCCGACCGCCTTCCAGACCTTCCTGGACCAGCATGGGATCCCCCGACTGAAGTCCTGGCGAGTCGTCAGCGGCTGACCTGGACGGCATGCCCCGCCCCGTTCCGCTGACGGGCCTGTTTCACGGCCATGCGGACTGCCTCAACCCGGAGGCGCCCCGGCTGAACCGAGGAGGCCGGTTTGTTTCAGGACAGCCTCTTGTGCAGCGCGTCCAGGCCTTCGCTGTACAACTTGGTGAAGATGTCGACGACTTCGGAGTCTGTAGCGTCCGTGGGGATGAAGCGTGCCGACCACTGAACTTCACTTACGGAGGCGTCACTCGAGACAGCATGGACCCGCAGAGAGGAGAGGTAGTCGGTCACGGGAAACGGCGCCTCGACGATGGCGTAACTGTATCGACGTTCAGATTCGTCGAACGTGACCAGCCGCTCTGTCATGGCGTCGCCCTCCGGAGTGCTGAGCCGCCTGATGCGTCCTCCGTCCTCCAGAGTGCTGGAGGAGACAAAGGGCAGCCAGTCAGGCAGCGAACCGAAGCCCCCGATCAGTTGCCACACGCGGTCCGGGGAGGCCGGGATGATCCGGCTCACCGAAGTCGATGCCATAGCGTGCCTCCAGAGCCTGTCGAATCGGGTTCCGCTGGGAGTGCAGCCTGCACACCGCCCGGAAACTGCTGAGGCAGGCCGTCAGGGCCTGCTCATCGCTCGAAGGTGCCGTACAGGGTTGCCCGCGCGATTGCGTGAGTGAACAGGAGGAAGTCCATGAGGGCAGGTGTCGTTGTCTCGGACACCTCCAGTTTTTCCACGTCGACGGCATGCACCACGAGGAAGTAGCGGTCCGGGCCATTGCCTGGAGGCGTCGCCGGACCGAGGTACCTTCTGCAGCCCGCGTCGTTGGGCAGCGTCACCGCGCCGCCAGGCATGTCGCCACCGTCTCCCGCCCCGGCCGGTAGGTCGGTCACGGAGGTGGGAAGGTTGGCCACGGCCCAATGCCAGAAGCCCGAGGCAGTCGGCACGTCTGGGTCGAACATCGCGACCGTGAAACTGCGCGTCTCCTCGGGAAACCCGGACCAGCTCAGCTGCGGTGAGATGTCCGATCCGCCCGCTCCCAAAATGCCGCTCACCTGTTCAAGGGCCAGTTGTTCACCGTCGGTCACCGACTCCGAGGTCAACGAGAAGCTCCCGATCGGCGGCATGAAATCGTAAGGACCATAGGGTTTGATCACGAGAATTCCTCGCATTCGCAGCCCGAGGTGCATGTTTTCGTGCTCTACGGCCGGGCCGCACGGCAGGTAGGCCACGACCGTCCGATCACCCAGCCCGTACCGCGCGACATAGAACCCCGCACACGCCACCATCCTGACCCGTGCCGCACGCCGCACCGCAGCCAGACCCGGATCCCGAGCCCGCGCCACTCCATCCAGCGCCGCACACTCACTGATCAACCGTAGGCCTCGACGGGTAGCCGGACCACCGCACGCGAAGGTATGGCACGCTCGATGGGTCGGTCGTAATTGGATGCCACAGATAGTGGTCGTTGGCCGGAGGACTTTCCGACGTTCGGTGAATTCGTCTCAAGAAGGCCCTGAGGCCAAAACAGAGGGAATTGCGAGCGGCGTCTGCGGGGGGAGGAAGATCAGCGCGGGGTATGGCAGGCTGCCGCAGCGCGGTATTTGCGCGCCAAGCTCCGGATGCGTGGCAGCGGCAGGTGCAAGAACCTGGTGATATCCGAAGCGGCGGTCGCGATGACCGGCGACGAAACCCGGATACCGTCACGCTGCGCCGGCCCGCACCGCTGCTTGCCAGCGAAAGCGAGGCACCCCCATGCAGATGCAAGCAGCCAGGATGCACGGATACAAAGAACCCCTTCGAATCGAAGAGGTTCCGGTGCCCGACCCCGCGCCGGACGAGATTCTACTGAAGGTCGCGGCGACCGGAATGTGCCGGAGCGACTACCAACTCCTCGAGGGCTACTTCGAAGGCCCGTTCCCCGTGGACCTTCCCTACATCCCCGGCCACGAGGTCACAGGCCGAGTAGCAAGCCTGGGCAGCGCCGTACCGAAAACGGTGGGCTACTCGGAGGGCGACATGGTCGTTGTCAACCCCAGCTGGGGAGACGGCACATGTCGCCAGTGCCGCGAAGGCAACGAACAGTTGTGCAGCGGCAACGGCAGGTGGGTGGGCTTCGGCCCTCCCGGAGGCTTCGCCGAGTACATGGCCGTGGAGTACCGCCACGCCATTCCGGTCTCAGAGAACGCCGCAAAGGCGCCCGAGCTACTCGCCCCGATGACCGACGCGGGCATGACCCCCTACCGGGGGATGAGGAAACTCCGGGACACAGGCAAGCTCGGCCCCGGCCGCACCGTCGCCATCACGGGCATAGGCGGCCTGGGCAGCTACGCGGTCCAGTACGCGAAGCTGCTCGGAAGCGGAGCGACCGTGGTGGCCCTCGCGCGCAAGGACAGCAAACTGGACGTAGCGAAGGAGAACGGCGCGGATCACGGGATCAACGTCCGCGACAAGTCCACCGAGGCCATCCAGGACGAACTGGAAAGGCTCACCGGCCGCAGGACGATCGACGCCATCCTGGACTGCGTCGGCAGCAACGCGTCCATCTCAATGGGGTTCGACCTGCTGGGCCCGGAGGGGGTACTGGCGGCCGTGGGCCTCATGAGCCACCACGTCGAGCACAAACAGTTCCCCTTCGTGGGGATGGAACTGTCCTACCTCGGTTCCTTCTGGGGCAACCACCTGGATCTCGTTGAGGTGCTCTCCCTCGCCGAAGCCGGCCTCGTCAAGCACGACGTCACCAAAGTCAAGCTTGAAGACATCAACGAGAACCTGGAGGCCCTCGGCCGCGGTGACGTCGTCGGACGCCAGGTCATCGTCTTCGAATGAAGATCGCGCGGTAGGCGAGGCCAGCGGCAGGCAGTCGCCAGCAGCACGTGCGACCTGACGCCGAGCACAAGTTACTGTCCGCTCCCCCAGAAGGGAGCGGACAGCGTCGCATCCGGCGGTTACGCGACGGTGGCCAGCACTGTCACCCCATCACTCACCGGGCCTTTTCAGTGTGGCCACCGGTCGGGTGACGCCGACGGGATGCGCAACGCACGAGGCTCCCGTGCCGTTGGGTGAGGTGTTCGAAGTCTCAACCGACAGGCACAGAGGAGCCGTGTTGGTTCCGTATTCTGCCGCACTCGATCTGCCATACGCGTTGGTCGAGTGGGTCACGATGCTCATTCTCATCCGGGAGCGGAGTCCGGATGGCCTTGAAGCGAGGGCTTCGGGCCGCGTGGATCAACGCACCGTTGTTGCCAAAGAACTGAAGCACCCGAAACGCCATCTGAGGGATTGAAGGACGCCGAACATGAGGGCCAAGCCCCTGCCGCCATCCCACGTGTTGCTAAGGCCGGGAACGATCGTAGAGCGGAAGAGGGGGCGAAGAGAAAGCGGGAGGCTCGCATGGTCTTCGTGCGCGTTCACGAGGTGGACACGCAGGAAGAAGTCGAACGTGCCCTTGCCGCGGTCTTCGGGAAAGATTCGAAACCAATCGTTGCCACAGCGTGCTCAGAAACTGGGATGGGCATCTCTGCTCGAAGAATGGGGCATTACCACAGACGTCTCGCTAGGCCGTGCACACGACCGCGGCCAGGGTGCCGTGAGGTACCGTCACGGCTCGGAGCTGCACCCACTTGTCGCCGGGGATAGACTAAATCTGTATGGCCGTAGGGCCTGCAGCGCCCGTATTTCGAGCGGGCTGACATAGTGCCGCGTGCCACGAGCGAACCTCTGGGTCGCACTGTCACTTGGTCGCCGAACACCTGGTGACGCTGTGGGGGAACTTGGGGTCGTGGCCACCAATGAAGATCAGGCCCCGGCATCGATTAGAGGGAGGACCAAGGCGTAATTATGCCGCCGACAGGCTGACGCTGTCGGCTACTTGGCTGGTCAAGGGCAAGAGACATTCACCGTTGACTCTGATCGTCGGTTACGACAGGGCAAGACGATCCTTAAGTCTCGAGGGGGTTCGTGGCCATGTTCGATGGATTCGAAGAGTTCGACATCTCTACCGAGGGTGCGTCGATTCACGGATGCCGAGGCGGCAACGGACCGCCTTTGTTGCTGCTGCACGGTATTCCGGAAACGCATCTGATGTGGCATCGCGTAGCGCCCCACCTCGCTGAGCGTTACACCGTGGTCGCCACCGACTTGCGTGGGTACGGCGACAGCGGCAAGCCGCCCAGTACCGCCGATCATGAGCCCTACAGCATGCGCGCGATCGGCCGCGACCAGCTCGAGGTCATGCGGCGTCTGGGCTATGACCAGTTCAGCCTTGTGGGACACGATCGAGGGGCGCGTTGCTCCTACCGTCTCGCACTGGATCACCCGGATGCTGTTCTCCGGCTCGCCGTTATGGACGTCGTTCCCGTCGGCGACGCGTACGATCGTGCCGACAAAGACTTCAGCCTCCTCTACTGGCAATGGTCCTTCCTCGCTGCGCCGGAACCGGTGCCGGAACAGTTCATCAACGCGGCACCAGCCGGCATGGTCGACTTCATGCTCAACACGTGGGCCGAGGTGAAGGACGCTTTCCCAGCCGAGATACGCGGCGAGTACATCGAGAAGTTCAAACACCCCGATACGGTGCACGCCATCTGCGAGGAGTTCCGCGCATCCCCAACCTTGGACTACCAGCAGGACGAGGCGGATCGCGGGAACCGGAAGATATCCTGCCCCGTGCTCTTCCTCTGGAGCCAGAGCGGTTCGGTTGCGAAACTTTACGATGATCCGCTCGCGATATGGCAGGAATGGGCCGATGACGTTCGCGGTGAACCGGTACCGGTCGGTCACTTCATTCCGGAAGAGGCACCCGAGGAGACCACACGCCAACTGCTGGATTTCCTCCAGTAGTGCGGGGTCGAAGTGACTGCTCGACGTCCCGGAAATTCATCGTCTATCCGCAACGACCAGCTAAAGGCTGTCCTACCCTTCAGACGTGGGCCCGGCGCACGATCGGAAATTGTCGTCCGAGAACAGCTTCTGGTGGCGAGTGTGTCTTCCACTGGGGAACCTCGCGTGCGGCCGACATGTTCTTCTGGCAGGTCAGGACGGCGCGGTGGACGCATGTCCGGTCCTCGCCAAGATGGAGGACGCCGAGAACTGGGACCGTTACGAGATGACTGCCACGGAATTCCTGTACCGGATCCTCACCGATCCCAGATTCTGGCCCTACTCCGTGGCCGACTCCGTGCCCGAGCCGTTCTTCGAGCCTGCCTGAACGGCCGGTGAGCGGAAAGGAGGATCTGGCCGTGACGGACGGGTGAGGGCGTCGAACTACGACGACAACTGGCGGCTGTCGGTCGGCAACACCACCACTGGCAGCGCGCGGGCCCTGCTGAGGTTTCCTCTGACCGACGTGCCGGCAGGCACCCGGCTGGACTCGGCCGATCAGTTCATGGCGTCCCCTCGCCGCGCACTGTACAGAGCGGTCGGCACAGCGACTTTGGCCGGGTCAAGCGCCGCCGCGCTCGGATCCTGGGGCACCAAGGCCCCGACTTGGTCCAATGAGGCTACGACGCAGGTAACCCACCTGTGGGAACTCGGACGGGCCACACCCGCCTTCCTGCCCTCTTGAGAGGCATGAATCGAACAACTGTACGACAACCGTGGCGGAACCGGGGGAAATAGGTAAAGGTGTTACGGTTATTTCATCGGATTCGTTAGGGCTGCTCGCAGGAGCTGGTTCCCCACTAGAACGGCTGGAAAATGACCGACAAGACGACGCCGACGTATCTGGGCAGCGGCGACCCGGCGCGGCAGCGCACGGACTACTACCCCCCTTGGCTGGACAACCTTGCCGACGATGTGACGATGGAGGGCTCGGTTCTGAACGGGATCGTGCGCGGGGCCGAGGACGTTCGCACGGTGCTGGCCTATGCGCGCACTCTGTACGAGTACCAGGACTTCATCTACATCGGTGAGTACGGAGAGAATGGCTTCGTCGAGGACTATGCGTCGAAGGTGCGCGGTGAGCCGATCGCAAACATCGCTGTCGTCTACAGGAACCCAGTGGGACAGACGCAACATCTTGTGGTGAACCACCGTCCGCTGCCGTCGGTCCTGCTTTTCTCTCGGCTGTTGGGCGAGCACTTTGCTGGGACACGGTACGCACAGTATTTCGCTGCCCCGTCGGCCGATGCCGAGCGCGGCTAAAGGGGAGATCTCATGCCCATGCCACAATCCATGCGCGCGCTCGTAGCCGAAAAGGTTGGCGAGCCGACCGATGTCCTTCGGCTGGAATCCCGGCCTGTTCCCACGCCGGAAGCCGGTCAGGCGTTGATCCGCGTGAAGGCGACTCCGATTCACGCCAGCGATCTGCATGTGCTGCGTGGCCGCTACGGTTTCTCCCCTGAGTTTCCCACTGTTGGGGGTCACATGGAATGCGTGGGCCGTATTGAGGCCCTGGGCCCTGATACCGAGGGACTAAAGATCGGCGAGCGCGTGGTGGCCGTTGCTGTCCCGGCGGTACCCGGGCCGCATGTGGCCGGCACTTGGCAGGAATACCTTGTCGCCGATACACGAAGGCTCCTGCCAGTCCCTGATCGCCTGAGCGACTCCAGTGCCTGTCAACTCGCCGTCAACCCGTTGACCGCGCTGCTCCTGGTGACTCGCGAACTCGACGTACAGCCGGGTGAATGGTTGTTGCAGACGGCCGCGGGCTCCACCGTCGGCCGGCTCGTCATTCAGCTGGCCAGGCATCTGGGTATTCCGACGATCAATGTCGTGCGGCGGCGCGATGCCGTTGAGGAGATCAAAGCGCTTGGCGGTGACGAGGTCATTTGCACTGAGGACGAGGACCTGGTGCAGCGTGTGGCCGAGATAGCAGGACCGGCCGGCGTGCGCAAAGCCATCGACTGTGTCGCGGGCCCCGTGGGTGCCCAGGTATCCCAGGCATTGGCGCCGGGAGGAGAGGTCGTGGTCTACGGCGCGCTCTCCACCCATCGGCAGACTGACCCGGCAGCGCTGACGATCCCGCTGCAGGCACGCTCGGTTATCTACGAGACCAAAGCAGTCCGTGGCTTCTGGCTGAACCGCTGGTTCGGGACTGCTTCAGCTGCGGATGCGCTGCGCGCGCTATCCGAGGTTCGCAGTCTCGTCGCTGATGAAGTGCTGAGCATCCCCCAAGGCCAGCCGTTCCCGCTTGAACGCTTCACTGAAGCCATCTCGCTCGCCGAAACACCCGCACATGGCGCCAAACCACTCTTCGTCTTCGAAGATCGCCGGGACAAAGGTGACAGGTAGGACGCGGTATTTGGATAGCGCCAGCCTGTCGGCGGGCGGGCAGGCTGTTGGGGGTGGTCGCGTACAGGCGCTGACGCCTGACCCAAGAGCGGGTATCGCCTCCGCCGCTCTTCCGCTCACGATGCCGACGCTCCAAGCGAACGGCCAGGATCCGATTCCGTGTCGGCCGGTACGGCGTCCCTGAGCTGGCCCGCAGCCAGCGAACGCCAGCCCGGAGGGTGTGTCGGAGGTGTGTCGCGAACGCTGGGAGACAACGAGAGAGGGTGGGAGTCAGTAAGACTGACTCCCACCCTCTTCTGTCGGCATTCGCCCTGGTCAGAGCTTGATTTCTGCTGACTGTGGGCGAGTGCCCCCGGCAGGATTCGAACCTGCGCACACGGCTCCGGAGCGCAATCAGAGTTGGGCTTGCGAATGGGCTCTGAACAGCAGGTTCCTTGATCGCGGGAGGCGTGCAGTGCCCTCTTGTGTCGCAGATGGTGCGTATCAGGCAGGGAGCGGGTCCGTAGTGGGGCCAGGGCGCGCCCTCGTGAGGGCAGAGCAGATCGGGAGTCGCCTCCGGCTCCTGCGTCCACTGAGAGGTCGGCTTCGCCGACGGGCTGCAACACTTGATGAGGTAGGGAAAGTTCTACCGCGCTGCGGCTTGCGGTGCCGTCTCCTCGACGCTCACCCCGTCCGTGGGCACAGTCGTAGTCGCGGCCCTCTGAAAGAGTGCCCCGGACTCGCGCCAGCTGCGCCCGATGACAACCGGAACACTACTGGCGATCATCATCCCCGTCGTGGTGGTGGTTGCCCTCATAGCACTGGGGTCCTCGCTTCTCATGCGGCGTCGTCGCCTGCGCAGGCGGTTCGGTCCAGAGTGCGAGCGGACCGGGGAGGAGGCCGGCGGCCGACGGGCAGCGGAGCGTGAGCTCGGCACCCGGCAGAAGGCGACCACCGAACAAATGCGGAACGCCATGGTTCACTACCGGGCGCTGTTCGAGGAACTGCTCTCGGAGGTCGGATGGCCCCGTCCCGCCGGCGCCTGAGAGGCGCCTGGCAGGAACACACAGCCATAGAGCGAGGACCCCATGGTCACTCATGGCGTCATTCTTCTCGTTATCGGGTACGTGGCGAAGATCGCCATTCTATGGACAATCGGGGTCAACCTCGTCGTCATCGGAGCCGTTCTGTTCCTTCTCCGCTCTCTCGGACGCGCGGTCTTCGGGCGGCGGCACTATTGGTAAGGACGGTCCTGCCTCGACAGTGGCAGCGTCCCGGATACCCAGGCAGCGCAGATCGCTGATGATCACCGCCGGACGGCGGCGGAGACCCGCCTCTGACGCACGGATACGCGGATGTCCCTGACCGCCTCGCGCGCCGCACGGGTAGGGGCGTGCGGGATGTCGGACAATGGAACCCCGGCCCGATTACGGCGGGCCGGGGTTTCTCATCGTGCAACCGGCTCGGGACTACCAGTCGTTGTAATGCCTGATCACCCGGAAGCTGCCGACCACTCCGTCTTCGACGTGGATGCCTTCGGTGTGGCGGACGAACACGCCGTCGCTCTGGCTGTGGGGGCCGACCACGGCGACGGGAGCGCCGTTGTCGCACACCGCCCCGCGGAAGACCTCGACCGTCCGGCGGCTGTCGTTGCGGATGTTCAGGGTCCTGGCACCCAGGCCGCTGACCACGGTGATGCAGTCGCCCGCGCGGGAGGAGTACGACCGCTCGTTGACGTGGATCCGGCCCTCGAAGTCCCTGTCCTCGTCGTGGCGGTTGCCGTTGCCTCCGAAGCCGTTGCCTCCGAAGCCGTTGCCTCCGAAGCCGTTGTCTCCGTTGCCTCCGAAGCCGTTGCCTCCGAAGCCGTTGCCTCCGAAGCCGTTGCCTCCGTTGTTGCCGAAGGGTGCGGCGCCGCCAGCCGGGGCCGCTGCCGGGGCCGCTGCGGCCGCTGCCGGGGCCGCTGCCGGGGCCGCTGCGGGGGCCGCTGCGGGGGCCGCTGCGGGGGCCGCTGCGGCCGCTGCCGGGGCGACCTGGGCCACCGGCGCGGAGGCGGCCGAGGCGTACGTGATGCCGGTCGCAACCAGGGTCGCGGCAGCCGCAAGACCGGCGGTGACAATCCTGGGACGGGGGGATTTCATGTTGCTGCTCCTGTCTCTGAGGCACCGGCTCAGCGGCCGGCATGATTGAACGTACTAATGCCCCCCATACCTGTCATGTCGGGAATATCGGAGATCTGCTGTCAGGCCGCCAATCGGGGTATTCGCAGCACTCGCAGGCCGCTTCCCTCACGATTGGTGGTGCATCAAGTCATCGTAGATATAAGCAGATTGACTTACTATTAGCCCTTTAGGGCGATCCCTTGACGCCCGTTCACCCCCGTTGGACAGCGTGTCGCTGCGGACAGGACGAGGCAGAGTGCGGTATGGAGACTGGCCAAGACACGTGCAGAACCCTGCACACCGGGGTCGCACGCCGCAGGCCGTGCTGCCGCGCGTCGGACGACCGGCCTCGCTGCTCGATCGCGTAGGGAAAATCCCGGTCCTTCTGTTCGCTCTTTCTGTGGTAGATGGGTTTGGAAGTCGCCTTCGGCTCCTACGTCCAATGAGAGGTCGGCTCAGCCGCCTGTGACCGGGCACACCAGCACTTTGAGCTGTCCGGGGTGTTAGCGCAGGTGAGAGCCGTAACCGGACAGCCGGACGGTGCGGACACCTCTTAGGGCGGTTCCCATCGGACCCGGACAGTCCGTCCGGGTCCTCTCCCGTTCAGTGCCACACGCTGGTCATGGGTGGCGGAACGGCTGAGATCACTTACCCGTTCCTCGCCGCGTCGGTACCGTGAAAGGCGCCTCTACTCAGCAGCGGGAGGCAACACCCCATGCGTGGTCTTGGAGATCACCTCAGCATCGGTGAGCGCATCGCGTTCTATCGAAAGCGCCGCGGCTACACGCAAGAGGTGCTGGCCGGCCTGGTCGGTCGGAGCACTGACTGGCTGGCGAAGATCGAGACCGGTCGCAGGAAGCCACCCCGCATCGACATGCTCGCGGAGCTGTCGCGCATTCTTCGCGTACCCCTCGGAGACCCGCTCGGACAGACCGTCCTGGTGGAAGACGAGCGGCAACAGGACGACGTCCCCGCCGTGCGCGACGCCCTCATGAGCCCGCGCCGGCTGTCCCGTCCCCTCTTCGGGCCAGACGCTGAGGCTCAGCTCCCGACGCCTGTTCCTGTGGCTGTGCGCGTGGAGCATGCGTGGAACGACTACCAGGGCGGTCGGCTCGGCAGCGTCATCGCTGCACTGCCTGCCCTGATTCAGACGGCTCAGGAGGTGGAGGAGCGAGCGGCGCACCGCGGCGAAGACCATGGCGACTGCTGTGCGGTGTCGGCCCGCACGCACCACCTTGCGGCTACGACACTCGCCAAGATCGGTGAGTCGGACATCTCGTGGCTCGCAGCCGAGCGCGCGATGCGAGCCGCTGACGAGTCGGATGACCCGCTAGTGTTGGCGTCCGCCGCACGTTCGGGTACGCACGCCCTGCTGGCCGACGGGCGCTATGACGACGCCCTCGAACTGGGCAACACGGCCGCAGCCTGGCTGTCGTCTCAGGTCACCGATCACAACCCGGCGGCACTCAGCCTGATGGGAATGATCCACCTGCGTGCCGCCGTCGCGACGGCACGCCATCAGGACCGGCCTACCGCAACGGCACTGCTGAACCGTGCCGAGGAATTCGCGGACGACCTCGGCTCGGATGAAAACTGTGCCTGCGACGATCAACGGGCCAACGACAAGGCAAATACGGGCAATTCTCCTGTAGAACCTTATTTTATGTAGACGCGCTTCCGTTTCGATGATTCTTGTCTCTGCATCCAGCAGATCTGTCGTTATCACCTTCACCCCCAACATGCGCCGAGGATAGCGAATGTAAGGGTGGAGCGGTGGTCAGCCTGCAGGGCTCCGGCGTTCTCGCGAAACGTCCGGTCTGCGTCTCGCTGTCATGCGCGGGGAGCCTGCTGACGACAGTACCGGGGTGGCCAGTCAGGTCAGTCCGGCTATCGAACAAACTGGGATGAATCCCGAGAACGCCGGGGCCCTGGGGTAGGCCATCTCTCGAAATTCGCGAGGACACCGGCGGTCTGCCCGTCCCCGGTCGACACTCTGGCGAACGCGAGGGAACATAAAGGGACGGGGCACTTCCAGCCTCCAGTTTGTCGCCGGGATGACACGGCGATCGGAGTTCTAGGTGACGCGCCCCCGTCCGCGTCCAGGGCAACGCGCAGGGCGGCGCGCAAGGCCACGTGGGGTGAGGCATGCGGACTAGGAGTGACAGGCGCGCGCCGACCGGAGAAGTTTCGGGAGGTGCGGGCCACCGCACCGGATCGTCTTTGGAGCATGTCGACAGGGCGAGCCGAAAGCGCGGTCTCTCATCTGTATCGGTGAGCATCATTGCGCTCGCGGTGGTGGGTGTCGTGGTCGCGGCCGCCGTGCACTTGGCAATGCTCTTCCTCTACAACGCCCCCTCGAACTCCTTCTCCCAGCAGCACGCCGCGGACATCGACAAGTATGTCGTCCCCGAGTTTGTGCAGGGGTGGCAGCTTTTCGCCCCCAATCCGCAATCGGCGAATACCCACGTGCAGGCTCGCGCGAAAGTCCAGATGCCCAGCGGAAGCCTCACCGATACCGGCTGGGTGGACTTGACCGCGATGGATGAGGAGCGGATCGTGCACAATCCTCTCCCCAGCCAAGCGCACCAGAACGAGCTTCATCTCGCCTGGACCAACTTCGTCGACTCGCTCGACAACGAGGGACGTCCAGTTGGTTTGTACGGGAAGCTGATGCAGCAGTACCTCCTGCGCATCGTCGCCCATCGTCTGGGACCACAGGTAAACGGCGGCACCGTGCAATTCATTCAGCTGCGCTCGGCCAACACGCCGGTGGGACATCCCCCGTGGAGTGTTCAGCAGATCGACACGCAGACCGGCTATGTGGTTCAACCGTGGTGGGCCGTCAAGGCGGAGGACTTCAAGTGACCACGCACTCTCCGGCCACGCCTGGCCGCGTATCCGAACCGTCCCCATCCGCCCGACTGTCGCGCGGCATTGGCGCCGCTGTCAGGCGAGGTCTCGCGCGTATCACCAGCGATGTCATCGCGCCGTACCAGTCAGCCGTCATTCGAATCGGCTTCTCACTCACCTGGCTCGCCCTGCTGCTGCGCGAGTGGGTGCACCGTAACGAGCTCTACGGGGCGGACAGCCCTTGGAGCTGGGCCATGGCCCGCGAATGGAACACGACAAACCACGCGTTCACCGCACTCATGTGGCATGACAGCCGATGGTGGTTCGAGATCGTCTACGTGGCGGTGATCGCCGCGTCGGTGATGCTGCTCCTCGGGTGGCGGACCCGCACCGCCTCGCTGCTCTCCATGATTGGTGTGCTGGCGCTCCAGAACCGTAACCCCTTCGTGGGGGACGGCGGCGAAGATGTCATCCACGTCATGGCGATCTATCTGGTATTCACCCGCTGCGGCCGGGCCTGGTCGTTGGACGCGCGGCGTGCCGCGCACGGCCGCGACGGTGGCCGGGACGTGGTCGGGATCGTGATGTGGGCTTTCTTCACTGCCGTGCTCGCCCTGGTCACCGGGCTGGGCAAGCTGGATACCGGCTGGGCGCTGTTGCTCTGGGGCTTCGTCTTCGCGCAGCTGGCGTGGTGGCTGGTGCGACGTTACGGCCCCGGAGAGCCCCGCACCGTCATGGAAATGGTCGGCAACGTGGTGCACGCGGGTGCAGTGTTCGTGATCGCAGCCCAGGTGTGCCTAATCTATTCGGTTTCCGGCTGGTACAAGGTCCAAGGCTCCCTTTGGCAGAATGGAACGGCGCTCTACTACGTGCTGCACCTCGGCGACGTCACCCCGTGGCCCGCTTTGTCCCACGCCGTCGCCAATAGCAGTCTGATCGTCCTGCTACTGACCTACGGCACGGTGATCGTCGAAGTCGCCTTCCCTTTCACCCTTTTCAACAGCCGCGTGAGAACCGTAATGGTTGCGATCATGATGTCCATGCACGCGGGCATCGGGATCCTGCTCGGCCTGCCTTTCTTCGCGTTGGCGATGATCTCGGCCGACGCGCTCTTCCTCCCAACTGCACTGCTGCGTCGGGCAGGCGACCGCGTGGCGCGCGCGGTCTCACGGAGGCGAGCTGTGGCGCCGACACCACAGGTGCCCTTAAGAGCGAAGTACTGACTGACGGAAACGAAGACGGATGGCGGTAGCCGTCAACGGGTCGGTCATGGCGGTGGCGCCCGCCGAGCCGGACTCGTCACTGGACGGTGACCGCATCGTCTAAAAGATCAAGCGCATGTCCAGCAGCTCGGGCATCGTCCCAGCTCATAGGAGGTGAAGCAATGTAACCGGGCGCCGAGTCCAGGGTAGCCAGCCGGTGGAAGTCCGGTCCGGGGAGACGCCAGGGTCCCCGGTAGCTGACTCCCGGCGTCCCTCGAAAGGGTGGCGTCGAAGTGGAGTGACAAGCACCCGTCAGGGGTGTGCAAGCGGCCAGTCCGCAACATGAAGTGAAGCCTGCAGCGTCGTCATTTGAGCCCGCCGAGAGGCGGGGCCAAGGAGGAGACGAGCCTGTGCTTGAAGGGAGAAGGCCATGGAAGGTGATCTCGGACCTGGAGCGGTCGCCGAAGAACCTCCCGGCGTAAGGGGCGTGGAATGGTCGGACGGACACTCGCCCGCCATCTTCGAGCGGGGATGGGACGACTCCCGCCGGGTCGTGCCGGCAGGACAAGCATCAGCAGTGCCACCAGCGGGACCGTTACGTCCGCGCAGCCCTCACCGGGTTCTCTGGTATCGACCCCACTCGAGCATGCGGGCCACGAACCCACGGACCCTCAGCAGAAGGACGACCTACCTCAGCGGGTTCACCACGCCAATGCCTTGAGAATCCGCGAACCCCCTGGTTTTCACGTACCCGTGGTGCTTCGCCTAGGGCGGCACGGCCGCCCTAGCACTACCAGCTGCGAGCGGGGTTTCGGATCGCTAAGGCGCTGGTACATCCGGGGGTTACAGCATCGTATGACCTGATTCCGTAACGGCCTCCTCGACCTTCGGCGGCCAGTGCCGGAGCACCGCCTTCACCCCGTGCACGGCCCCGGCGATCCGGACCCCCAGGGAGGGGTCACTGCTACGCTGCCGGAATGCCGTGTCCAGCTCCAGGACAGATGCGGCCAGCACCTCCAGCTGTCGTAGCTGGGTACGGAGTTGGGCACGGGCGTACTCGCCTCGACCTGCGGCGATCACCAGGGCGCGCCACTGCAGGGCCTCCAGCTTCAGCGCGAGATCCGACTCGTCGACGAACTCGCCGTCGTCGATTGCGCGGGAGCGACTGATCGCCTTGCATCCCTGCAGCACCCGAACCGCGAGTTCGCCCTCCGGGCTGTCCAGGTCCCGCCGGATCACGTAGCTGTGGTGCAGACGGCGTAGCACCTCCGCCTTGGAGGTCATGCCGCGGACCACCGCTTTCCCCCGGCTGGGCACGTCATCGTTCCACAGCGGCGCGTCCTCGAAGGGCTTGCCGCGCCCGAAACGAACCCGGTGCAAATGGCTCTCCCGCTCGTAGGGCAGGTCCGGGTCGGTCATCACCGGGTCGTCCAGGCGCCGCGCGTAGTTCGGCAGATACAGCTCCACCAACTCGTCGAGCGCCGTCCCGGACTCGGAGGCCGCGTTCTTCGCCAGCGGTATGGTGTCCTGCACCTCGGGCTCGCTTCGGTGCGCCGGGGAGTCCTCGACGGCCTCTCCGTCCAGGCGCGCCAGCACGTCGTTCGTCAGCACCCGGGCCGCCGCCGACAACTCCCGCGCCCGTGCGGCATCCGGATGCTCGGCCGCCGCCTCCAACAGCCCCGCGGCCATGCGCCGCAGTCCCCGGGTCAGCTCCTCGACCCGCGCGTCGACATCCCGCTCACTCATGTGTCCCCCTGCGTACGGCTGCGGTCAGTGTGTCAGGGGGCCGGGCCATGGCCGTTGGGGTGGCTCGGCGCAGACGGGTCGCCGGGCCGCGGGTGTGTGCGGTTCCTGTGGTTCTGCTCGCGATGCGGGTAGCAGGGTGCGTTCGCTCGGATGCCCAGAGTGATAGCTCGGCCGGTTGTTCCGTGAGGGGTGTAGGGGTCCCCCGGCAGGACTCGAACCTGCGGTCAAGCGCTTAGAAGACGCTTTGCGGGTTGAGTCCCGTCCACTTACTGGCCTGCAGCTCCTCCTCAACTGAGGAAGCCTGCAACCGGACTTCGACACGCATTCGACAGGCACTCGATGTCCCGGTGAGTCGCCTTATGGAAGATCGCCACAGTACTGCGCTTGGAGTGCGACTGTGCCGGCAGTGCTCGGGTCTGCGACCGCTGTCAGTTGGTCTTTGAAAGCTTTGACGTCACCACTCGTGCAAGTGGCGCTGCGTCCGCGGCGGTCTCCGCTTGAGTTTGCGCCCTCAGCCCGCCGTCGCGGTCCAACTCTTTGGCCGACTCGCACACCGTCTCCCGGTTCGGCTTGCCCCCGTTACCGGTCTCAAGCTGGCACACAGAGTCAGAGACCATTTTCAGGTCCTGAGCCTGCTTCACGATCTTTCCGGCAGCGGTCAGCGTTGCGTCGCTCAGAGGCACAGCAGTCACGAGCAAGTCGCCCGACCTGGATAGTGCCTCGGTGGCTTTGGCCGAGGCTGCGCAGGCCGGGACGGTGGGTGAGGCAGAGGGCGTCGGATGGGCCGCTGACGCGGGTTCGGCTCTGGAGGGCGCGTGCCCAGATGACGGTGCGGGTGAACAGCCTGCGAGGGAAGCCGCAGTGAACAGCGCGATGGGTTCCGTTCCCGGGCGCGGCCGCACGAGGCACCGCTCGACACGCATACGTCGTCGACAAAGGGCCGAAGGTCCTGCCCGCCCGTCCCTAACCGGGTACGGGCCCGGTCACCGGGAACCCGGCGCTGAATTCCAGTGTGTCGACGACCGGTTCGCGGGGCTACTTCCCTTCGCAGTACCCACGCTACGCACACCATGATCCTGCTCTGTCGGTCCGCCCGGGGCGGCCCGCTCAGTTACCGGGTGCGCCGGGACGGGGTGCTGAGACGCTCCGCAGGGACTCGCCGCCCGCCGATCCAAGGCCGCTGCCGCGCCCCCGTGTACTCGCCTCGTCGGCGGGCGAGGTACCAGCGTCGGCCAGTGGCGAAGGCGCGCCGTGCTCCGCGTACGGCGGTGATCTGGGTGGCGAGGTGGAGTTGGTGGTGCCAGGGGCTCTGATCGGCGTGGCGTACCGACATGGCGTGCGCGAAGGCGACCGCATCGCGGTCGAGGTACTGGTCCACGTGCTCGAACCACGCCATGCTCGTACGGGCTGCTGCCTGCACCGGATGGAGTTCCGCGCGGCGTTGGAGGTCGTACTCCCGCAGCGCGCCCTGGACGTCCAGGTATTCGCGCAGGCTGTGGGCGAGGACGACTGCGTCGATGATCGCCAGTCTGGTGCCTGACCCCAGCGTGAAGTGGGTGGTGTGGGCGGCGTCGCCGAGCAGCACCGTCGTGCCGTGGTACCAGCTGTCGTTCGTCACGTGCGCGAAGCGCTGCCAATGCGCCGGTGCACCCCGTGATTGGCTGAGCAGGCGGTGGCCGTCGAGCGCGCGTTTGAAGATGCCCTCCAGCAGCTGCACTCCCTCATCGTCGCCGAGCAGGTCGAGTCCGAGAGCTTTCCAGGTTTGCGGTGAGCATTCGACGATGCAGGTGCTGATTCCCGCGACCGAGGGATAGGCATGAAACCAGATCCATCCGGCGGATGTCCGCTCGAAGCTGAACACTAAACTGCGAAACGGCTGTTCCGTGCCGAGCCAGATGTAGGGATTGAGACCGACCTCGACGCGCGTGCCGAATTCCTTGTGATGGCCCCGGATCCGGCTGTTCGCGCCGTCGGCGGCAACGACAAGGTCCGCCTGGGGAAGCGCCGAGGGCTCCGCAACGTGATGGCCGTACTGGACGTCGACGCCGAGCTGTGAGGCACGGCGCGCCAGGATGTCGAGCAGGGCCGATCGGCCAATGCTGTAGCCGTAACCTCCGAAGTAGGCCGTCTGCTCGCCGTTGAGGCCGTGCACGCGCACTTCCTGGTCCTGCCACAGCACGGACCTCGCGGCGATCTCTCGCGCACTTTCGGGATCGTTGCAGTAGAGGACGTCCAGCAGGTCGTCCCAGTACACGACACCCCAGCCGTAGGTAGCCGCCGACGGATCGCGCTCCAACACAGTGACCTCGTGTCCGGCATCGCGCAACTTGGCCGAGATCGCGAAGTACAACCCCGCGGGCCCCGCACCGACGCACACGATTCTCACCGCTACTCACCGCCCCGACTGCCGGCCGGAGGGACGCCTGCCACTCAAGAAGCCTCCGGATGCCCCAGAAGCCCGGGCATCCGGAGGCAGCACTCACACACTGTCGGCTGTTGATCGGTAGCTCACTGTGCTAAAGCTCAGTGGCCGTAGCCGCCGTGGCCGTAGCCGCCGTAGCCGCCGTAGCCGCCGTGGCCGTAGCCGCCGTAGCCGCCGTGGCCGCCGTGGTCACCCCAGCCCCAGCCGCCGTCGTGGGAGGAGACGGAGGAGACGGAGGAGACGGAGGACGATGGGGTGGAAGCGGCCGCGCTGACAGCGCCGGCACCGGCCGCGACGGCGAGGATGGGCGCTGTACAGACCACAACGGCCATGCGCCGAATCCTGGTCCTGTTCGCACGCATGATGATGCCCCCTTCTGGGGGTCGAAAAAAGATCTCTGGCGGCCAAAGAGGACGCCTCGACGCCTCAGATCCTGCGCGCAGGTCTGGTGCACGATGATCCACCCGTCGGGAGTGTGCGCCGCAGCGCATTCCCGTGGGGCTCGCGGGATCTTACTATTGAGTACAAGAGGGCTTCTAACGGTACGAAACGCCTCGTACCGCCAAAATAGGGTAACTTCTCGGGCAAAGTCAACGGGTGCGCGCCAGTGGCTCACAAGGGAGGCTCACGGTGGTAACTCCCAAGCAGCACAACGGCCGGCAAGACCCTTCGGCTGCTGAGCACGCCGACCAGCGCAACTGCATCGCGCCTCGCTCCAGGCGGCGGCGCAGGGAGTCTCACGAAGCCGTGGTCCGTGCCACGAAAGACCTGCTCAGCGAGGTCGGATATCAGCGACTTTCCTTCGAAGGTGTCGCACGGCGGGCCGGAGTCAGCAAGGCGACGATCTATCGGTGGTGGCCGAACAAGGCAGCGCTCGTGATCGAGGCCCTCAGCGGTGACGTCCCACTTCCCCCCATCCATGCAACCGGCGATCTGGAAGCCGACCTACGCACCGCCGTCCGGCTCACCATCGATCTCGTCTCCGCCATGCCCACCTGCCTGATCCTCCCGGCGCTGCTCGCCGATGTGATCGAGGATCCCACGGGTACCGGAGCCTTCGCCGACCTCATCGAACCGCGCCGCGCGTCGGTCGTGGAACTGCTGGAGCGGGCCCGCCTCGAAGGCCGGCTACCGCTAGACACCGACACGTCGCTGATGGTCGACATCTATTCCGGAACTATCGTCTACCTGGCCGCGGTGAGCCGCGAACCGCCCGGCGAGGCAGTGATAGACCAGATCGTCAGCCTCCTCCTGCACGGCAGACTCCCAGCCCGCAAGCCCTCTCACGACGACCAGCCCGGCCGGGGTGGCCTGCCCGAGGCTGGTGTGGCGCCAACGCCCGCGGCTCGAATGCGAGCCCCGTAGGCAAGTCGCACTGCTTCTACCTGGACCAACACCCCGTCATCATCCACGGCAGCGCTGCATTACCAAACACTTCCGCCAGGACAAAACGGTCTTGATTCCGGCGGCGGGGCTGGTAAAAACAGCTGAAGCCGCCTTTCCGCATAACGGATGAGGTCGGCGGAGTCTCAATGGGCGAGTCAACACCCGAGCGATCTTGAAAACCGTCGTGGCAGCGATGTCACCGTGGGTTCAAATCCCACACTCTCCGCAATAGGCCAGCGAAGGCGCTGGGCAGAAGGGGTGCCCCAAGACACGGGTGCGCCCCTTCTTTCGTACGTGCCGGCACCGTGCTTCCCCCCGGTCCCCGTCTGATCGGGCACGGCAGGGGCACGGACTGCTCTTTCCTGTGGCGTCCGGCACGGGGTGGCACGGACCGGGGCAACGTCGTCCGTCAGCCTTCGTCGGCGTCGCTGATCCGCTGTCGAGCTGCTTGGAGACGCTCGGCATAGTCGGACGCGAAGATCGCTACGAGCGACTTGTCGAGCGTGCCCGAGATCCGGTGCAAGGCCGACCAAACGGCCCGGTCGTCTACCAGGGCGTCGAAAGCGTCGGATCCCTCCATGCGTTCCAGCCAGTCGGACAGCAAGAGGGCCTGGTCGCCAGTCAGCGTGATCATCACCAAGTCTTCAGCCACGGCGGCACACGACGAGATCCGGCGCTTGCAACGCTTGATCCAGGCACGTAACCCGAGACCGTGACAGCACTCTCCTGGCTCCAAAGCTCATGATCCAGAACGCAATCCCAGAGCACTGTGCTCCACCACACCCGAGGGAAGATCGCTCTTCCCCGAAGCCCGAGCAGTCAGCTCCACGAGTCCGGCTCGGAGGTCGGTGGCCGGCTCACCAAGGACAATCGCGCTGATGATCAGCTCCATCATCAGACGGTCGTACTCGTCGCCCCTGCTCCGATAACGCTCCCCATCAGCCTCCACCACAGCAGAGGCGATCCTCCTCCCACCACCAGTCACGGGGGCAAAGGACGCCTCATAGACACCGCGACCAGTCCAACTCCGGTGCATGAAAACGACATCGGCTTCGGCGAAGACGTTCCACTTCTCATCCATGTCCCGGGCTCGATATCCGCGCCGGATCCGGTCCCAGTCCTCGTCAGTCCAGACACGATCGGGCAACTGAGGCACCGGCCTGGGGGCGCTAATCGGATGGAGGCGCCGGAACGACTCTCGGGTGAGCGGGGCATCGGTAGTCATGACGTGATCCTAAAGATGCGCCACTCCAACAAGACAGCGCCTTACCCCCAACTGGGCAGAGGGTGAACCTCAGCGGCCTTTCAGACGCGTCCGCAGCTGGTGTGGGTCTCCGTATCACCAGTTTGGAAGACGCCGTAGCGGATGGCGGCTGACCTGACAACTCGCTGACCTGGGCCGGAGCGCGATCGGGCCGCTGTTCCCCGTGAGTCCCCGCTGCGTCCCGCCGGACCGGGCACGCAACGGGCACGGGGGCACAGCCGACCCTCTGCCCGGCAAGCATGGCCGTAGGCATGGCATGGGGGAGCAATTGGACGGGGCAGGCGTTCGCCACGCTGCCGGACATAGACGCCTGCCATGCGGCCCTGCCCCACTCTCTCCGGCGTACTCGTGCCCGGTTCCCCTATGGCTGGGACTTCCTCGTGAGCCGCGCCGTGGCGGAACTACAGGGGCGCATGAACACGGACGGCCGGGCGGCCGTGGAATCGGGAAAGCGTTGGGACGCTGTGAGCGGGCCGGTATGGGTCTCTCTGGGCCCATGCGAAGGTAAAATGCGTGACTATGGCTGAATAGGCTGTTTTGGTACATGCCAGGGAGCCACAGATGGACGCCTCGGACGAACTCCTTCGAGGAGATGACCCGGCGGCTCTTCTGACGCTGGACGGTGCCATCCGCAGCCTCAACGCTGCGATGACCACAGCGCTGGGCAGGCCGGCGGAGCAGTGCCTGGGACGTGACCTCGCTGAGCAGTGCCTGGGACGTGATTTCGGTGATCTGTGGCCCGCAAGCCAGCGGATGTCGGCCGAGAGCCTCGTGGCCCACGCCGCCAGGACGAAGACGGTCGCGATGCGGGTGCTGGACTTCCCCGGGCGAGGCGGAGCACCCATTGCCTGCTTGATCGAGGCCCGGCCGGTCAAGGATCCCGCAAGTGACGAGCAACTGGTCTGGGTGCACGCACTGGATGCGCGAAACGACCTGGCCAGCCTGCTGATCCCGTTCAGGCCATCAATCGGTCGATGACAACGCCCACGCTGGCACAGGCTTTGAGATCTAGCCTCATCCTTATCAGGTCGATCACCGGGGACCGTCGACGTCGCTCAGCCGGTCCTACGCCTCGGCCGATCGTCCACCGAGGTACGGCGTGGACCGCTGCTGTTCGCGCTTGTTGGTGTCAGCCGCTGGTGTCAGCCTCCGCACGCGGTCTTGACAAGCGTGGCTTTTCTCTCTGGCCTGGAGCACCAGATTGGAAGATCGCGTATGCGGGCCGGGTCTGAGCTGGCGATTCGCTGACTGTGGCATCACCGGACGAAGTGTCGATGAGAGCGCCGGGACCAGCGCATACCGAACAGGACCAGATCTGCCACGAAGACCACGATGCCGATGATCAGGAGGTAGGACAGCCCCTCCACCGCCACGCCGATGATTCCCAGGACGATGGCCACGAGGATCAGGAACAAGAAAAGCGCCATGGTGAGCACATCCTCAAGCCTCTGCCGCGGTCGATGACCCCCGCTGTGACCAGCGATTTGGTCAGGCGTCGGCGCTCTTGCGATGGAGGCTGGTCAGCGGCGTGCGAGACGGCGCCCGCTCCCAGTACCGCGCTCGTAAGGCCTCTCGTAGTGTTTGAAGACCTCTTCTTCCCGCTCGACCGGCAGGACGTCATCCATGCCCATGGACGGCGCCTTCCTCACCAGCCCTCTCCCGTGCGCCACCTTCACGTACCCGGGGCCCAGCGTTGCCTCGTCGAGGGGCACGAAGACCAGTCGGTGCCGAGTCGGCAGTCCGGTACGGACCGTCGCCATGGTCGGCGCGTCAGTGGTGGTGTCCACGTAGACCGCTTCCAGGGCTCCGATCTTGTGTCCCTTGGGATCGATCACGTCCCGGTTGCGCCACTCGCGGATATCGGCTGAATGGATCATGCCTTGCTCCTTGCGGCCCGCGCCTCCCGCAGGCACTGCATCCGATAGGAGGAGTGGCTACGCGAGGCTTACCACCTCTTCATCCTACTCTGACCGCTAGTGCCTGCTGTCGAAAACGCCTGATCGCAGGCCGTCGCCGCCCCGCCAACCCACCACTCACCCCAGCTCCCATCCCGTCCGCCGTCGACCCACACACCGTGGAGCGGGCGTGGTTCATGGCGTCCAGGTGGAGCGCGCCACTGTACGAACGACTGGACGCCATGGGCCGCTTCTGCTCGGCTCTGCCTGGGTGACGGTGGACGGGATGGGAGCCCCTCACACACGCCACGATGGACCCGCAGTCGGGAACGGTGCCTCCTCCATCCCGGTGCCGGCCGATCCGCCGGAGGCATGTTCTTGACCGTGGCCTCGATGGTCGCGTGCTCGCGGCATGGCCTCCGGCCCCTATCCACGTGTGGCGGCGTCGGCGCAGCCGGGGCGGAGCGGGCCGAAGGCAGGAGCGGCGCCGGGCCGCCGTGGACACCGGACAGCACATGATCGACGGAGCCCGGTACTTGCGCGACGTCGTGAGGGCTGACGCGCGGCTGTGCAGCATCGTGGCCTTCCACACGTCCTCCTCATGGGAGGCATCCGAACTCGGGCTGGACGAAGAACTCAACGAGTTTGGGCCCGCCGAACCTGAGTTGGTGGACGCGATCACTTATTGTGACCTGACCAGTAGTCCAGTCGGGGATCTGGTGGACCCTGCTGAGCGGCTCTCAGAGCTCCTGGAGCGATACGGTCCCGAGCACGTCGTCTTCCAGGCGGTATCCGCGGCTCGGCCCAAGCTCATGGCAAGGGTGGCCCGGGTACGGGAGCGTGCCGAGGCGGTGGCGCTGGAGCTCAGCTGATCAGAGGGACTTCAGCGTTGCGGAACCCCTGCTCTAGGCGTCGACGCGTGGTCGGTGAGATGTCCAGAGAATCCAGCTCCGCTCTGGGAACCCACCGCACTGCGAAGGACTCCGAGCTCACCTTGATCTCGCCACCGACTGGCCGGGCCCGGAAGCAGAGCGAGAACTCCTGACGCACCTCTCCGTCCGCGAAGGCGATGACGTGTCCAGGGTCGGTGAAAATCCCGACCAGGCCGACCACTTCGACGTCAATCCCTGTCTCTTCCAGAACCTCCCGGACGACCGTACCGGCGATGTTCTCCCCGACCTCCTGGGCGCCCCCGGGCATGCCCCAGCGGCCGTTGTCCGAACGTCGCTCCAGGAGTACGTCGCCCGCATCGTTTACGACGAACGCGGTTACCGCGGGCACGATGCTGTTGGCCTTCGGCGCGGCGGGATCGTTGAAATAGTCGGTGCGGCGACTCATAAGGACCTTTCGATGGGGACGGCCTCGGACCACACCTTCTCGAAGCTCTGCTGGTAAGTCGAGACCAGCTCTGCGCCGGCGACACGGCGGA
Source organism: Streptomyces sp. NPDC002619 (assembly GCF_042889305.1). Taxonomy (NCBI): domain Bacteria; kingdom Bacillati; phylum Actinomycetota; class Actinomycetes; order Kitasatosporales; family Streptomycetaceae; genus Streptomyces; species Streptomyces sp. NPDC002619. The sequence continues at coordinate 106,773 of NZ_JBIAQV010000008.1, read as the reverse complement.
GGTGCAGCACCGGGGCCAGGGGGGCGCTCACTCCGTACACCTGCGTGTTGACTAGCCACTCGTCGTCGGAACGGTATAGCGAGTTGTGGAGGGTTGACCTATGCATCCGGAACTCGATACCGGGGACCGAGTACAGCGGACGATAGAGCTTCATGACCTCACGCACTTTGTACGCGACGCCCTCGCCGATCTCCTCCTCTTCCCCGCGCCGCTGGATCTCTTGACTCTCGGGGTCGCCTAGCAGGATTCGGGCCCGCACGCCGGACGATGCCTTCTGCCTCAGTAGCTGGGGCCACCGTGGGTTCTCCGCTAGGAACACGCCCGCGTGGACGAGTACGCCGATCTCCTGCTCCGCCCGGCCGAAGAGCTGCAACCAGAGTTCCGGGGGAACGTAGGAGCGGTGCGGGTACACCTTCAGGACCTCAGCGTCGGCTGCGTCCTGCCGCTGATTGGCCGCGCTGTCCCTCGCCGCTGCCGCGGCCGGAGTGTGCGCGAGCCTCGGCCGCGCCGGAGACAGCGTCATCGCCGGGACCGCGTTCGCCGCCTCTGGAGGGCTCGCCCTCGCCGGGGTCGCCGGATACGCCGATGGACTGTCCCTGCCGCTGCTGCTGTGGGTGCTGGCCACCGCCGTCGCCTACGGGCTCGCCGCGCGGTACTGGCGCACCGACCGACGCGACCGCGTGGCGTACGAGCGGCAGACCAGCGCGCGACGCGAGGAACACGCCCACATCGAGCGCGTCGAAGCCCTGCGCGCCGGGGCCCAGATCGAGGTGGCCCGGTCCGGCGCCGCCTACGCCGAACAGCTCGCCCAGGCCCTCGTCACCCGCGCCGCCCTGCCCGGCTTCGACCCCACGGCCCTGCAATCCGCAGGTCTGCCTGCACTCCCCGCCATCGACACCGACAAGGAGCACTGAGCCATGTTCGATATCCGCGTCATCTGCGACCCGGCGGACATCGATCGCATCAGCCGCGCCCTGGCCGCTGCGTTCGACACCGGCTCGGCACGCCAGTACCCCAGCCGCGACGGAAAGCGTCGGCGCCTGTACGTCACAGCCGACCACCGCCCCGAGCCGGAGGCTTGGCCCACGCCGGAAGAGGCGTACACGCTCGCCCTAAGCATCGTCAGCGAGATCGGATGGACCGCCCGGACGGCGGCCGACAGGCCGTTCTACGGCGGGCTGAACCGGGAGTTCTGGCTCCGTAAGGCCGCGCTGTTGGACCGGATCGCGCTGAGCGATGAAGCCGACAGCGTCACCAGCGACGCGGCCGACCTCGCCTCCCGAGCCGGGCAGCGGCTGATGGAGCTGGACGACACGGCCGTCATCTGCGACCCGCGCCACTACGTCCGGCAGCAGTACGCCCACTGGGCCAAGAACCAGTAGCAACGCCGCGGCGGCGGGACTCCCCAGCAAGGTCGCCCGCCGCCGCGGTTCTCCCTGCCCATCCGCAGACAGAACAGGAGAACCCCCGGCATGCCGCACCCAAACGGCTCTGCCCAACTCACCGCCGCGCTCAGCGCAGCGTCGCGTGACTGGCGCGTTTTCCCCCTCGTCCCCGGCGACAAGCGCCCGGCCGTCTCCGACTGGGAGACCCGCGCCACCACCGACCCGGACCGCATCACCCGCGCGTGGTCCGTCGCCGCCTTCAACGTCGGCATCGCCACTGGCCCTTCCGGCCTGATCGTCATCGACCTGGACAAGCCCAAGCACCCGGGCGACACCCCGCCGGCCGCGTGGGCCGAGCACGGCATCACCGACGGCGCCGACGTGCTTGCTGTGCTCTGCGAGCGCCACGGCCAGCCCTTCCCCGGCCACACGCATACGGTCCGCACGTGGAGCGGCGGCACTCACCTGTACTTCCTTGCGCCTGAGGGTGAGCCCCTGCGCAACACTGCCGGGGACAGCGCCCGCGGACTGGGCTGGAAGGTCGACACCCGCGCGTGGGGCGGACTCGTGGTCGGCGCGGGTAGCACCTTCGACGGCCACCCGTACGAGGCCATCCGCAACGCCCCCGTGGCGCCCCTGCCGGGCTGGCTCGCCGAACTCCTGCGCCCGGCCCCGCTGGCCCCGCAGACCCCCATCACGGTCGCCCTCACCGGACGCGGCCGGCGTACCGCCTTCCTCCGCTCCGCTGTCAGCGGCGAAGTGCAGCGGATCACCGGCTCCGGCCCGCACGAGCACAACAACGCGCTCTACGTCGCCGCGGTCGCCCTCGGACAACTCGTCGCCGGAGGCGAGTTGAGCGAAGCCGAGGTCACCGGCTGGCTCCTCACGGCCGCGCTCCAAGTCGCCCAGGGCGAGCGCGAGGCACGCCGCACCATCGCCTCCGGGCTCAGGGCCGGAGCACGCCGCCCCCGGACGGTCGCCGCATGAACGCCAACCCCATCCCGCCCCTGCACCTGTACTCCGTGCCCAGCGCCCCCGAGACGATCCCCACGTCGCCGCCGAAGCGGGAGCGCCCACGGACCGCATGGACGGCCGATCAGCTCATGGCCGCCCACTTCCCCGAGCCGAAATGGGCCGTTCCCGGCATCCTCGCCGAAGGCGTCAGCGTGCTCGCCGGACCGCCCAAGGTCGGCAAGTCCTGGCTCTCCCTCGGACTTGGGCTATCGGTCGCGGCCGGCGGCACCGCGTTCGACTCCGTGCCCGTCCAGGGCGGTCCCGTGCTCTACCTCGCACTGGAGGACACCCCGCGCCGTCTCCAGACCCGTATGGGCAAGCTCCTTGGGGGTCAGCCTGCGCCTGCGGGGCTGATCCTGGTCACTGAGTGCCCGCCCTTCCCCCAGGGCGGCACCGAGGCCATTGCCCAGTGGTTGGAGCGCAGCCCGGATGCGCGCATGGTCGTCATCGACGTGTTCGCCAAGATGCGCGGACAGGCTCCGGCCGGAGTGTCGGCGTACGACGCTGACTATGTCTCCGTCGGCTACGCCAAGCGGCTCGCCGACCACTACGGCGTGGCCGTCGTCCTCGTGCACCACGTCCGCAAGGCAGGCTCCGGCGACTTCCTCACCGAAGTCTCCGGCACCAACGGCATCGCCGGAGCCGCAGACGCCACGCTCGTACTGAAGCGGGCCCGCGGACAGGCCGACGGCATCCTGCACGTCACCGGCCGCGACGTGGACGAAGCCGAGTACGCCCTCAGCTTCCAACCCGCCTCCGGCGCCTGGCACCTGCTCGACGGCCCGGTCTCCGACCACACCGTCAGCGACACCCGCGCCACGATCCTGCGCTACGTCCGCTCCCACCCCGGCGCCAAGCCGAAGGACATGGCGGGCGAGCTGCCGCACGTCGACATCGACACGATCCGCCGGACGTGCAGCCGCATGGCTGACGCCGGACAGCTGAGCAAGGACGCCGGCGGCCGGTACTACCCGGACACCGAGACCCGGATAGAGGGCGGCCAAGAGGTGTCCGCACTGTTCGGCTGTCCGGTTACCCAGGCTGACCAGCACGAACACCCCGGACAGTCGGAACTGGAGCTGTCCGGCCTGTCCGGTGCGGACGAAGCCGAAGGGATGGCGGAATGAGCGCCCGTACGCGGGACGAAAAGATGACCGTCAAAGAGGTCATCGCTGATCTGAAGGTCGCCCCGTCGCCCTTCTACCGGTGGCGCCAACTCGGGAAGGGACCCCGCTCAATCAAGCTCCCGAACGGCGACGTGCGGATCCGGCGGTCAGAGTACGAGCGCTGGCTCGCGGAGCGGGAGGACGCTGCGTGAGCACCGAGAACAACACCCCGGCCGGGCGCCCTCGCGGGTCCGCCCGGCCGGGCTACTCCTTCGACGTCAAGCTGTGGAAGGTGTCCAAGACCGGCCGCAAATCCCGCCCGTGGCGCCTCCGGTGGGTGGTCGCAGGGAAGGTGCACGGCGACACCTTCACCACGTCCGCCCTCGCAGAGAGCCGCCGGTCCGAGCTGTGGCAGGCCATGAGCCGGCGCGGCGAGGCGTTCGAGATCGAATCGGGGCTGCCTGAGTCCGAGGTGCGCGCGGCGGCCGAAGCCGTCGAAGCAGCGGACGCCGAACCGCCGTTGAGGTGGTTCGAGTTCTGCCGGAAGTACGTGGCCGGGCGGTGGCGTACGGCTGCGGCCAAGACCCGTGAGGGCATGGCGGACGGCCTTGCGGCAGTGACGCTCGCCATGGTCAAGCGTGGGGACGGCGCTCCCGACGACGAGACCCTTCGGCTGGCTTTCCGGTGGGGGATCGTGCCCGCGAACTCCGGGGAGGACCCGACGGCCGAACTCAAGGCCGCGTACGACTGGGTCACGACGACCGACCGGCCGTTGGGTGATCTGGCCGACCCCGAGGTGTTCGAGGATGTGCTGTATCGCCTCGGGTACAAGCTGGACGGCTCCCCAGCTGCGGGCGACACGTACAAGCGGCGCCGCCGCGCCCTGAACACAGCCCTTGAACACGCCGTGGTCGTGGGGGAGCTCCCTGAAAACCCGCTTCAGCGCGCCCGCCGGAAGCATGTCGGTTCCAGCGACGTGGTGGACCGCCGTGTCCTCGTGAACGCCGTGCAGGCCCGGCAGTTGCTAACCGCGGTTTCCTACGTCGGCTCGTGGGATCGCTGCCGTGGGCGCAGGCTCGTGGCTTTCTACGCGGCCCTCTACTATGCCGGGCTCCGTCCCGCAGAGGCGGTCGGGCTGCGACTGTCGGACTGCCACCTGCCGGAGACAGGGTGGGGCACGCTGACGCTGCGGGAGACGCGACCGGTCTCCGGCAAGCAATGGACCGACACCGGGGAACGGCACGACCGCCGGGGCCTGAAGGCGCGTGGGGCAGCCAGCGACCGGCCAGTGCCCATCCCGCCTGTCCTGGTCGTCATCCTCCGGGCGCACCTGAAGGAGTTCGGGACAGCTAAGGAAGGTCGCGTGTTCGGCAACGAGCGCGGGGGAGTGGTCGGCTCCTCCACCTACTGGCGGGTGTGGGAGGAGGCGCGGAAGTACGCGCTGCCCCCGGAACGGGCGAATTCGCCATTGGCCGGGCGCCCATACGACCTTCGGCACACCTGCATCACGCGATGGCTAAACGCCGGAGTGCCCATAGCTGAGGTGGCTCGCCGCGTAGGCAATTCCCCAGAGGTAATCCACCGCCGATACCACGGCTACGTCGACGGTCACGAGGAGGCTGCCAACGTGAAGATTGCCAAGTCGCTTGAGGAGGAGGCCGACGCCCTGTAGCGGCCAACACGCGATCGTTGAGAGGGCGGCCCAGAGACTCTGGACCGCCCTCTCAACGTCCAAGAGCCGTGAACAATGCCCTCCTCCAAAGCTCTTGGGGCATTACGCGTTCTATCGAGAAGGGAGAGCCTTCGCAAAGTTCATCTTCACCACAGAGACCTTGATAGGCCTCGATCTGGCGGCGGCGACAGAACCTCCGGAAGATCTGGAAGCTGTGAAGGGGATCGCCCGTGACACGACGATACGCAAGCACCCTAGCTTGGTCGACTGATTGAAATTGACGAAAACGGCGCTCCGTTAGTGGTGAAGTATCGAAGATCGGCGCACTGGAAACTTGATGCATCCCGGAAAGCGGTCCGCAGTCGAGCCTGGCATCGACCCCCGTAGGCACGTGAGAGCTCTAGTGCAACTGACGACTGACGAACCCATTACTGACCACCCGAACGGGACTCATGCAGCGTTGTGCTGGGATGCACGCCGAAGCGCGCGTGGTAGTAGCCGGAAAACCGGCCCAGATTGTAGAAGCCATACTCTGCGGCGATCTCGCTGACTTGGCAGTGCCCGCGACGTAGCTCGGCGTGTATCCGGTCCAGTCGCACCTCGCGCAGGTACGTGAACAGGGTGCGATCGTGGGTGCGCCTGAACGACGCCTGCAAGGACCGCACGCTGGTTCTTGCGACCTCGGCGAGCTGCTCCGCCGTCCAAGGGTGCTCGGGTTGTTCTTCGATCGCCTGTACAACCCGCCTGACCGCGGTCGGTGCCCAACGGTCCTGTGCCCTGTTCAGGGACTCCGAGTAGTTGTTCGGCAAGGTCAGCAGCATGGTGCTCACCACCGCCTCGGGCAGCCGTTCTCCGAGCACGTCGAGGACGTTGCCTTCCGGATCGTTCAGTAGTGCTTCCAGTACGCGGAGTAGCTGCAGCCAGATCGCGTGGTGAGGGTCGCTGAGGTTCACGTCCATCCGGAAGGACACCGGTGCGCGTAGTTCGGCGCCGATCAGTGCTCGCGCCTGGCGTTCGAGGAACGCTCGGTCGATCTTCAATCCCAGCAGGGTGGCATCCGCGCTCCAGCGGCGCAGCTGGGTGGACCCTATCGGGTTGCAGACCGCGGCGGTGGCCGGTGTGATCACTGCTTCTTGACCACCGCACACCGCATCCACCGCACCGGACTGCGCCGCATTGACCTGATATGCGGTGTCCAGGCTGGCGCAGTCGATGCGGATCTCTGTGCCGTAGTGCAAGCGACCGAGAGTGAGCGGTCCTAGCTGGATTTCCTCCAGTGTGTAGTCCACAGCCGATCGGTCGAGGGCGATCAGTTGGTGTGGGTAATAGGTTCGGGCGCTGATGTTGCGCGCTTCATCGAGGTCATGGGTTCTCGCAACAAAACGGCCGTATGGGCTCCTGGGAATCCCCTGGGCGAACGTCGCAGACGGACCTTGTCGCATGGCCAACCTTGCAACTCCCTGTCCCGTGCCACCGGGAATATCTAGCCGCTTGGGACACCCCCCTGATCGGCGGAGCGGGACAATTAGCGGAAATGGGACATTGGCCAGCGTAATACGGACAGCGCGGGCCGGGCCACGGTCCCTACCATCGCCTATCAGCCAGGACAGCGGAACAACGACTCGAATGGCTCGGAGAGAAGGTGGTGGATAAGGGATGATGACACCAGGTGCACCCGGTGGCCTGCTTTCGGCGGTACAGCCGCTACGGGGAGTGGGCCGACCGTTCTCGCTGATGCTCCTAGCTCCCCTGCTGGTCATTGCGCTGGTCTCGGCGACAGCCCTGCTCACGCCCCAGTTGCAGTTCTCCCGATTGCTCGACGCGGCGCCGGCACTGGCCGCCGCGATGTTCCCCGTGGCCGGCACGCTGGTCATCGGACTGCTGGCCGTGCTAGCGAGCCTCGGGGTCGCCGACGCCCAGCACGACATAGGCCAGACAGCGAGCAACTTCTCATTGATTGCGATCGCGGCCATTGCCCTGGCGGCCGCCTATGTCAGCCGGATGCGGCAGCGACACGAACGCACCCTGGCTGAGGTCCGCACGGTGGCGGAGATCGCGCAGCGGGCGCTGTTGCGTCCGCTTCCCCAGCAGATAGAGCACATCGATCTCGACGTGCTCTATCAGGCGGCCGCAGCGCAGGCCTGCATCGGGGGCGACTTCTACGAGGCGACGCAGACCTCGCACGGGGTACGGCTGATCATCGGCGACATCCGCGGCAAGGGGCTCCCGGCTGTCGACGCCGCCTCGGTCATCCTCAGCGCGTTCCGGGTGCTCGCACCCGGTGCGCCTGACCTGCCGTCCCTGGCGGAGCAACTGGACACGAGCATGTCCTGGTACTGCCGGAACCTCCCCGACACGCTGGAGCGCTTCGCCACCATCGTGCTCGTGGAAATCCCCGCCGGGGAACCCATCGCCCGTGTGCTCAATTGCGGGCACCCCCCGCCGCTGCTGCTGCAGGGCGGCGAGGTACGCGAGGTGGTACCCAGCGCGCCGTCTCCGCCCGTCAACATGGCCGACCTCCTTGACGCCGACTATCGGGTCGACACCATCCCCTTCCACACCGGCGACCGTCTGCTGCTCTACACCGACGGTGTGAGTGAGGCCCGCGACGCCGACGGCAGCTTCTACCCCCTGGCCCAGCGCGTCTGTCGATGGAGCTTCGCCCCGTTGCCCGATTTCCTCGAGCACCTCCGGCAGGATCTCCGTGCCTACGTCGTCGGCACCTGCGCCGACGACCTGGCCGCCCTGGTCGTGCACAGGCGCTGACGCCTGGCCCAGGAGCGGGTATCGCCTCCGCCGCTCTTCCACTCACGATGCCGACGCTCCAAGCGGACGGTCAGTTTCGACTCCCGTCGGCCGTTACGGCGTCCCCTGAGCTGCCCCGCGTCCAGCGAACGCCAGCCCGGAGGGTGTGTCGGAGGTGTGTCGCGAACGCTGAGAGGCAACGAGAAAGAGCGGGACCCAGTGAGACTGGATCCCGCTCTCGCATGTCGGCATTCGCCCTGGTCAGAGCTTGATTCTTGCTGGCTGACTGGCGAGTGCCCCCGGCAGGATTCGAACCTGCGCACACGGCTCCGGAGGGCAGGCGCTAGGAGTACGGAAATGTGCCTCTGAACTGGGCGAACGTCCATGGCGCTCCTTCCGCACACGTCCCTCACTCGCTGCTCACTCGGAGGTCGGGTCCGCGGGGCCAGCGCCACGGCGGACCAACGGTTGCAGCGGGTGCCCCCCCGGTGGCGGACTAGGCCGGGGAGTAGCCCGAATCGGGTGGTCGGCGCGGCCCGAGCTTGGCTGGGCCCGCCGCCCTCATGGACGAACATGTGAATGGCGTGGTGCGGTTGAGGTGCTGCCCCGGGAGCCAGCTCAGGAGAGTTCGCAGCTCACCGGCGCATCTCGGCTGACGCCGACCGCTATCGACCGTGGTTGGCCGCTCCATGTGCACGGTTCTGGCACGCACCGAGCGACCAGGCGCTTTAGAAGAGAGGTGGGCGCTCTCGATGATATAGGCGCCCGACCTGCGCGTTTGTCGCGCGCAGGGCCCTCTGGAGCTCAGCTTTGCCGCGCATTTGCCGGAGGAGAGCATTCCGCCCGGACCACCGAAGGCCCCGCCGGGCGAGCGGCAAGAGGGCTGTAACACCGCGCCATGTGTGTTGCAGCGCTCCAGACCGGACACCCGGACACGCGAAGTGCAGCAGCTTCAGGCGAGACGGCGAGGCGTCGTTCGCGCGTTCGATTCTAGGGTTCGGCTGACCAGCGCCCGCAGGCCTGATGGCCTCCGGATCCCAGCGATACATCCGCTTGAAGCAAGAGGAAAAACCATGCCACTCCTATCGTGAAAGGAGACACCGGCAGCGGCGGCAAGGCGGGAAAGGCATGACGGAACCGGAGGTCGACTACGCAGCGGTGTTCCGAGCCCTCCCCGGGGCGGTGGCGTTGCTGACCCCGCAGCTGATCTTCGTGGACGTCAACCCGGAGCTCATGCGCATCGTGGGCCGCACCCGCGAGCAACTGGTCGGTAGCTTCCTGCTCGAGGACCGCTCCGCGAACGACCGGCCCTTCCTGCTCAAGGTCTTGGCGTCACTACGCCGGGTGGCGGACACCGGTGAGCGCGACACCCTAGCGCTGCAGCGCTTCGACTTGGAGGACCCCGGTCAGCCTGGGGTACGACACGAACGGTATTGGAACCTGACCACCATCCCCGTCTTCGGCCCGGACGGGCGGGTGGCGCTGCTGCTGCACCGGGTGGAGGACGTCACCGAACTCATCCGTGCCCGTGAAGTCGCGCTGACCTTGCAGGAAGCCATGTTGCCCGCTCTCCGCCCGGTCGGCCGCCACCCGGCGGCCGTTCGCTACCGGCCCGCCGCCGAAGCGCTGAATGTGGCCGGAGACTGGTACGACCTGGTCGACCTGCCCGGCGACCGCATCGCCGTCGCCGTCGGCGACGTTGTCGGCCATGGCCTGTCCGCGGCCGGCGTCATGGGACAACTGCGCAGCGCCCTCAGCGCCGCCTCCCCCGTCGCCGAAGGCCCCGCCCGCGCCCTGGAAACCCTCGGACTGTACGCCCGCACCATCGACGGCGCCGAGAACACCACCGTGGCCACGACCTTCATCGACTGGGACACCCACACCATCACCTACAGCAGCGCCGGCCACCCCCCACCCGCGCTCCTACAGAGGGACGGGACCGTCGAGTTCCTGGACCAGGCCACCGACCCCCCACTGGGCGCCCGTCCTCAACACGCCCCCCGGATCCAGGCCGCCGCGGCCTTCCGCGAGGACGCCGTCCTCGCGCTCTACACCGACGGCCTGATCGAACGCCGCCGCGAAGACATCGACACCGGCCTCGCCCGGCTCGCCGACTCCCTGGCCCGCCACCAGACGGACGACCCCGAAACCCTCGCCGACGCCATGCTCACCGACCTACTCCCACCCGGCGACGCCACCGACGACACCGCCCTGGTCGTCATGCGCCTATGAACCCCGCCCGCCACTTCCGCGTGCTCGGTCAGACCTTGCCGACGACTGAGCACGAGACTGGTCAACTGCCGTACTCATCACACCCATTGGACGCGACACCTCGCGTGCGGCCCAGCACCAGTTTGGAAGACGCCGGATGCGGATGGCTGCTGACCTGCGGAGTCCCTGACCTGGGCCGACGCACTCGGTGCCATCGTTCCCCGTGAGCCCCCGCTGAGTCCCGCAGGAACGGGCACGCAGCAGGCACGGCTTCCGTGCCGTTGAGGGAGGTGTTCGAAGTTTCAACCCACCGGCGCAGGAGCCTCGTTGGTTTTCTGTCCTGCCGCATTCGACCTGCCTGACGCGCTGGTCGATTGGGTCAGAGAGTCTGCTCGGCCCAGACGGTCTTGCCGCCGAGGGAGTAGCGGACGCCCCAGTGCTGTGCGAGTTGGGCGACGATGAACAGGCCGCGCCCGCCTTCGTCGATGGTCTTGGCGTGGCGCAACCGCGGCGCGACGGGATTGCCGTCGTGGACCTCGCAGGTGAGTGTGCGGTCCTTGATGAGCTGCAGCCGCAGAGGCGGGGTGCCGTAGCGGACGGCGTTGGTGACCAGTTCGCTGACGATCATTTCGGTGGTGTAGGAGGTTTCCTCGTCCACTTCCCACAGGGTGAGCTGTTGTTGGGCGTGGGTACGCGCCGTGGCGACGGCTTTGGGGTGTTGGTCGAGATGCCATGTGGCGATCTGGTCGGCGGGGAGTGTGTGGGTGCGGGCGAGGAGGAGGATGACGTCGTCGTGGCGGGTGTCGTTCCGTAGCCGGTAGAGCACGTCGTCGCATAGATCCTGCAGTGGCCGGTCGGGGTGGGCCAGCACCCGTTGGAGGGTGTCCGGGGACGGGGAGGTGTGCAGGAGGGGTGCGGTGTAGAAGGCGAGGACGCTGCCGTCGGCGACGGAGATCGTGGTGGCGGCGAAGGGGGGTCCTTCGGCACTGCCGAGAGGGGGTCCGGCGGGCAGGTGGGGGATCTCGGTCCTCCCGTCGGGATGGGCGATGACGGGTGGGGGGTGGCCGGCCAGGGCGATGGTGCAGGTCCGGGCGAGCGGGTCGTAGATCGCGTAGACGCAGCTTCCCGTGAGCGGCTCTCGGTGCATGGGGTCGCCGGGCGGCAGAGCTGCGCGTTCCTGGGCCAGGCGTATGGCGGTGTCGTTGAGGCGTGCGAGGAGCTCGTCGGGCTCCAGGTCGAGTGCGGCCAGGGAGTGGAAGGCGGTCCGTAGCTGTCCCAGGGCGATGGCCGCGTGGATGCCCTGGCCGGCGACTTCGCCGACCACCAGTGCGGTGCGGGCGCCGGACAGGGCGAAGGTGTCGAACCCACCGCCTCCGCCCACCTCGGACGGCACGTGCAGGTGCGCGGTTTCCACGGTGGTCTGCGACGCCGGGCGGGGAGGCAACTGATGGCGCTGGACTGTCGAGGCGATGGTGTGTTCGCGGGTGTAGCGGCGGGCGTTGTCGATGCACAGCGCGGTGTGAGCGGCCGCTGCGAGGGCGAGGGTGACATCGTCCTCGTCGTAGACGTCCGTCTGGTTGGCGCGGTAGAGGCTCAGCAGGCCGAGCACGGTTCCACGCAGCGTCAGGGGTGCAGTGATCAGGCTGTGGGCACCGGATGCGCGGATCGCCTCGGCGACGCGCGGCGGGACGGCTGCCAGCCAGGGCGTGTCGGGTCCCAGGGCGACGAGGCGGGGCTTGAGGTCGGCGAGCGTCTGGGCGTGAGGCGTCGGGAACGGCAGAGCGCGCACGTCACCCACCGGATGTGCCTGAATCTGCTCCTTGCCGCCGCTGTGGCCGAAGGCGGCACGGCGCAGCGGCACCTCCCGTCCCAGAGGGCTCAGCGGAGGGTCCTCGCCGCGTACGACGGCGTCCACCACTTCCACCACGGCGATGTCGGCGAGGTCCGGCACCACGGCCTGCACCAGTTCCTCGCAGGTGGCCACCACGTCGAGGGTCCGTCCCACCTGCTCGCGCACCGAGCCCAGGACGCGCAGGCGGGCGCGTGCCTTTTCGCGTTCGGTGACATCGAGCATCTCCACCAGCACTCCCAAGATCCTCCCCTGCGGGCCCTCCAGGCGAGATACCGAGACGGAGAACAGGTACTCCGGCCCCGGCGCGCTCTTCGGACGCACCCCCACCAGTCGCCCCCGCGCGGGCGCGCCGCTCGCCAGCACGCCGTCCAGCATCGCCTCCACCTCACCGGGCGCGGAAAGGTCATACACGTCCGTGAAGTGTCGGCCCACGATCTGTTCAGGGGGCGCTTCGTGCAGAACCGGCCGGGTGAGGTTGATCCGCAGGACTCGCAGCTCCGTGTCCAAGATCAGCAGGCCTGTAGGGGACTGGTCGAACAGGGCTTCCAGTACTGCAGCGTCCTCGACGGGCGAGATGGCTTCGTTGTGCGCCACGGCAACCCACCTCCACCATCCAGCCTGCTCCTGGCTCCCACGCGCCGCTCCCTCGCCTCGCGAGACGTGTCGGACGTCGGGGGTCCAGATATGGGTCTGGGGGCCGGCCTGCTCGGCTTGGGTCGTCATCTGAGTGTGTCGGAGGTGTGTCGCGAACAGCGAGAGACAACGAGAGAGGGCGGGAGTCAGTGAGACTGACTCCCACCCTCTTCGCTCGGCATCCGCCCTGGTCAGCGCTTGATTTCTGCTGATCCTAGGCGAGTGCCCCCGGCAGGATTCGAACCTGCGCACACGGCTCCGGAGGCCGCTCCGGTCTCTGGCGTATGCACAGGTCAGCGCTACCACGCAGCGCGGTGGGTCGGAACTCGTCCACAGATAGTCCACGATCTCTGGATGCGGACGAGTTTGACGAGCAGCTGTCATGTGTTGGGTGCGCCTGAAGAGGTAGAAGCCAACGGTTTGCCCCTTGATCGCGACGTTCTGGCCAGAGGACATGAACTTGTCGCGGCTCTTCTGCCCCTGCTCGACGAAGACGAAAGAACCGTTACTGGTAGTCGTTTCCTCCAGCACCCAGCCCAAAGAACCGCTCGAAGAACCGTGTCAATGTTTCGATCACGCGCTTCTTCTTGTCGCTGTGGCCGCCATCGCGACTGAAACGAGAGACGGGGCGAAGGATCTTCGTAATCTCCGTACCAGTCGTACGGATCTGCCCGTCCCGGAACGCGGCCGTGATGAACGCCCGGGTCTGCTCGGGCTTGAGTTTTTGCTCTTCGATGATCGCCGCGAGTTCGGCATCTCGCTTCGCCTCCACGTACGCCTGCCACTGTTCATCGACAGGGCCGTGTACAGACAGCGAGTTCACGAACTCTTCAACCAGGTCGCGCTTGCTCCGCAGGCTCGGGCTAGCGTCGACCGCGCGCGAGATCTGGGCGCGAATCTCCTTGTCCTCACCGTCCCCGCGCTCGGCCCGCATCTTCTCAACGAGCATCAAAATGTAGTCGACGTTGATCTCGACCTGCTTGACCAGTTCGATCTCGAATACGACGTCCTCGTTTATGCGCTCCTTCTCCGTGGCGGTCTCTGCACGGAACTCGGCGTACAAGTTGAGGTAGACACTGCGGTAGTCCTGGTGCTGGCGTTCTGACAACAGGTCCTGGCCGGCGAAGTCGTCAAACTCGGTCAGAATGTTGTGCAGCCGCAGTACGGCACCGAAAAGGTTGATGAACGCCTTCTGGGCCTGCTCCCCGATGATAGGGGCGCCAAGCGGGAAGGTCTGTAGCAGCTCGGTGACCTTCTCCACGTACTCGCTGTAGTACTCGCTGTAGGACGGCACGATGACAATGCCCTTGGCGTCCTTGTTCCCGAACAGCTCGAGCGCCGCGTTCGTCTCCTGTTCAAGGTCACGGAAGACGACGATATTCCCGTGGCGTTTGACTGAATTGAGGATCCGATTGGTGCGCGAGTATGCCTGGATCAAACCATGCATCTTTAGGTTCTTGTCGACGAACAGCGTGTTCAGCGTGGTCGCGTCGAAGCCGGTGAGGAACATGTTCACCACGATGACCAAGTCGATCTCGCGGTTCTTCATTCGCTGCGACAGGTCCCTGTAATAGTTCTGGAACTTGTCGGCGCTGGTGTCGTAGCTGGTGCCGAACATCGCGTTGTAGTCCCGGATCGCATCTTCCAGGAACGTGCGCGCGTCTCCGCTCAGGGCGTCGGTGTCGAACGCCTCGTCGTCAAGAATCCCGTCATCGGTGGCCTCGTTCGCGCCGTAGGAGAAGATGATGCCCACCTTCAACCGCTGATCCGGGGTGAGCGCCTCCTGCTGATGCTTGAACTGCAAGTAATAGCGCTGCGCTGCCTCGATTGAGGCGGTGGCGAGCAGGGCGTTGAAGCCGCGGACTCGCTTCTTCTCACGAAGCGCCTCTACCTGACGCCTCGTCCGGGTCGATTCCACAACATTGGCGACAACCGCGTGCTCATAGCTCGTCTGCCGCTTCGTCTTTTGATCGAAGTGGGCCAGGATGTACGTCGTGATCTCGCGGAGTCGGCGCACATCCAACAGGGCGCGCTCCCGATCGATCGCCGAGACCTGCTTATCGTCTGGGTTGCCGACCTTGACCGTATTGATGTAGTCGATTCGGAACGGCAGGACATTCCTGTCCGTGATCGCGTCTATGATCGTGTACGTGTGCAGCTTGTCGCCGAAAGCCTGCTCAGTGGTCTTCAGCAGCGGGTTACCGCCGCTCGAGGAGTTGACCGGGAAGATCGGGGTACCGGTGAATCCGAACAGGTTGTACCGCTTGAAGGCTCGCGTGATGTCGGTGTGCATGTCGCCGAACTGCGACCGGTGACACTCGTCGAAGATGATCACAGAGTGACCCGAGAACACCTCGTGTCCTCGGTTCGCCTTGATGAACGTCGACAGCTTCTGGATCGTCGTGATGATGATGCTTGCGTTCGGATCCTCCAGCTGCTTCTTCAAGATCGCCGTGGACGCGTTCGAGTTGGCGGCGCCTTTCTCGAAGCGGTCGTACTCGCGCATCGTCTGGTAGTCGAGGTCCTTGCGGTCGACGACGAACAACACCTTCGCGACATCGGGTAGCTTCGATGCCAGCTGCGCAGCCTTGAACGACGTCAGCGTCTTGCCCGACCCGGTCGTATGCCAGACGTACCCGCCCGCCTCGACGGTGCCAAGCGTCCTGCGGTTCGTCGAGCACTCGATCTTCCGCAAGATCCGCTCCGTCGCCACGATCTGGTACGGCCGCATCACCAGCAGGTCACGGTCGGCTGTCAGCACGCAGTACTTCGTCAGCACGTTCAACAGTGAGTGCTTGGCGAAAAACGTCTTGACGAACGCGGTCAGCTCCGCGATCGGCTTGTTCTGCGCGTCCGCCCACCACGACGTGAACTCGAACGAGTTGCTTGACTTCTTGCCCTTACCCGCGCCGGCAGCCTTCTGGTTGTCCTTGAGGTGCTTCGAGCGGGTGCTGTTGGAATAGTACTTCGTCAGCGTGCCGTTGCTGATCACGAACAACTGCACATACTCGAACAACCCAGAGCCTGCCCAGAAGCTATCGCGCTGGTACCGGTTGATCTGGTTGAACGCCTCACGGATGTCCACCCCACGGCGCTTGAGCTCGATATGCACCATCGGTAGACCGTTGACTAGCACCGTCACGTCGTACCGGTTCGCGAAGCTCGTACCGCCCTCGCCTCGGTCAACCTCGTATTGGTTGATGACCTGCAGACGATTGTTGTGGACGTTCTTCTTGTCGATGAGATTGATGTTTTTCGTCGAACCATCGTCACGCTTGAGAATCTGAACGTGGTCTTCCTGGACCCGCACCGTTTTCTCGACTATGCCCTCGTTCTGTCCGGCAATCCTAGTAGAGAAGAACGACTCCCACTCGGAATCCGAGAACGACACGTGGTTCAGCGCCTCAAGCTGGACCCGCAGGTTAGCGACAAGCTGCACCTCCGATGTGATTGGGAGGTACTCATATGCCTGCGATTCCAGCAGGCGGATCATCTCCCGTTCAAGTGCCGCCTCCGATTGGTATGCCGCGGCTCCAGAGGCATCGGGGACGTACTCAGCAACGACGGTACTTTCAGCCGAGACGGCGACCGGATCGTACCTGCGTGCCTGCGCTTCCCTCATGCCGCGGCCTCCTTGAACGTCAACAGCCGATCGCGGTAGTGCTCATACTGCTTGCGGCGCAATGAGATCTCAGCGGGTAGCCCGAAATTGCTGTCATTGACGAGAGCATCAAAATTGCCGAGCGTCTCGACGATCCTCTCCTGAACAGTCAGATTCGGGACTGGGATCTTGATATCGGCGAGCCCAGCCGCTGA
Organism: Streptomyces sp. NPDC002619; assembly: GCF_042889305.1. Taxonomy (NCBI): domain Bacteria; kingdom Bacillati; phylum Actinomycetota; class Actinomycetes; order Kitasatosporales; family Streptomycetaceae; genus Streptomyces; species Streptomyces sp. NPDC002619. The sequence continues at coordinate 90,339 of NZ_JBIAQV010000008.1, read as the reverse complement.
GAGTCTCTTCACCTTGGCCCGCGACACATGGCGTTCCTTCTGGCGATGAAACTCCTTTGTCTGCACCGCATAAGCAACATACTTAGGGTTCAGTGGGGAGGTGAAAACAAATGTATCGTCGTGCGTCGCCACTGGCTCGTTTCCTAGCCATGCAACAGCTTTACCCACGTCTGCAACCGTCTCGCCAACACCGGCGAATACTACGCTCCCAGGTTGCGCATACCGGAGTTGATCGCGAAGCTCTACACGGACCTGCCTAACGGCCTCGTTAGTGAAGGTTCCGTATTCGGTATAAATCTCACCGTAGTGAATACTTGGAATTCCAGAATCGACCACATCGTCCTTGGTGAAACGACGTCCACGTACAAAGGAACCAACGTCACCGAGGCGAAGATACTCCGCCCCGATAGCCTCGCTCACCAGCTTGTCTCGGTAGTACTGATACTGGCGGTGGCGCGCCTCCAGCTCCGCCTCCAGTTCAACCTCCAGCTGACTGAAATGATCCAGCACTCTCACGATCTCCCGCTGAACCTCGAGAGGCGGCACGGGGATATGGAAATGGGAGTACTTCCCAATCCAGTGCCGGGCGTGGTCTTGAGGCTCGTATCTAATGCACTGCATCGCAAAGTAGACATAGCGAAGGAGTGCGGGAGCATTGGATTTAGTGGTCAGCATCTTCATCGCCGACGACTTCGCTTTAAATGGGAAGTCAACCCACCGGAACGCTGTCGTGAAGTCGTCAAAGATCAGAACCGGATGCTCAGTGGAAGCTGGATAGATGCCGTCCACTTCGTTTGTGTATCCAAGAATGAACGTCTGACCTGCCGTCAGTACCGGCGTCTCGTGGTCATTGTGATAGTCAGTCGAGGAGACCAGGTACTTTCCTGGCTGCTCGTAGTCGAGCAGCCCCCCAAGAGCCATCGTGGCGACCCCGTCCGGGCACAGCTCCTGAAGCATTTCATCGATACGACTCACGCGACGCCCCCTCCTGTGATCTCACTAATATTCTCGACGTTCCAGCCCAACTCTTCGATCGCTCGCGCGTATTCGTTGTCGCGACTTACTTCGTCAACGACACCTAGGACCAACTGGAGGCAGGGCTTGTATTTCTGGAGCGCCTCTTCTTCGCTTGACTCGCCATGGATAATATTGCTGAGCTCACGAAATAGCTGATATCCATCACTTGAGAAGCGTCGCGGGATAATATTGCGAACTTCATTCACTTGCTGGAGCACCAGAGCAAAGGGCTGATTATTCCCGTTATTCTTCTTTGTCTCGATCTCGGCAATCTCGGCCACTCCGAACGTGACGAGCTCGAAGATTTTGCGAAGGTAGACGATCGATCCGGCACCAAGTTGGTTCTCATACGCGAGCTGCGCTCGCTTGACCAGATCCGAGAACGGCCCACGATGACTGTCAATCCGGTCAGCGCGGTCGCGAAGGTTCTCTGTGTAGCGCTCGATACGCACTTCTGGTGCGACACCAGAAATATCACCATTGCTGCCGATGAGGAACCATATCTCCACGGATGACTGGCATTCGATACATTGCAGTGTGGCATCGATACTGATTTGATTGTCGCCGAGACCCAAACATGACAGCTCATCTCCAGACACGAAGGTTCGCTGAGTGTCACAGGTGCGGCAATGAAAATTGCGGAGGACCTTCCCTACTTTGATCCTCTTGTGCTTGCCCCACTTTAATGCGCGCCCATCGAGAAAACCATCCACTTGCATGGTTGCCGCTGCTGGAGCATCGGAGAGGAGTTTAGACAGGCGCATTTCCCCCCGCTTCCAGCTCGGAAACGATCGCGTTGATCGACGTGCGCAGCTCCGCCTGCCGCGCCACGATGCGGGCGATCTCGACGTTCAACTTGACGATGTCGACCTCCGTGCGAATGTCCTCTGACTCTACATAAGAGGACACAGCGATGTTGTAGTCGTTCGTCGCGATGTCCTCGATTCCGACAAGCGTGGCGAAGTGATCTTCCGGCTCACGCGTGGTGAATGCATTAAGGATCCTCGCCTGGTGCTCCTTGAGCAGCATGTTCTTGGTTCCGACACGCTTGTACTCGGCTGAAGCGTCGATAAAGAGTACATCGCTGGTTTTTTTTGACTTCTTCAGCACGAGGATGCACGTGGCGATCGTGGTTCCGAAGAACAGGTCGGCAGGCAACTGGATGACCGCGTCGACGTAGTTGTTGTCGATCAGGTACTTCCGGATCTTTTTTTCCGCACCCCCGCGGTATAGCACCCCAGGGAACTCTACGATTGCGGCCGTGCCGTTGACGGCGAGCCAGCTGAGCATGTGCATCGTGAAGGCCAGGTCGGCCTTCGACTTCGGCGCCAGCACGCCCGCCGGCGCAAACCGTTCATCGTTGATCAGTAGCGGGTTCGCGTCACCTTCCCACTTGATCGAGTAGGGCGGGTTGGAGACGATCGCCTCGAACGGTTCATCGTCCCAGTGCGCCGGGTCGATGAGGGTGTCGCCGTGCGCGAGGTTGAAGTCGGAGTAGTTCACGTCGTGTAGGAACATATTGATCCGGGCAAGGTTGTACGTGGTCAGATTGATCTCCTGACCGTAGAAACCCCGGCGAACGTTGTTCTTGCCGAGTACCTTGTCGAATTTCAGCAGCAGCGAGCCCGACCCGACCGCCGGGTCGTAGACCTTGTTAACCTGCTTCTTGCCGACGACTGTGATGCGCGCCAGCAGTTCAGAGACCTCCTGCGGCGTGTAGTACTCGCCACCGGACTTGCCCGCGTTGGCCGCGTACATCTGCATCAGGTATTCGTAGGCATCGCCGAACAGGTCGATCGAGTTGTTCTCAAACCGCCCCAGCGGCAGATCGCCGATGGCGTCAAGCAGCTTCACGAGTTTCTGGTTGCGCTTGGCGACCGTTCCTCCGAGCTTGTTGCTGTTGACGTCAAGATCGTCAAACAGCCCCTTTAGAGCGTCCTCGCTGTCGGTTCCCAGCGCCGAGCCCTCGATGTTCTTGAAGACCCGAGCGAGCGTTTCGTTGAGGTTCTCGTCCCGCGCGGCACGCTCGCGGACGTTGGCGAACAGTTCCGACGGCAGAATGTAGAAGCCCTTCTCTGCCACGACCTCCTCACGAGCGAACTCGGCCTGCGCGTCGGGAAGCACCTTGTAGTCGAACGACTCATCTCCAGCTTCATGTTCGCCGCGGTTGATGTATGCCGTCAGATTCTCGGAGATGAAGCGGTAGAAGAGCATGCCAAGCACGTAGCTCTTGAAGTCCCAGCCGTCGACACTGCCGCGCAGGTCGTTCGCGATACGCCAGATCGTCTTGTGCAGCTCTGCCCGCTGGCCTTCTTTGGTGGTCGGTGCCATGTTGCAGTTATTCTCCTCCGCGCCACGGCGCGATCACGTTGCCTCGAAGTGCGCACCTAGGGTACCGGCGACACAGTCACGGCAGCTGTGGTTCCGATCATGATGGGGTGCCCTGCAGTTACGGGTGACAGGTTCGGGGGCCTAGACGGTGTCCCGTAACTGCTGGTCAGGAGTAAGATGATCTCTTCGTGGCTGGTGTGATCACGACACTGGCGCCAAGCTCGTCACCGCGCTGCGGAGCGAAGGCGCCGATCTGGTCCGCCGGGGTCGGCCGTGGAGCCTGCCGCTTGTTGCTGTGGGCATACAAGCCTGTCCGGGCCTATCGGCACATCTCTATGTTCTTCACTCCCTGAGCGGCGCCGTGATGGCGTTGGCTCAACCCTCCACCTTCCCCAGCTCCCATCCCGTCCGCCGTCGACCCACACATCGTGGAGCGGGCGTGGTTCATGGCGTCCAGGTGGAGCGCGCCACTGCACGAACGACCTGGACGCCATGGGCCGCGTCTGCTCGGCTTCGCCTGGGTCGACGGCGGACGGGATGGGAGCTCCCCACAACACACCCCTACGGACCCGCAGCCGGGAATGGCGCCCCCTCCATCCCGGTGCCGGCCGATCCCCCGCCGGAGGCATTGCCCTGACCGTGGGCCGCGCTCTGCGGTGATCGCCTCATAGCCACTGGCTCTACCCACATGTGGGCGCGCGTCGGCGCAGCGCGGGCGGAGCGGGCCGAAGGCAGGAGCGTCGCCCGCAGCGGAGCCGGGAAGCGCGCCCGGCGGAGCGGAGCGCAGCCGGGGCTTGATCCCGTGAAGAAGGTTGTAACTCAGTCGTCAGCTGGGATGCGCCACAGAGGAGCTGCGTACTGCTCGGGGCAGCTGCTGATGAGGAGTTGGCGTAGCTCGCCTCGCTGGGAGCCGCTGAGGTTCAGGGCCTCCGTGATGTGGCGGAACGTCGTGTGGGTGACTCCACGCGCTCGGGCTTCGGCCTGGAACTCGTCGAGTCGGGACAGTACGTCAGCAGCGTCGAGCTCCGTGGGCGGCTGCTCGGTGAGCCAGGCTGCCTTGTTGCGCTCGTAGTCGATTTCCGAGAAACCGCAGATCTCGCGGCTGTATGCCTCGGCTTCTTCCAGGGTGGCGGTCGTCATGATGGCGCGGGCCAGGCTGTTGCGGCTGACCGCGTCGTCCAAGTCGACTTCGTGGACCGTGGGGTCCTCATCGGTAAGGGGAACGGGAAGGCCGGCGTCGCGCACCTCGCAGATGCCCCGGGCTCCGCGGGCTGTCGCCGCGAGCATCGCTGTTGCTTCGGAGGGGTGCCACTCCAGGACGTTGCCGATCACCTCCACGTCCTTCGCTGTGAAGGTGTGGACGAGGGAGCCGAGCAGGGGGCGCAGGTCGTCGGGTGGGATCTCGCCGTCCAGGCCCGGGCCTGCGATCAGCAACCGGATCGGGGCGTTGACCTGACAGCAGGCGGCGAGTGTGAGGGCGTCGGCGAGTGGGCTCTTGAGCGTGGGTTCGTCGCCTCGGGCGAGAATGTCTCCGCCGACGTCCAGCAGATCGATCGACGTGGCGGCCAAGTAGTCCGCCAGCTCTTCCAGTTGGCGCGTGATGCCCTCGGCGCCGTGGTGCGGGTCGAGCAAGGCGAAGGTGTGCGGGAGCTCTGCCGCGAGTCGGGGGAGCGTGGAGCCTGCCGGCGCGATCGGCTGCGCCTTGGCTGGCACCGACCGGACGGAGTGAGTGAGGGGTTCGAGTCCCCTGAAGTTGTCGGCTCCTCGCGGCCCCGGGACCGGGTCGACCAATAGGCGGTCCCAGGCGTACGTGAGGATCACCGCCTGGTCCTCGTCGCCGTACAGAGCGGCGTGAAGCATTGCGGAGGCGACTGCGTCGCCCCCTCCTCCTGCTGCGACGATCAACCGCGTCATGGTTCCACACTACGGGCTTCGGTGCTGGCCACTCACCCTATAGTGGCCAGAGGCCATAGCCACTTAAACGAGGAGGGGTCGTGCCACAGATCGAGGAGGCTCAGCCGAAGTATCTCCAGATCGCCCACTACATCCGTGATCAGATCCTTCGCGGTGACCTGCGGGCGGGGGACGAGGTGCCCTCGGAACGGCAACTGGCGGCGGACTGGAAGGTGTCCCGGCCTACCGCGGCCCGGTCGCTGGAGGCGCTGAGCCTTCAGGGCCTCGTCGAGAAGCGCCAGGGGTCGGGTACCTACGTGCGGAGTCTGGAAGTCAACCGGCGGGCCCGGGAGTTGTACGGTCGCGCTCGGCAGACGGGGAAGATCTACACGCCCGGCGAGTACGCGGTGATCACGTCGGCGGGCTGGATGGACGCGCCCGATCATGTCGCTGAGGCTATGGGGCTGACGAAGGATCGTCGGGCGGTGCACCGCCGGCGGGTGACCAACAATCAGGACGGCCCCATCACCCTGTCCACGTCGTGGTTCGCGCCGGATGTCGGCCAGCGTGCGCCCAAGCTCCTGGAACCCGAACGGATCCAGGAAGGGACGCTGATGTACGTCGAGAACATGACGGGGCGGAAGGGCAGTTACGCCGAGGACCGCATGTGTGCCCGGAGCGCCACCGACGAAGAGGCGGCTGACCTGCAACTGGACTTCGGTTCGGCCGTGTTGGTCGTCCATCACGTGGTCTACGACCTCCAGGACCGGCCGCTGGAGTTCGCCGAGGCGACCTATCCGCCGCACCGCTGGGCCTTCGAGCAGGGCTACCCCCTCACCTGATGGCGGGCTAGTTCGCGCGAACGGCTTGCGCGACGGAAGTGGCTAATGCCACCATCCATTAAGTGGCTAAGGCCACTTGGAGAAGGGGGCATGGCGTGACGAGTCAGCGACCGGATCAGGGCACGCGCTTAGCCTGCCGGGGATGCCGGGGGCGCGGCTGGAAACGCGTCAGTTCGCGCACGTCGGTGGCCCTCGCCACCGTCAACGACCGCACGCGTGCCTCGTCGAAGCGGCGCTGCCTCGACTGTGACGGCAGCGGCAAGGAGTGAGCGTGGATGGCCTACGTGATCGATCGCTGCCCCAGCGAGGACTCGCCGCGGCTCGGAGCGATGACCTTACATCCGACTCCGGAATCGGTGCCCCGGGCCCGGCGCTGGTTCCGGAAGTTCATCGCCCCGTACAACCCGGCCTGCTCGGTCGACGACTGCACGCTGATGATCTCGGAGTTGGTGACCAACGCGATCCTCTACGGGCGGGCGGACGAGGAGTGGGTAGTGCGTGTGGAGTGGTTCCGGGAGGCCACTTCGCTGCGTGTGGAGGTGCACAACCCGGGGTTCCCGGCGAGCGTGCGCCTTCGCCGGCCGGACGCCAGTGACGCGCACGGGCGCGGGCTGCTCCTGGTCGACTCCATCGCCGAGTCGTGGTACTCCGGGCCGAGCCGTTTCGGGGGAACGGTGGTCTCCTTCGTGATGGCCGATGCCTGGCCCGCATGAGGGAGGTGTGCCCCACTTCTACTGCTGCACTGGGATAGTCGCTAGTCTGGTTGACCGGTTGACTTGGCCAATCTCGACAGGCGGCGTTCATGGCGTATGAAGTGGAGCCACCCAAGTACGTGCGCCTCGCGGTGACGATTCAGCGTCGCATCGAGGACGGTACGTACGCGCCTGGCACGCGGGTTCCCAGTGAGAACCAGCTGGTGCAGGCGTTCGGGATGTCCCGCCCCACGGTCGTGCGGGCGCTGGAGCTGCTGAAGCGGGATGGCTGGCTGGAGTCCCGGCAGGGGTACGGGACGATCGTGCGCGGACGGCCCGCGGTCGTCGAAGAGAAGGATCGGCGCGGCCTTGAGGTCCTGGCGCGTGACGAGTCGCAGACCCCCGGGCGTTTGGTTGAGGTCGGTCAGGTTGCGGTTCCGGCGCGTGTGGCTTCAGCTCTGGGGCTGCCCAAGGGAGCCAAGGTCGCCATGCGTCGGTTCCTGGTCGAAGAGGACGGCGAAGCGGTCGAGCTGGTTTCGTCGTACTTCCCCGCCGGCCTCGTCGAGGGGACCGAGCTGGCCAGCGGTGATGCGTTGACGACCGGCGTGCGCGAGCACCTGGAGGCGCGCAAGAAGGTGCGCTTCGATCACGTGACGGAACGGGTTTCCGCGCGGCTGCCCGACGCTGCCGAAGCGGCGTTGCTCGGGCTACCGGACGGTGTCCCCGTCCTGAGCGTCCTCGTGGTCGCCTGCGACGCTTCCGGGCAAGCGTTGCAAGTCTCTGACGTGCTCCTTCCTGCCGATCGGCAGGAACTTGAGGACACCTACCGTTTGAACTGAAGCTGCCTGACGGCGCCTCAAATCGCTCTCGAATCACGCTTGACAAGTCAACCTGGCAATCCTAGCTTCGAACTTGCTAAGTCAACCTGTCAGGTTGGTTGGCTGACTCAGAAGGAGACATCTCAGTGCGTGTGATCCGTATTGACGCCTCGACCGCCACGATCCTGCTCACCGAAGCGCCGGCGCCGAAGGTGCGCGACCGGCAGACCGGTGAGATCGCGAAGGACGCCGTGAGCGGCGAGGCACTGATGACCGTCGGCGTCGTCTACATCGACGAGGGCGAGTCGTCGCTGATCCAGGTCACCATCCCGGAGAGCGGAGTCACGGAGGGGCTGACCGTCGGCGCTCCGGTCGCGCTGCCGGGACTGGTGGCCCGACCGTGGGAGAGCGTGTTCAACGGCCAGCAGCGCCACGGCATCGCCTACCGGGCCACCGCCGTCGCCCCCGGCGACTTCCCGATGGCTCAGGCGGGCTGATCGACGTGACGGACCTGGCGACGGTGGCCGAGCTGGGCGGGTCGCTCGCTGTGATAGGCGGCGCCGCCTACGTCCGGCACGCTCACCCGGCGGCGTACTGGCCCACGGTCGGGCTCCCGGTGTCGGTGGCCCGGCTGCTGGCCTCGTACACCTCGACGATGGACGCCTGCGGCCTGACCGTCGAGCCTCCGCGGTGGCGCGCCCTGGCAGTCAAGGCCACCACCCGGCGGGAGATCCGGCCGGTTCCGCCCCGCCGGGGCCTCATCCGGCCCACCGCGACCGGCCTGCGTGTGCGACTGCGTCTGGCTCCCGGCCAAGAGCCGGCGGATGTGGCGGCCTCGGCCGAACGGCTGCGGCACGCCTGGGGCGTCCACGCCGTGCACGTCCGGGACGTCAAGCCCGGGGTCGTCGAACTGCGGCTCGTCGGCTTCGACGTTCTACGAAAGGTGCGCATGCCCCGCAGCCGTACGGCCTTGGGGCTTCTCCAAGTCCCCGTGGCCCTGCGGGAGGACGCGATCCCGTACGTCCGCGACTACCGCGCCGTACCGCATGAACTCGTCCTCGGCGCCACGCTGTCGGGCAAGTCCATGTACCTGCGGAACCTGCTCGCCGGCCTGGCCGCTCAGTCGGTCGTCCTGGTCGGCATCGACTGCAAGCGCGGTGTCGAGCTGGCACCGTTCGCCGCCCGGCTGTCCGCGCTGGCCACAGACCCCGACCAGGCGGCCGGGCTGCTGCCCGCGCTCGTCAAGGAAATGGAGGACCGATACGACCTGATCAAGGCCCGGCAGGGAGTCGCCCCGGGCACCCCGGACGAACTGATCACCTCCGACATCTGGGGTCTGCCGGAAGCCGAACGTCCGGCGCCCGTCGTGCTGTTCGTCGACGAGGTGGCGGAACTCTTCCTCGTCGCGACGCGAAAGGAGGAAGAACGCCGCGACGAGATGGTGACCCAGCTCATCCGCCTCGCCCAGCTCGGCCGAGCGGCCGGCATCTACCTGGAGGTCTGCGGACAGCGTTTCGGCGCCGAGTTGGGCAAGGGCGCGACCATGCTGCGTGCGCAGCTCACCGGCCGCGTCTGCCATCGGGTCAACGACGAGGCGTCGGCCAAGATGGCTCTCGGGGACATCGCCCCGGAGGCCGTATCGGCCGCTTGCGCGATCGCTTCCGAGCGACCCGGCCTCGCCGTCGTCGGTGACACCTCGGGCGGCTGGTCCCGCATCCGTACCCCCAACCTCACCCTCGCCGACGCTGCGGCCATCTGCCGGGCCTCGGCTCACCTAGCCCCCGACGTACCGGCCCTTTCGCCCTTCCGGCCGTACGCCCGTCCTGCGGCTCTTGAGAAGCCCGCCGGGCCGTCGAGCAGTCCGCGGCCGGTCACCGAGTAACCACGCCCGATCCCAAGACCGGCGCCGTGTTCACGCGCCGAGTCCCTACCCCGTCACGCCCAAAAGAAGGAGAGCACTCGCCATGTGCCCCGACTGCGAAGACTTCCTCCGGACCGTCTCCTTACTCGGTCAACTCGCCCTCTACGCCGACACGTCGGGTGCCGACGAGGAGTTCGTCGTATCGGTAGCGCCGTCTTTGGCCGCGTCCCTGCCCGAGCCGCCGCCTGACGTCTTCCTGCCCGGTTACGACCCCGACGATGGCCCGGACTACCCCGGCGAGTCGTCGTGATGGCCCGCCCCGCCGTCCGCGTGGACGCGGTCCTGGTCCAAGCCGTCATCGCCGGGGCGCTGTCCTTTGCCCACCTGCACGACCTGGCTGCGGCGGCGGGGCAGAACGGATGGAAGGCGTGGGCCTACCCCGTCTCCGTAGACCTGCTCCTCGTCGCCGCCTGGCACCGGCTCCGTTCCGGCGGGTCGAAGCCGGCCGCGTGGTGTTGGTTCGTCGTCGCTCTGACCGCGTCACTCGGCGCGAACGTCGCGACCGCCGGCCTTCTCGACCTGGGCGACGTGCCGGACTGGCTGCGCATCCTCGTCGCCGGATGGCCTGCGATCGCCTTCCTCGGCGGAACGCTTCTCGCGCACGGCTCACGGAGACCAGAGCCGTCGCCGGAACCGGTCCCGACAGACAGCGACGACCTCGGAGCCTCGACCGACTCGGCTCCCGAGCCGCGCCCCGAGACTTCGCCGGCACCCCTCCCTGTCCCTGCCCCTGTGCCCGTTCCGCCCGCCCTCGTCGCCCTGGCCCGCAAGGTCGCCGACGAACACCGGACGCGGACCGGGACAGCCATCGACACCTCGACCCTGCGTGCCCGCCTCGGCGTCCCAATGCCGCTCGCCGAAGCCATCACCGCCCACCTCACCTGACCCGGAGGACATCCCACCGTGCGTCCGTCCACGCTCCGCGCGCTGAACCGCGCTGCCGAGCTGACCCGACAGAACCGCCTCACCGAAGCAATGCTCATCGCCGAACCCGTGATCCTCACCGCCGACTTCGACGAGGGCGAGGAGATCCGGCGGTGGCTGGTCGACCACGTCACCAACTTCACCGGCGAGAACCACCAGGACTCCAAGGAGCTGCCCTGATGCCCGCCAACCCGCGCTTCCGCCGAGTCGTCCGCATCGGCCCCGTTCAGGTCGCCACCTACTACGACGCCCGGGGCCGCGAGAGGCACACCGCGGCCTGCACCGCCCCGCGCTGCGGCTTCTCCACCGACTACGACACCCGTGCCGCGGCCGAGCTGGCCGCCCGTACCCACCGCTGCCGCGTCCGCTGAAGGGAGCTCCCGTGACCGTCTCACTGCCGCTCGTCCTGGTCCTGGGCCTCATCGCCTGGGGCGCGATCAAGTTCCTCGGCGTCCGCGTCTGGATCGTCGTCGTGATCGCGCTGTTCGGCTTCCTGCTCTCCCGGACCTTCCTCGCCCCCGCGATCGACTCCGGCACCCGCTCCGGGGTCGACGTCGTCAACGGCACCCACCACTGACAAGGAGGCACGCCGTGCTCCGCCCAAAGCTGCCCGACATCCCGACCCTGCCCACGTCGAACACCATCAGCCCCCAGCACAGCCACGCCCCGGTGCCCTCCGCCGGCGGTTCCCTCACCCCCTACGTGGGCGCGGTCGCCGCGGTGGTCGTCGTCGGGGTCGTGCTCACCGCGCTCCTGGCGGCGGTCGCCGTCACGGCCGTGTCCGTGTCCATCGCCGCCGTGGTCCTGCGCTCGCTCATCAACGGCGCGAACAAGCGCTGACCGGCCGCCGGGGCGGCAAACGCCGCCAAGCATCCCGCCGCCCCGGGGCCGTCCCTCGCAACCGCCGAAACAGTCGAAAGGAACTGCCATCATCACCCGGCAGACACCGCCCCCGCTGGCGGAACTCTCCATGCTGGCCTCCCTCGGCACCTTGCCCGAGCTGGCCCGCCAGCTGTCCGGCCTGGGCGGCTGCACCCGCCCCGTCCGCCTCGACGGCCACCGCACCGAATACGAGATCGACACCACGACCGGCGAGATCGGCCGCACCCTGCACCACCTGGACTCCACCGCCCTCCCGGCCGGTCAGCTCCTCGTCCGCTGCAACAACCGCCGGGCCACCCGGTGCGCGGCCTGCGCCGAGACCTACCGACGCGACACCTACCACCTGATCACCGCCGGTCTGCGTGGCGGCAAGGGCACCCCCGAACGGGTCGCCACGCACCCGCGTGTCTTCGCCACCTTCACCGCCCCCAGCTTCGGCCCGGTCCACAACCGCCCCTCCAGCGGTCGTCCCTGCCGCTGCGGCATCCGCCACGACGACCAGGACCCGGCCCTGGGGACCCCCCTCGACGAGGACGCCTACGACTACGAAGCGGCCGTGCTCTGGAACGCGCATGCCGGCGCTCTGTGGCGGCGCTTCTCGATCTACCTCCGCCGGGAGGTCGCCAAGCGAGCCGGACTCACCCAACGAGCCTTCCGCGATCACGCGCGCGTCTCCTTCGCGAAGGTGGCCGAGTACCAGAAGCGGGGTGCCGTCCACTTCCACGCGGTCATCCGCCTCGACGGCCCGGAAGGCGGTGAGACCGCACCCCCGGCCTGGGCGACGGCCGAGCTGCTGACCGACGCCATCCGAGCTGCCGCCACTGCCGCGCGAGTGGAGGGAACGGAAGTCGACGGCCGGCCGCACGCCTTCGTCTTCGGCCGCCAACTCGACGTCCGCCCGATCCGTTCCGCCGACTTCGAGGGCGGCCAGGAGCTGACCGAGCGGGCCGTCGCGTCATACGTCGCCAAGTACGCCACCAAGGGCGCCGAGACGGCGACGGGCACCCTCGACCGGCCCTTACGTTTCCTAGCCGAGCTGGCGCAAGCGCGGATCACCGAACATGCCCGGCGCATGATCCGGACTGCCTGGACCCTGGGTGTACGCCGTGAGCTGGCAGACCTCCGCCTGCGGGCCTGGGCCCACATGCTCGGCTTCCGCGGCCACTTCTCCACCAAGTCCCGCCGCTACTCCACCACCCTCGGCGCCCTCCGCGACGCCCGCGCCGAATGGCGCCGAGCCCAAGCCGCTCCGGCCATGCCGCAGGAAGGCGAAACCACGCTCGTCCTCGCCCACTGGGTGTTCGCCGGCACCGGTCTCAGCAGCGCTGAGGCCTGGCTCACCGCCTCCCTCGAACCCGCCCCCGGAACGGAAGGAGAACCGACATGGACCGCCGACGCGACGAGCTGATGACCGTGCCCCAGGTCCTCGACGAGCTGGGCGGGGTTTCCCGGCGGACCTTCTACCGGTGGCGTGAGTTGGGGCATGGCCCGGCAGCTTTCAAGCTGCCCAACGGTGAGCTACGAGTCTGGCGGAGCGACTTCACCACCTGGCTGCGGCAGCTGGAGGCAGCGGCGTGAAGTCACTCGACGTGAAGGTATGGGGCGTCCGGAAGAGGAGCACCAAGAAGTCCTCCTATGACGTCCGATGGACTGTCACCGGGAACGTGTTCTCCGAACAGTTCCGCACCAAAGGATTAGCGGATCACTACCGGTCCAAGTTGCTCCGCGCCACTCATGCCGGCGAAGAGTTCGACACGGTGACAGGGCTGCCCGACTCGATGGTCGAAAAGGCGGCCTCGATGACCTGGTACGCCTTCGCTCTGAAGTACCTCGCCATGAAGTGGCCGCACGCAGCGCCGAACACGCGCAACGGGATCAATGAGGCGCTGACCGCCGTGACGATGGCGCTCCTCGACGAGCGACCGGGACAGCCGTCCGAGGAACTGATCAGGAAGGCGCTTCGCAACTGGGCCTTCGTCCTCCCGGGCCCGGACGAGCGCGAATTGCCGAGCGAGATCGCGAACACCTTGCACTGGGTGGCCAAGGCGTCGCGTCCGCTTTCGGACCTCGGTGACGCCGCGATCGGCAGGGCCGTCCTGGACTCACTCAAGTTGAAGCTGGATGGGACGGCGGCGGCCGCGGAGACCGTCCGGCGCAAGCGTCGGACACTCGTCAACGCGCTGCACTACGCGGTGGACCTCGGGGAGTTCAAGGAGAACCCGATCACGGGCATCAGGTGGAAGAAGCCGAAGGTCGCCGGGGAGGTGGATCCCCGGGTGGTCGCCAATCCCGAGCAGTCTCGTGCCTTGCTGACCGCGGTCTCGTACGTCGGTGGGTACGGCCGTGCGCGTGGCCGTCGACTCGTTGGCTTGTTCGCCTGCATGTATTACGGCGCTCTGCGACCGGCTGAGGCCGTGGGCCTCACCAGCGCGGACGTGAAGCTGCCCGAGGTCGGCTGGGGGACCGTCCTGCTGAATCGGACGCGTCCCAGTGTCGGCAAGCAGTGGACGGACTCCGGCGAGACCCACGACGACCGGGGCCTGAAGAACCGGCCGGCGGAGGAGGTCCGCATCGTGCCGATCCCGCCCCAGCTCGTCGCCATCCTCCGGCAACACCTCGACACCTTCGGCACCGCCGAGGACGGGCGGCTGTTCACCAACGAGCGTGGGGGAGTGGTCGGCTCGTCCACGTACTACCGCGTCTGGCAGGAGGCCCGTGCGCTGGCGCTCCCGCCGGCTGCGGTCGCCTCGCCGCTCGCTGCCCGACCGTACGACCTCCGGCACTCGGCGCTGTCGACATGGCTCAACTCCGGGGTAGATCCGACCGAGGTCGCCGAACGCGCGGGTAACAGCGTTGAGGTCCTGCTGAGCCGCTATGCCAAGTGCCTCGACGGACGTCAGGAGATCGCCAACCGCAAGATCGAGGAGTTGCTACGGGAGTATGAATGATCAACCACCCAAGGAACCCTCATACTCCACAGATGGACATGTCCGGTAGGAACTACTTGGTGCGTTGAAGGGCCGCCGCTTGGCGCTCATTCACGCGGCAGAGGCCGGAGGAGCCGCATGTGTCCGCTACCTGATCGAGTCTTGAGGCCTGGGGTGGGGCCGTGACGCACCTTCGGCCCCGGTGGAGGAGGAGTAGATGTGACGACAGAAGGCGAACAAGCCGCGCAGGGGACGGGGGGGAAGGCCACGCTACGCCGGAACAGCGAGAGGCACAGAGCCGCGTGGTCGCCACCGTGAGTGCGAACAGCGTCCTGAATCGTGACGGCCTGGCGCTTTGGCGGCCGGACGACGATGTATTCGACGGGAGCGCCGACGCGGACGCTGTGGCGGCGGACCTGAAGTTGTTGGGGGTCCGCAGCACGATCACCGGCTTGCGACTCATGCCTCCGGGGTCGCAAGAAGGGGAGATGCGGAAGGGACGGGAGGTCCGTGTCCCGTGGTCGGAGCTGGCGGCACTTGTGCGCTGGATGCCGTCCCTCCGAGAGCACATGGACGAGTTGCCGGAGGACGCGCGCAAGGTCTTCGAGTTCGTCTACCTGGAGCCCCGGCCGGAGGGCATGGCAGTGTGTAGGGGGGTGTGGGCGTGCCACTGGCTGTGGTGGACCGACAAGCAGGCCCTTCGCATGGGCCTGATGTGCGCCGACTGCGGAACGGACCTGCGGGCCGAGGGCTCGGCGTACCGGATCGCGGACGCGGAGGGCCGGAAGCGCATGTACTGCGGCGGGTGCTGCAACCACGGGCTTGACGCCCTGGACGCCCTAGCGGGGTGATCACGCGCGTGGGGCGGTCGGAGCGGTCCGGCCGCCCCTCCGTTATGTCTGGGAACGAAGGAGCTTGGACGTGTCCGGGGGCCTTCTCATTTGTCGGGCTGACCTGGGTAGACGTCCAAAGATCCTGTCCACGAATAGTCCACAGACCCCGGCATACGCCCGCTTCGAGTCGCACACGCCTGCACATACGCGAAGACCCCGGCCTCAGCGTTTCCGCTGGTGACGGGGTCTTTGGGCACCTCATGCTGGGTGCCCCCGGCAGGATTCGAACCTGCGCACACGGCTCCGGAGGCCGTTGCTCTATCCCCTGAGCTACGGGGGCGTGTCCGGCGCGTAGCTGTTTGCTCGCGGCGACGGGTAGAACACTACCAGCTCTGTCGGGGTGATCAGGAACCGGTTTTCGGGGGCGTCGCTCGCGGGGGTGGAAGTGGGGAAAACGCGGACGCGGTGGCCGGTGCGGACCTACTCTCGAGGGGTGCCAGGCGCGTCGGGTCGGGTGCTTGTTGTGGACGACAACAAGGTCATCCGGCAGCTGATCAGGGTCAATCTCGAGCTGGAGGGTCTCGAGGTCGTGACCGCGGCCGATGGTGCCGAGTGTCTTGATGTGGTTCATCAGGTGCGGCCCGATGTCGTGACGCTTGACGTCGTCATGCCCCGGCTGGACGGGTTGCGTACCGCCGCTCGGTTGCGTGCCGATCCCCGCACTCGTGATCTGCCCCTCGCCATCGTCAGTGCCTGTACGCAGTTTGAAGTGGAGAGTGGGCTCGACGCCGGCGTCGATGCCTTTCTTGCCAAGCCCTTCGAGCCCGCCGAACTCGTACACCTCGTACGGGAGTTGATCGAGCTGGGGAGGGGGATGGGATCGGGGAGTGAGTACGGGCTGGGGCTCGGGGACTCGGGCGATGGGGTGCCGGGTGGTGCCGGTGACGGCTCCGGTGAGGGCTTCAGTGACGACTCCGGCCGTGACCTCGTCGGTGACCTTCGTGACCTTGGAGACACCCTTGGGCCGGACCTCGGCCGTGGCTTTCCGGAACCTCCCAGCGGTGACCTCGACAGTGACCTGAGTCGTGACCTCAGTGACGACGGCATCGGCGGCGCCGAAATGTCCGCCGAGCGTGCCGGTCGTACCAGGCGCTGATCTTCCTCCGCTTCCTTCATGTCTTCGACTTCCTGGTCCGTACTTCGGCTAGGTGGACGGCGCTGCCCGGTCCCCCGGACCAAGGGCCAACGACGTCCCCCCACCCCGTCCACATCCCGGACCCACCCCAAACCTGCTCGCATACCCGCCCCCCTCCTCCCATACGCTTGTCCCGTGACCCCCGTAGAGCTCTCCCGTACCGTGCTGAGCGCGGTGCGGCGTGCTGTCGAGGCGGGGGAGCTGAGTGTCACCGTGCCTGAGCGGGTCGTGGTCACCGTGCCGGGGCCCGGGGGGTGTGGCGATTACGCCAGCAACATCGCCCTGCAGTTGGCCCGTGCCGCCGAGCAGCAGCCGTTGCGCGTTGCCGAGATCCTCAAGGCCCACATCGAGGAGGCCGACGGCGTCGAGGGCGTCGTCGTCACCGGGCCCGGGTTCCTCAACATCAGCCTCCGC
Source organism: Streptomyces sp. NPDC002619 (assembly GCF_042889305.1). NCBI lineage: Bacteria > Bacillati > Actinomycetota > Actinomycetes > Kitasatosporales > Streptomycetaceae > Streptomyces > Streptomyces sp. NPDC002619. Next base: position 73,650 of record NZ_JBIAQV010000008.1, on the reverse strand, counting down.
CAGGGGCTCGACGCCACCGCGCTCGTGCGGGAGATCCTTGAGTTCGGGGCGGTGTACGGGCACAGTGACGCCCTCGCCGGGCAGGTCGTCGAGCTGCGCGTGCCGTACGAGGCTCGGGCCGAGGTCGTCGCCGACGCGCTGGTGCGGATCGTGGCGACTCAGGGCGGGCGGGTCGAGATCGAGCACCGTGAGCCCGTCAATCTGCGGCCGGTGCCGACTCCCGAGGACCCCGCGCCGCTCGGGCCCGACGCCGCCCGCTGGGCCCTGCTGCACCCCGCCCCGCACGACAGGCCCCGCATCACCGCCGATCATCTCGTCCAGCGCGAGGGCAACCCCCTCTTCCGGATCCGTTACGCCCACGCCCGTACCCGGGCCGTCGGCCGTGGCGCCGCCCGCCTCGGCTTCACCGCCGAACCCGGTGACCTAGCCCGTCCCGGTGACGTCGCCGAGACCGACGTACGCCCCCTCCTCACCGCCCTGGCCGACCACCCCCGCACCCTCACCGCGGCCGCCACGCACCGTGCCCCGGATCGGCTTGCCCGGCACCTCGTCACCGTCGCCGATGCCGCACTGCCCTTCCTTCTCACCGTTCTTCCGCACGGTGAGGGAAAACCCTCGGCCGCCCACCGCGCCCGGCTCGCGCTCGCCGAAGCCGTCGGGACGGTGCTGGCCGGCGGCCTGTCCCTGCTCGGCATCGACGCGCCCGAACACCTCTAAGAGCCCGAGAGAGACACGAGAGCCCACGAGAGTAACGACATCCTCCGAGAGCCCCCGCGAATCCCTAGAGCCCAGAGAACGAGACTGAGAGTCAGAGAGCCACCGACATGAGCCGTTCCGCACACCCCGCCGGGCCCCGGCACGCCGACGTCCTGCCCGAGGGGCACTACTCTGCGCCGCCCACCGATCTCAACTCCCTCGACCCCAAGGTGTGGGCCCAGACCGTGACCCGGGACACCGAGGGCGTCGTCACCGTCGGCGGGGTCGACGTCAAGCGGCTTGCCGAGGAGTTCGGTACGCCCGCCTACGTGCTCGACGAGACCGACTTCCGGGCCCGTGCCCGGGCGTGGCGTACCGCCTTCGGGCCCGACGCCGACGTCTTCTACGCCGGGAAGGCGTTCCTGTCGCGTGCCGTCGTGCGCTGGCTGGACGAGGAGGGGCTCAACCTCGACGTCTGCTCCGGCGGCGAACTGGCCACCGCCCTGTCCGCCGGCATGCCCGCCGACCGCATCGCCTTCCACGGCAACAACAAGTCGACCGGCGAGGTCCGCCGCGCGATCGAGACCGGCGTCGGGCGCATCGTGCTCGACTCCTTCCAGGAGATCGTGCGGGTCGCGTACATCGCGCAGGAACTCGGCAAGCGGCAGAAGGTGCAGATCCGGATCACCGTGGGTGTGGAAGCCCATACGCACGAGTTCATCGCCACCGCCCATGAGGACCAGAAGTTCGGGATTCCGCTCGCCGGTGGGCAGGCCGCCGAAGCCGTGCGGCGTGCGCTGCAACTCGACGGGCTCGAGGTCATCGGGATCCACTCCCACATCGGGTCGCAGATCTTCGACATGTCCGGGTTCGAGGTCGCCGCCCACCGGGTCGTCGGACTGCTCAAGGACATCCGCGACGAGCACGGGGTCGAGCTGCCCGAGATCGACCTCGGCGGTGGCCTCGGGATCGCCTACACCAGCGACGACGATCCCCGTGAGCCGCACGAGATCGCCAAGGCCCTCACCGAGATCGTCAGCCGGGAGTGCGAGGCCGCCCGGCTGCGGACGCCCCGCATCTCCGTCGAGCCGGGGCGCGCCATCGTCGGGCCCACCGCCTTCACGCTCTACGAGGTCGGCACCATCAAGCCCCTCGACGGGCTGCGCACGTACGTCTCCGTCGACGGCGGCATGTCCGACAACATCCGCACTGCGCTGTACGACGCCGAATACAGCGTCGCGCTCGTCTCCCGCGCCTCCGACGCCGAGCCGATGCTCGTCCGCGTCGTCGGCAAGCACTGCGAGAGCGGCGACATCGTGGTCAAGGACGCCTTCCTGCCCGCGGACCTGGCACCGGGTGACCTGATCGCGGTGCCGGCCACCGGCGCGTACTGCCGTTCCATGGCCAGCAACTACAACCACGTGCTCCGGCCGCCCGTCGTCGCGGTGAACGACGACGGGGCCCGGGTGATCGTCCGCCGCGAGACCGAGGAGGACCTCCTGCGGCTCGACGTCGGATGACCGCACCAGAACAACCAGCACAACAAGCGAAGGCACCGGAAGATCTCCCGTCTTCCGGTCCCGGAAAAATGGAATAGATGTCTCACGATCCGGACGAAGGGTAGAAACTCCCGTCCGGTGCGTGAGACTGGTCCAACCGTCGACGGTATGAGGAAACGAGGTCGGATGATGCGTACGCGTCCGCTGAAGGTGGCGCTGCTGGGCTGCGGGGTTGTCGGCTCAGAGGTGGCGCGCATCATGACGACGCACGCCGACGACCTCGCCGCGCGGATCGGAGCCCCGGTCGAGCTCGCGGGCGTGGCCGTACGGCGGCCCTCCAAGGTGCGGGAAGGAATCCCCGCCGAACTGATCACCACCGACGCCACTGCCCTCGTCAAACGCGGCGACATCGACGTCGTGGTGGAGGTCATCGGCGGCATCGAGCCCGCCCGCACCCTCATCACCACCGCCTTCGAGCACGGCGCCTCCGTCGTCTCCGCCAACAAGGCGCTCCTCGCCCAGGACGGCGCCGCCCTGCACGCCACGGCGGACGAACACGACAAGGACCTCTACTACGAGGCCGCCGTCGCCGGTGCCATCCCGCTGATCCGCCCGCTGCGCGAGTCCCTCGCCGGCGACAAGGTCAACCGCGTGCTCGGCATCGTCAACGGCACGACCAACTTCATCCTCGACAAGATGGACTCCACGGGGGCCGGGTATCAGGAGGCCCTCGACGAGGCCACCGCCCTGGGGTACGCCGAGGCCGACCCGACCGCCGACGTCGAGGGGTTCGACGCCGCCGCCAAGGCCGCGATCCTGGCCGGGATCGCCTTCCACACGCGCGTGCGCCTCGACGACGTCTACCGCGAGGGCATGACCGAGGTCACCGCCGCCGACTTCGCCTCCGCCAAGCAGATGGGCTGCACCATCAAGCTGCTCGCCATCTGTGAGCGTTCGAAGGACGGGACGTCCGTCACCGCGCGCGTGCACCCCGCGATGATCCCGCTGAGCCATCCCCTCGCCTCCGTGCGCGGTGCGTACAACGCCGTGTTCGTCGAGTCGGACGCCGCCGGCCGGCTCATGTTCTACGGCCCGGGCGCGGGCGGCGCTCCCACCGCCTCCGCCGTGCTCGGCGACCTCGTCGCGGTCTGCCGTAACCGGCTCAACGGGTCGACGGGTCCGGGCGAGTCGGCGTACGCCGCCCTGACGGTCTCGCCCATGGGCGACGTCGTCACGCGCTACCACATCAGCCTGGACGTCGCCGACAAACCGGGTGTACTGGCCCAGGTGGCCACCGTGTTCGCCGAGCACGGGGTGTCCATCGATACGGTTCGGCAGCAGGGCAAGGACGGGGAGGCCTCCCTCGTCGTCGTCACTCATCGTGCGTCCGACGCGTCCCTGTCCGGGACCGTCGAGGCGTTGCGCAAGCTCGACACCGTGCGGGGTGTCGCCAGCATCATGCGGGTTGAAGGAGAGTAACCAGCAATGACCCACCAGTGGCGCGGAATCATCGAGGAGTACCGGGACCGGCTGCCGGTATCCGACACCACGCCGATCGTGACGCTCCGCGAGGGCGGCACGCCGCTCGTGCCCGCGCAGGTGCTCTCCGAGCGCACCGGCTGCGAGGTCCACCTGAAGGTGGAGGGGGCCAACCCGACCGGCTCCTTCAAGGACCGCGGCATGACCATGGCCATCAGCAGGGCCAAGGAGGAGGGGGCGAAGGCCGTCATCTGCGCCTCCACCGGCAACACCTCCGCCTCCGCCGCCGCGTACGCGGTGCGCGCCGGGATGGTCTGTGCCGTACTCGTCCCGCAGGGCAAGATCGCGCTCGGCAAGATGGGCCAGGCCCTGGTGCACGGCGCGAAGATCCTCCAGGTCGACGGCAACTTCGACGACTGCCTCACCCTCGCCCGCAATCTCAGCGACAACTACCCGGTGGCGCTGGTCAATTCGGTCAACCCGGCGCGCATCGAGGGGCAGAAGACCGCCTCCTTCGAGATCGTCGACATGCTCGGCGACGCCCCCGACATCCATGTGCTGCCGGTGGGCAACGCGGGCAACATCACGGCGTACTGGAGGGGGTACCGGGAGTACGCCGCCGACGGCGTGTCCACCAAGACCCCCCGAATGTGGGGTTTTCAGGCCTCCGGCAGTGCCCCGATCGTGCGGGGCGAGGTCGTCAAGGACCCGTCGACGATCGCGACCGCGATCCGTATCGGCAACCCCGCGTCCTGGAAGTACGCCCTTCAGGCGAGGGACGAGTCCGGCGGCTTCATCGACGAGGTGACGGACCGTGAAATCCTGCGCGCCTACCGGCTGTTGGCCGCGCAGGAGGGCGTCTTCGTGGAGCCCGCCTCGGCCGCGTCCGTGGCCGGTCTGCTGAAGGCGGCCGAGCAGGGCAAGGTCGACCCCGGCCAGCGCATTGTGTGCACGGTCACCGGCAACGGCCTCAAGGACCCCGACTGGGCCGTGGCGGGCGCCCCGCAGCCGGTCACCGTACCGGTGGACGCGGCGACGGCGGCCGAGCGCCTGGGCCTCGTCTGAGGGCCGTGGATCTGAGCGCCGTAGATCTGAAGGCCGTACAAGGGTCGTACGAGGGTCGCTCGGGCCCCGCTCGAGCGACCCTCGACCGCGCAACCCCGGGAGTCCCCGTGGCGTCTTGACACGGGGACTCCCTACCAGGGGTGCACGGGGGGCTTGCGACACGCATCGTGCGCCTCCTGTGCGCCCTATGTCGCCACAGAACCTTCCTTCGATAGGCTGTACTGAACCCGCCCGCCGCATATGCCTTCGCAGGTGGCAGGGCGTCGCGCCGTCTTCGCGGCCCGAGGGCCCTCACATATGTATCGAATGTCATTCGACCATCACGCAGCTCAAGGAGAGTCAACGAGCGATGGCCGGTCCAGCGTTCCGCGCCGCCGCCGTCCGGGTGCGCGTCCCCGCCACCAGCGCCAACCTCGGTCCGGGCTTCGACGCCCTGGGCCTCGCGCTGGGGCTCTACGACGACGTCGTCGTCCGGGTGGCCGACTCCGGGCTGCACATCGACATCGCGGGTGAGGGCAGCGAGACGCTCCCGCGTGACGAGAACCACCTTCTTGTACGGTCCCTGCGCACCGCCTTCGACCTGCTGGGCGGGCAGCCCCGCGGCCTGGAGATCGTCTGCGCCAACCGCATTCCGCACGGGCGTGGCCTGGGCTCCTCCTCCGCCGCCATCTGCGCCGGCATCGTGGCCGCGCGCGCTGTGACCATAGGCGGCGAGGCCCGCCTCGACGACGCCGCCCTGCTCGAGCTCGCCACCGAGATCGAGGGGCATCCCGACAACGTCGCGGCCTGTCTGCTCGGCGGCTTCACCCTCTCCTGGATGGAGGCCGGCGCCGCCCGCGCCATCAGGATGGACCCCGATGATTCCATCGTTCCGGTGGTTTTCGTGCCTGGAAAGCCGGTCCTCACCGAGACCGCGCGCGGCCTGCTCCCGCGCACCGTGCCGCACGTCGACGCCGCCACCAACGCGGGCCGTGCCGCCCTGCTCGTCGAGGCCCTCACCCGGCGCCCCGAGCTGCTGCTGCCCGCCACCGAGGACCGCCTCCACCAGGAGTACCGCGCGCCCGCCATGCCGGAGAGCGCCACGCTGGTGGAGCGGCTGCGCGCGGACGGGATCCCGGCCGTCATCTCCGGCGCAGGACCCACCGTCATGGCGCTGGCCGACGCCGGCACCGCGGACAAGATCGAGGCCCTGGCCGGCGTGGACTGGGCCGCCAACCGGCTCGGCCTCGACCTGCAGGGAGCGAGTGTGCTGCCGCTCATGGCCCCCGGCGACAATTGACTACGTACGGTTGCCGGATTTGGAGAGGGGGAATGTTTGTTGGATCCGGTAGTGTTAACCTCAAGTCTGCACCCGACCCCACCATGGCGAGGTGCTTGTTGTCCCCGTCCGGGACAGACATTCTTCCGGGAGTCTCCCAAGCCACTCGATGTTCCGTATCCCGTACTTGGGCAGTACGTATGCGGGCACTGAGCGGGACGCTGGGCACGCTCCGGAATCGGTGCGACCACTCCACGTGACACCGAGTGCCACGGCTCAGTGGTAGCGCCATCACCAGATATCTCTTCCGCCGTTTAGGCGGACCACCGCCCCGGCACGGTCCACAAGGATGGGACCGAAGCCGGACAGCACAACCGGTCGCCGAGCCAGACAGGCCGACGTCCGCTCCAGGGAAGGACCCTTCGTGAGCGACACCACCGATCTGATGGGCGCACGTGTCGAGGAGACCGCTGCCGCGCCCGCCACGGACGCCTCCGCGCCTGCCACCGGTGCCGGCTCCCGGCGGCGCCGCGGTACCGGCCTCGAGGGCATGGTGCTGGCCGAGCTGCAGCAGGTCGCGTCCGGCCTCGGCATCAGGGGCACCGCGCGGATGCGCAAGAGCCAGCTGATCGAGGTCATCAAGGAGGCGCAGGCCGGAGGCGGTGCGGCCCCGGCCAAGGCCGAGAGCGACACCGAGGCCAAGCCGAAGCGCCGCAGCACCTCCCGGACCCGTACCGGCGAGGAGGCGGAGAACAAGGCCGAGGCGAAGAGCGAGGCCGCCGCCGAGAAGGCCGTGGCCCAGCAGCAGATCGAGATCCCCGGCCAGCCGTCCCCCAAGCTCTCGGCTCCGGCCGAGCAGGGCGGTGCCGGTGAGGACGCCCCAGCCGAGCGCCGTCGGCGCCGTGCCACCGCCGAGGCGGGCAGCCCCGAGACGATCGTCGTCGAGGCGAAGAGCGAGACCCGCGCCGAGGCGCCCGCGCAGCAGCAGGGCGAGGCCAAGGGCGACGCCGGTGACGGCGACGGCCGCGGCCGCCGCGACCGCCGTGAGCGCGGCCGGGACCGTGACCGTGACCGGGACCGCCGGGGCAAGGGCGACGACCCGCAGCAGGGCCAGGGCGGCCAGCGCCAGCAGCAGAGCCAGCAGGGCGGCCGCCAGGACCGCCAGCAGCGGCCCGACGAGGACGGGGACGACTTCGAGGGCGGTCGCCGTGGCCGTCGCGGCCGCTACCGGGACCGCCGGGGCCGTCGTGGCCGCGACGAGTTCGGCGCGAACGAGCCGCAGCTGGCCGACGACGACGTCCTGATCCCCGTCGCGGGCATCCTGGACATCCTCGACAACTACGCCTTCATCCGTACGTCGGGCTACCTGCCGGGTCCGAACGACGTGTATGTCTCCCTCGCCCAGGTCCGCAAGAACGGCCTGCGCAAGGGTGACCACGTCACCGGTGCGGTCCGGCAGCCCAAGGAAGGCGAGCGGCGCGAGAAGTTCAACGCGCTGGTCCGCCTGGACTCCGTCAACGGCATGGCGCCCGAACACGGCCGTGGCCGCCCGGAGTTCAACAAGCTGACGCCGCTGTACCCGCAGGACCGGCTCCGTCTGGAGACCGACCCGGGCGTGCTGACCACCCGCATCATCGACCTCGTGTCGCCGATCGGTAAGGGCCAGCGCGGTCTGATCGTGGCCCCGCCGAAGACCGGCAAGACCATGATCATGCAGGCGATCGCCAACGCGATCACGCACAACAACCCCGAGTGCCACCTGATGGTCGTCCTCGTCGACGAGCGTCCGGAAGAGGTCACCGACATGCAGCGGTCGGTCAAGGGCGAGGTCATCTCCTCGACCTTCGACCGTCCGGCCGAGGACCACACCACGGTCGCCGAGCTGGCCATCGAGCGCGCCAAGCGCCTGGTGGAGCTGGGCCACGACGTCGTCGTGCTGCTCGACTCGATCACGCGTCTGGGCCGTGCGTACAACCTGGCGGCGCCGGCCTCCGGCCGCATCCTGTCCGGTGGTGTCGACTCGACCGCGCTGTACCCGCCGAAGCGGTTCTTCGGTGCGGCGCGGAACATCGAGGACGGCGGCTCGCTGACCATCCTCGCCACCGCCCTGGTGGACACCGGGTCCCGCATGGACGAGGTGATCTTCGAGGAGTTCAAGGGCACCGGCAACATGGAGCTCAAGCTCGACCGGAAGCTCGCCGACAAGCGGATCTTCCCGGCCGTCGATGTCGACGCGTCCGGTACGCGTAAGGAAGAGATCCTGCTCGGCAGCGACGAGCTGGCGGTCGTCTGGAAGCTGCGGAGGGTTTTGCACGCGCTTGACCAGCAGCAGGCGATCGAGCTGCTGCTCGACAAGATGAAGCAGACCAAGTCGAACGGCGAGTTCCTGCTGCAGATCCAGAAGACGACGCCGACGCCCGGTAACGGTGACTGATCGCCGTTGAGCTTGTGGTCGTTCGTCGGCTGCGGGTGATCAGTGGTTGATCGCGCCCACGCGGCGGAGCCGCAAATTTAATACAGTCCCGCGCCCCTTTCGGGGCGTTTGAGGCCGCCCCCCGTCACATGTGTGACGGGGGGCGGCCTTTTGGCGCAGATACCAGTGGGTGCATCGTGCACCCCTTCCATCTCTATGTCTCTGTGGGGGGACTTCCTTGACCACGCCCCTGTCCGGCAGCGGTCGTCACAGACGCCGGATACGTTTCGTCCTGCCTCTCGCCGCGGCCGGTGTAGCCGCCGCCGTCACCGCCGCGCTGATGACCTCGTCCGCGGGTGCCGCCACCGCGCTGCCGACGCCGACCGTCAAGCCCGTCGTCGCGCAGCCCTCGCTCGCCACGCTGGAGAAGCGGGTCTCGGGCGCCCTCGCCAGTGACGACACCGCGGGGCAGACGACCCAGAAGTCGTCGCTGAGCGCGAGCACCACCAGCAGCAACACCGCCACCGTCGACCCGAAGATCATCGGCGGCAGTGAGACCACCATCTCGACGGCGCCGTGGATGGCGCAGCTCTGGTACTACGACGACATGGGCACCGCCGACGAGAGCGACGACCTCGGCTTCTTCTGCGGCGGCTCGGTCATCTCGCCGACGAAGATCCTCACCGCGGCGCACTGCGTCCGGGACGAAAACAACAAGGCCTACAACTGGAAGGCCTACGGCGCGATCGTCACCGGCACCGCGCAGCTGCCGACCAGTGACAGCGCCGGCAACCCGGACCTGCACGGCGGCACCGTCACCAGTGTCCTGCGTCAGTGGAACCACCCGTCGTTCAGCCCGACGACGCTCGACAACGACATCGCCGTTCTGACTCTGGGCGCCCCGGTCAAGGCCACGCCGATCCGGATGACCACGTCCGGCGACACCGCCTCCTACGCCTCGGGCACCAGCGCCAAGCTCTACGGCTGGGGCCGTACCAGCTCCACCACCCAGGACATCTCCGAGACGCTGAAGACGGCCACGCTGCCGATCAACTCGGACACCACCTGCGCCGGCACCTACCCCGCCGACTTCGTCAAGGGCCACATGGTCTGCGCGGGCAAGCCCGCCACCGGCTCCGACACCGGCACCACCTCCGCCTGCAACGGCGACTCCGGTGGCCCGCTCGTGGTGAACGGCCGGATCGTGGGCGTCGTCTCCTGGGGCGTCGAGAACTGTGTCGCCAAGGGCGCGTACAGCGTCTTCTCGAAGGTCACCACGTATGTCGGTGCCGCCTATGCGCAGATCGACGACGCGAACCTGAGCTACACCGACGGCAAGGCCGATCTGTGGGTGCGTGAAGCCAGGACCAAGACCGGCTGGGAGAAGGACTCCAAGGGCTCGTCCTTCGCCGCCCGCATCTCCTGGGGCAACTGGGACGGCGTCAACGTCGTCCTGCAGACCGACCTGAACCGCGATGGCATCCAGGACCTCGTCGTCCGCGACAGCGCCACCGGCAACGTCTACTGGATGCACTACGTGATCTCCAGCGGCTCCTGGTCCCAGACCAAGATCTTCACCGACTGGAGGACCCGCAGCCGTATCGTCGCCCCGGGCGACGTCACCGGCGACTACCTGCCCGACCTGCTCTCCGTCGACTCCAGCGGCACGCTGTGGATCTACCCCGGCAAGGGCAACGGCACCTTCGCCACGCGGGTGAAGGTCGGCACGGGCTGGAGCCAGTACAACTCCCTGCGCGGACACGGCGACTTCAACGGTGACGGCAAGGCCGACATGCTCGCCCGCACGAGCGGCGGTGACCTGTACCTGTACAAGGGCACCGGCAAGTCCGGCACCGGCGCGTTCTCGACCCGGGTGAAGGTCCGCACCGGCTGGTCCGGCTTCGACGCTTTCGCCGCGGTCGGCGACTTCACCGGTGACGGCAAGGCCGACTTCTTCGCCCGCACGAAGGGCGGCACGCTGTACCTGTACAAGGGCAGCGGCAAGGGCACCAGTGAGATCTTCAGCACAAGGGTCTCGATGGGCACCGGCTACCAGGCGTACGACATCTGGGGCTGAAATCCCAGGTGAGCCGGGTCCATCCGGAATAAACCTCTACATCCTGTGCCCGCCCGTTCACCGGGCGGGCACAGTGCATTGTGCAACCCTTTCCCGAGTTTCGCCGTCTGACCAGGCGGAGCGACGATGGTGCGGTGACGACCGCACCTGGCCCTGAAAGCAGGGGGTAACCGACCGGAACGGAACCGAGGAGCCCATGTCCGCCGAGAGCACGCCGGAGCCCGGCATACCCGAGCCCGGCACGAAGGTCCCGAGCCACGGGAGCAAGGGCCGCCGCCGCAGGCCCCGCACGGGGAGTCGCAAGGCCCTGCAGGCCACGGCGTGGACGGCGGCCGGCATCGTCGTCCTGGGCGGTGTGGGCGTCGGGTACATGTACTTCAAGCTCAACGGCAACATCAAGAGCGTCGACATCAACCAGGCCCTGGGTACCGACCGGCCGACGAAGGCCGACAACGGCTCCGAGAACATCCTGGTCCTCGGCTCGGACACCCGCTCCGGCGCCAACAAGAAGCTCGGTGGCGGCACCGACGACGGCAGCGCCCGCTCCGACACGGCGATGATCGTCCACGTCTACAAGGGCCACAAGCGGGCGAGCGTGGTCTCCATCCCACGCGACACCCTGATCGACCGCCCGGAGTGCACCGACACCAACGGCACCGCGCACCCCGCCGCGACCGGCGTGATGTTCAACTCCGCCTACTCCACGGGCGGTGCGACCTGCGCGGTGAAGACCGTCGAGTCCATCACCGGCGTCCGCATGGACCACTACCTCGAGGTCGACTTCAGCGGCTTCCAGAAGCTCATCGACGAGCTCGGCGGGGTCTCGGTCACCACGACGAAAAAGATCGACGACCCCGACAGTCATCTGAAACTCACCGCCGGCACGCACCAGCTCACCGGCGAGCAGGCCCTCGGCCTGGTCCGCACCCGGCACGGCGTCGGCGACGGATCCGACCTCGGCCGCATCCAGCTCCAGCAGGCCTTCATCAAGGCACTGGTCAACCAGGTCAAGCAGATTGGCGTCTTCACCAACCCGAAGAAGCTGTACGACCTCGCCGACACCGCCACCAAGGCCGTCACCACCGACTCCGACCTCGGCTCGGTCAACTCCCTGATGAACTTCACGAACGGCCTGAAGGGCATCAGCGCGTCCCACATGACCATGGTCACGATGCCGGTCCAGTACGACCCGTCGAACCTCAACCGCGTCATAGTCGCCGAGTCCAAGGCCAAGCTGGTCTGGAAGGCCCTGAAGAACGACCAGCCGATTCCCGAAGCGGCCACAAAGGGAACGGCCACAGGCAAAGCCAAGGGCGTCGTGAGCGCCCCGTAAGGAGCAAGGGGAATAGATCACAGCAACCCCCGGTTTTGGGGGATGGCCCCAGTCCTGGCAGACTGGTACGTCGGCCCCGGTTCACGCTCCGCACCCCGCGGCAGCGACCCGGCGCCCTCCCGAAACCTAGGAGAAACCTTGAAGCGCGACATCCACCCCGCGTACGTCGAGACGCAGGTCAGCTGCACCTGTGGCGCGTCGTTCACCACCCGTAGCACCATCGAGTCCGGCACCATCCGTGCCGATGTCTGCTCCGAGTGCCACCCGTTCTACACGGGCAAGCAGAAGATCCTCGACACTGGTGGCCGTGTGGCCCGCTTCGAGGCCCGCTTCGGCAAGGCTGCAGCCGGCTCCAAGAAGTAGCGAGCTCCAATTCGCCGGTCCACGGCCGCGCCCTCCACAGGCGCGCCGGGACCGGCGTTTTTGGTCGCCCGCCCTTCCCTTCCCCAAGCAGTACAGGAGCCGAAAATGTTCGAGGCCGTCGAGGAACTCGTCGGTGAGCACGCCGACCTGGAGAAGAAGCTCGCCGACCCGTCGGTCCACGCCGACCAGGCCAACGCGCGCAAGCTGAACAAGCGCTACGCCGAGCTCACCCCGATCGTCGCCACGTACCGCTCCTGGAAGCAGACCGGCGACGACATCGAGACCGCGCGCGAACTGGCCGCGGACGACCCGGAGTTCGCCGCCGAGGTCAAGGTGCTGGACAAGCAGCGCGAGGAGCTGACCGAGAAGCTGCGGCTGCTGCTCGTCCCGCGCGACCCCAGCGACGACAAGGACGTCATCCTCGAGATCAAGGCGGGCGCGGGTGGCGACGAGTCGGCGCTGTTCGCCGGCGATCTGCTGCGCATGTATCTGCGCTACGCGGAGCGCGTCGGCTGGAAGACCGAGATCATCGACGCCACCGAGTCCGAGCTGGGCGGTTACAAGGACGTCCAGGTCGCCGTGAAGACCAAGGGCGGCCAGGGCGCCACCGAGCCCGGTCAGGGCGTCTGGGCCCGGCTGAAGTACGAGGGCGGCGTGCACCGCGTGCAGCGCGTGCCGGCGACCGAGTCCCAGGGCCGTATCCACACCTCCGCCGCCGGTGTACTGGTCACCCCGGAGGCGGAGGAGGTCGACGTCGAGATCAACCCCAACGACCTCCGCATCGACGTCTACCGCTCCTCCGGCCCCGGCGGCCAGTCCGTCAACACGACCGACTCCGCGGTGCGCATCACGCACATTCCCACCGGAGTCGTCGCCTCCTGCCAGAACGAGAAGAGCCAGCTGCAGAACAAGGAGCAGGCACTGCGTATCCTGCGCTCCAGACTGCTCGCAGCGGCACAGGAGGAGGCGGAGAGGGAGGCCGCCGACGCCCGCCGCAGCCAGGTCCGCACGGTCGACCGCTCCGAGAAGATCCGTACGTACAACTTCCCGGAGAACCGCATCTCGGACCACCGCGTCGGATTCAAGGCGTACAACCTTGACCAGGTCCTGGACGGCGACCTCGACGCGATGATCCAGGCCTGCGTCGACGCGGACTCGGCCGCCAAGCTCGCAGCCGCATAAGGACCGTACGCACGCACGAGTACGACACGGAGGACCAGCGTGAACCTGCTGCTCGCGGAGGTGGCCCAGGCCACCCAGCGGCTGGCCGCCGCCGGCGTGCCCTCGCCGCGCAACGACGCGGAGGAGCTCGCCGCGTTCGTGCACGGCGTGAAGCGGGGCGAGCTGCACTCCGTGAAGGACGCGGACTTCGACGCCCGCTACTGGGAGGTCATCGCCCGTCGTGAACAGCGCGAGCCGCTGCAGCACATCACCGGGCGGGCCTACTTCCGGTACCTGGAGCTCCAGGTCGGGCCCGGCGTCTTCGTGCCCCGGCCGGAGACCGAGTCGGTCGTCGGCTGGGCCATAGACGCCGTACGCGCCATGGACGTGGTCGAGCCGCTCATCGTCGACCTGTGCACCGGCTCCGGCGCCATCGCGCTCGCCCTCGCCCAGGAGGTCCCGCGCTCGCGCGTGCACGCCGTGGAGCTGTCCGAGGAAGCCCTCCGGTGGACCCGCAAGAACGTGGAGGGCTCCAGGGTCGACCTGCGTCAGGGCAACGCCCTGGACGCCTTCCCGGACCTCGACGGCCACGTCGACCTCGTCGTCTCCAACCCGCCGTACATCCCGCTCACCGAGTGGGAGTACGTCGCCCCCGAGGCCCGCGACTACGACCCCGAGCTTGCCCTGTTCTCCGGCGAGGACGGCCTCGAGCTCATCCGGGGACTGGAACGCACCGCGCACCGGCTGCTGCGCCCCGGCGGTGTCGTCGTCATCGAGCACGCCGACACCCAGGGCGGCCAGGTGCCGTGGATCTTCACCGAGGAACGGGGCTGGGCCGACGCGGCCGACCACCCCGACCTGAACAAGCGCCCGCGCTTCGCGACCGCCCGCAGGGCGCTGCCGTGAACCGGCACCGGACTTCAAGCCAGCAGTACGTGTACGAGGAGGCCCGCTAGACATGGCACGGCGATACGACACCAACGACGCGACCGACCGCGCGACAGGTCTGCGTGAAGCCGCGTCCGCCGTCCGACGGGGCGAACTCGTGGTCCTGCCGACCGACACGCTCTACGGCATCGGCGCGGACGCGTTCTCCGCCGAGGCCGTGGCCGACCTCCTCGACGCCAAGGGCCGGGGCCGCAACATGCCCACCCCCGTGCTCATCGGCTCCCCGAACACGCTGCACGGCCTCGTCACCGACTTCTCGGAGATGGCCTGGGAACTGGTCGACGCGTTCTGGCCGGGCGGCCTCACGCTCGTCGCCCGGCACCAGCCGTCCCTGCAGTGGGATCTGGGGGACACCCGTGGCACCGTCGCCGTCCGCATGCCGCTGCATCCGGTCGCCATCGAGCTGCTCACCGACGTCGGCCCGATGGCCGTGTCGTCCGCGAACCTCACGGGGCATCCGGCGCCGGAGGACTGTGACGCCGCCCAGCAGATGCTCGGCGACTCCGTCTCCGTCTACCTCGACGGCGGCCCGACCCCGGGCAACGTGCCGTCGTCCATCGTCGACGTCACCGGCGAGGTGCCGGTCCTGCTGCGCGAGGGCGCGATCTCTCCGGACGAGCTGCGGAAGGTCGTACCCGACCTTGAGGTGGCGAATTGACGGCCCCTCAGGCGGGGCGTGGCATAGGCAACTGGGAGAGTGCCGCGGAGATCACGACGACGTTCGTCGGGCTTCCGCGCGACAGCTTCCGCATCCTCCACGTCAGCACCGGCAACGTGTGCCGCTCACCGATCACCGAGCGGCTGACCCGCCATTTCGTGACGGAGCGGCTCGGCGTCCTCGGCCGCGCGCTGATCGTGGAGAGCGCGGGCACCTGGGGCCACGAGGGCGCCCCGATGGAGGCCAACGCGGAGGCGGTCCTCGGTGAGTTCGGCGCGGACGCCTCCGGCTTCACCGGGCGGGAACTCCTGGACGAGCACGTGATCATGGCCGACCTGGTGCTGACGGCGACGCGCGACCACCGCGCCCAGGTGATCTCCATGGGCCACTCGGCGGGCCTGCGCACCTTCACGCTGAAGGAGTTCACCCGTCTCGTGCGGGCGATAGACCCGGCGACCCTGCCGCCCCTGGAGGACGGCGTGGTCGCTCGCGCACGCGCCCTGGTCCGCGCCGCCGCCGCTCTACGCGGGTGGCTCCTGGCGCCCACGGCCGAGGCCGACGAGGTGTACGACCCGTACGGCGCCCCCCTGACCTTCTTCCGGTCGATCGGCGACGAGATACACGAGGCCCTGGACCCGGTCGTCACGGCCCTGACCGGCGTACCGGCACGGATGTAACCGACCCGCGGCGGTGAGGGGGCCGCACCCGGCGCCGCCCCGCATGCAGCGCCGAGCCCCACGCCCCACGCCGAGGACTGCACGCAGTGACGAGGCAGCGTCCGATGCTCAGGCCCGTACACAGCGCTGAGCCCCGCGTCCCGCGCTGAGGTTGTGCCCGCGAGCCTTGCCCCTCCCGCGCATCCGGCCGACCGCGCCGTACTCCACCCGACGGGCGCTGTCCCCCCGTCGCTCCCAACACCGCGCACCCCACCGGCCCCCGGCCTACATTGGACGTACCTCACCGTCGACCGCCCGGGAGCCCGCCATGTCGGTCACCCCTACCCTCGAGACCGATGTGCTGCGGCGCCAGGACCCGGAGCTGGCCGAGATCCTGCTCGGGGAGCTCGACCGGCAGTCGACGACGCTCCAGCTGATCGCCGCCGAGAACTTCACGTCCCCGGCCGTCCTGGCCGCGCTCGGCTCGCCCCTCGCCAACAAGTACGCCGAGGGCTACCCCGGCGCCCGTCATCACGGCGGCTGCGAGATCGTCGACGTCGCCGAGCGGGTCGCCGTCGACCGCGCCAAGGCGCTCTTCGGGGCCGCCCACGCCAACGTCCAGTCCCATTCCGGCTCCTCCGCCGTCCTGGCCGCCTACGCCGCCCTGCTGCGCCCCGGAGACACCGTCCTGGCCCTCGGGCTGCCCTACGGCGGGCACCTCACCCACGGCTCGCCGGCGAACTTCTCCGGACGCTGGTTCGACTTCGTCGGCTACGGGGTGGACGCGGAGACCGGCCTGATCGACCACGACCAGGTGCGGACGCTGGCCCGCTCGCACCGGCCGAAGGCGATCGTGTGCGGCTCCATCGCCTATCCCCGGCACATCGACTACGCCTTCTTCCGCGAGGTGGCCGACGAGGTGGGCGCCTATCTCATCGCCGACGCCGCCCATCCCATCGGCCTGGTGGCCGGGGGAGCGGCGCCCAGCCCGGTGCCGTACGCGGACATCGTGTGCGCGACCACACACAAGGTGCTGCGCGGCCCGCGCGGCGGGATGCTCCTGTGCGGCGCCGAGCTGGCCGAGCGCGTCGACCGGGCCGTGTTCCCGTTCACCCAGGGCGGCGCCCAGATGAACAGCATCGCGGCGAAGGCCGTCGCGTTCGGCGAGGCGGCGACGACGGCGTTCACCAGGTACGCCCATCAGGTGGTCGCCAACGCGCGGATCCTGGCGTCCGAGCTGGACGCCGAGGGGCTGGCCGTGACCACCGGCGGCACGGACACGCACCTCATCACCGCCGACCCCGCGCCCCTCGGTGTGGAGGGCCGGGCCGCCCGCGGCCGGCTCGCCGCGGCCGGGATGGTCCTGGACTGCTGCGCGCTGCCGCACGGCGACGCCCGCGGCCTGCGCCTGGGCACGGCGGCGCTGACCACCCAGGGCATGGGCGAGCCGGAGATGGCCCGGATCGCCGTGCTCATGGCGGGAGTGCTGCGCGGGGAAATCGATGTCCCGGGGGCGCGTGGCGAGGTGCGGGAACTGGCCGGTAGATTTCCGCCCTACCCCAGCTGAGGCGGGGTAGGCGCAGTCCCGTACACCTGGTTCACAGCCACACGTGCAACCATCGTCGCTACCCGGCAGTCCCCATAGATATGCCTGCGTCGCTAGGGTATGGGGCTGTGATGGCCAGCGAGACCTGTGGGGAAGCCTGTGCGTGAATACCTGCTGACGCTCTGCATCACGGCCGCGGTGACGTACCTGCTGACAGGGCCGGTACGGAAGTTCGCGATCGTGGCGGGAGCAATGCCGGAGATCCGGGCACGTGACGTGCACCGGGAGCCCACTCCGCGCCTCGGCGGGATCGCCATGTTCTTCGGCCTGTGCGCCGGACTGCTGGTCGCGGACCATCTGACGAACCTCAACTGGGTCTTCGAGAAGTCCAACGAACCCCGGGCGCTGCTCTCCGGCGCGGCTCTGATCTGGCTGATCGGCGTCCTGGACGACAAGTTCGAGATCGACGCCCTGATCAAACTGGGCGGACAGATGATCGCCGCCGGCGTCATGGTCATGCAGGGTCTGACGATCCTCTGGGTGCCCGTGCCGGGCGTCGGCACGGTGGCCCTGACCCAGTGGCAGGGCACCCTCCTGACGGTGGCCCTGGTCGTCATCACCATCAACGCGGTCAACTTCGTCGACGGTCTCGACGGCCTGGCCTCCGGCATGGTGTGCATCGCAGCCGCCGCGTTCTTCATGTACGCGTACCGCATCTGGTACTCGTACGGCATCGAGGCCGCCGCCCCGGCCACGCTGTTCGCGGCGATCCTCATGGGCATGTGCCTGGGCTTCCTGCCGCACAACATGCATCCGGCGCGGATCTTCATGGGCGACTCGGGCTCCATGCTCATCGGCCTGGTGCTGGCCGCGGGGGCGATCTCGGTCACGGGGCAGGTCGACCCGGACGTGATGAAGCTGTTCTCCGGTTCCGAACGCAATGCCGTGCACCAGATGGTGCCCGTCTACATCCCGCTCCTCATGCCGCTGACGATCATCGCGATTCCGGCCGCCGACCTCGTCCTGGCCATCGTGCGCCGCGCCTGGCGCGGTCAGTCGCCGTTCGCCGCCGACCGCGGGCATCTGCACCACCGGCTCCTGGAGATCGGACACTCGCACAGCAGGGCGGTGCTGATCATGTACTTCTGGTCGGCGCTGATCGCCTTCGGGGCGCTGGCCTACTCCGTGAACTCCGCGTCCATGTGGATCGTGCTGGGCGTGGTCTTCCTGAGCGCGATCGGCCTGGGACTGCTCCTGCTGCCCCGGTTCACCCCGCGCGCCCCGCGCTGGGCGGAGGGCTTCGTGCCGCCCCGCTACCGGCGCAGCCGGCCGGCGGAACTCGCGGCAACCGATGACTCCACGGCGCCAGTTGAGGACGAACCACGCACTCCGGTCGCCGTCGGAGTGTCGGGAGTCAACGGCGCGACCGCCATCGGTCCGCGTTCGCGCTTGTTGGATCGGCGCAACGCGGAAAGCTCCCGCTGACGTCGCAAGGTAAGAATCTGACTAGAGCATTGCCAAGTCGTGGGGGAGCGAACTTCCCCAATACCAGGCATATCGGCCGTGTTTTTGCACAGACGCGCACTCTCAGTCTCATGTGTGACAGCAAGCACACCTACCAGGTAAAGACCTCATCAAATAGTTTGTGATACGGTTCACGAGAACCCGGGGTAGAGCCGAAGGACCGTGAAGCGACGGCCCATTGGCGTGAGGTCTCCACCACTCCACCCGGGACTACGCTCGTCCATGACGACACCCTGCCCCCCTGTGAAAGCGGAGTTGCCGCCATGCCGTCCAATGACGTCCGGATCCTGGCCCAGGCCGCCGTGCCCACGGCTGCCGTCGGCGCGCTCGCCGCCGTCGTCAGCGCTGTGGTCGCGGGTGGCAAGGGGGCGATCGGGGCAGTCGTCGCGACGCTGGTCGTGCTCCTCTTCATGGGACTCGGCCTCTACGTCCTGCAGCGCACTGCCAAATCGCTTCCGCACCTCTTCCAGGCCATGGGTCTGATGCTCTACGCGGCGCAGATCCTGCTGCTGTTCGTCTTCGTCGCGGTGTTCAAGAACACCACGCTGTTCAACCCCAAGGCCTTCGCGCTTACGCTCGTCGCCGGCACCCTCACCTGGATCGCCGCGCAGACGCGTGCTCACATGAAGGCCAAGATCCTGTACGTCGAACCCGAATCGACCTCCTCCTCGACGGGCGACAAGTCCGAAAAGTCGGGGCACTCGTCGTGAGGGGTAGGCCCGGGATAAAGACCTCTGAGAGATCCTGCTATCGTCCGGTGCCAACTGCGGCATCGCGGGCGCGGGCATCCGAGCTGACGCCTGCTCAATCGCGAGGCGAGATGCCCCACAGCCGCCCCCACATCCGTAACACCAGTCCCGTGCCGAACCGCGGCCACGCGCCGCGCCGACACAACGAGGTTGCCGTACCTATGCGCCACGCTGAAGGAGCCCGCGGTGAGTGCTGACCCGACGCAGGTGCTCGCCTTCGAGACCGACTGCCACATCTTCGACGGCTGTGGCTTCCCCGCTCCGGGCCTGCACTCGTTCCTGTTCGAGCCCCTCTGGGGCAACGCGGACAGCAACGTGTACTTCAACAAGCCGATGCTGCTGGCCCTGCTCGGCTCGATCATCGTCGTCGGCTTCTTCTGGGCCGCCTTCCGCAAGCCCAAGGTCGTCCCCGGCAAGCTGCAGATGGTGGCCGAGTCCGGTTACGACTTCATCCGGCGCGGCGTCGTGTACGAGACCATCGGCAAGAGGGAGGGCGAGAAGTACGTACCGCTGGTCGTCTCGCTGTTCTTCTTCATCTGGATGATGAACCTCTGGTCGATCGTTCCGGTCGCCCAGTTCCCGGTGACGTCGATCATCGCGTACCCGCTGGTCCTCGCCCTGATCGTCTACGTCCTGTGGGTCTCCCTGACCTTCAAGCGGCACGGCTTCGTGGGCTTCTTCAAGAACGTCACCGGCTACGACAAGTCGCTCGGCGCGGTGCTGCCGCTCGCCATGCTCATCGAGTTCTTCTCGAACCTGCTGGTGCGGCCCTTCACCCACGCGGTCCGGCTCTTCGCGAACATGTTCGCCGGCCACACGCTGCTGCTGCTCTTCACGATCGCCAGCTGGTACCTGCTGAACGGCGTCGGCATCGCCTACGCAGGCGTCAGCTTCCTGATGACCATCGTGATGACGGCGTTCGAGCTCTTCATCCAGGCTCTGCAGGCGTACGTCTTCGTTCTGCTGACGTGCACCTACATCCAGGGCGCCCTGGCCGAGCACCACTGAGCGCCCCGCCCATCCACCTGATCGTCCGGTGGCCAACCCCCACCGGTCCGTAAAGAAGAAGGAAGAACTGGCATGTCCCAGACCCTTGCCGCCGTCTCCGGCTCGCTCGGTTCCGTCGGTTACGGCCTCGCGGCCATCGGCCCCGGCGTCGGCGTCGGCATCATCTTCGGCAACGGCACCCAGGCCCTGGCCCGTCAGCCCGAGGCGGCCGGCCTGATCCGCGCCAACCAGATCCTCGGCTTCGCCTTCTGTGAGGCGCTCGCCCTCATCGGCCTGGTCATGCCGTTCGTCTACGGCACCTGATCGGCCCGATCAGCGACAGCCCCCTAGACGAAAGGCACTGACATGAGCCAGCTGCTCATTCTGGCGGCCGGGGAGAAGGAAAACCCCCTCGTCCCGCCGATCCCCGAGCTCGTCATCGGCCTGCTCGCCTTCGTCATCGTCTTCGGCTTCCTCGCCTGGAAGCTCCTCCCGAACATCAACAAGGTTCTGGAGCAGCGGCGCGAGGCCATCGAGGGCGGTATCGAGAAGGCCGAGGCCGCGCAGACCGAGGCTCAGAGCGTGCTCGAGCAGTACAAGGCTCAGCTCGCCGAGGCTCGTCACGAGGCCGCGCGCCTGCGCCAGGAGGCGCAGGAGCAGGGCGCCACGCTCATCACGGAGATGCGCGCCGAGGGCCAGCGGCAGCGTGAGGAGATCGTCGCCGCCGGTCACACGCAGATCGAGGCCGACCGCAAGGCCGCCGCGTCCGCGCTGCGCCAGGACGTCGGCAAGCTCGCCACCGAACTGGCCGGCAAGCTCGTGGGCGAGTCCCTCGAGGACCACGCCCGCCAGAGCCGTGTGATCGACCGCTTCCTCGACGAGCTCGAGGAGAAGGCCGAGGCCACGCGATGAACGGAGCGAGCCGCGAGGCACTGGCAGCCGCACGTGAGCGGCTCGACGCGCTGACGGACTCCACGTCCGTGGACGCGGCGCAGCTCGCCGACGAGCTGGCGGCCGTCACCGCGCTGCTCCACCGCGAGGTGTCGCTGCGTCGGGTCCTCACCGACCCGGCGCAGCCCGGTGAGGCCAAGGCCGAGCTCGTCGGGCGCCTGCTCGGCGGACAGGTCGGCACCGCCACCACCGACCTGGTGTCCGGACTGGTCCGCTCCCGCTGGTCGCAGTCGCGCGACCTGGTGGACGCGCTGGAGGAGCTGGCGGACATCGCCGACCTCACGGCCGCGCAGCGGACGGGTCGGCTCGACAGCGTCGAGGACGAGCTGTTCCGGTTCGGCCGGATCGTCGCCTCGAACACCGAGCTGCGCGCCGCGCTGACCGACCGCAAGGCCACCAAGTCGGCCAAGGTCGAGCTGCTGCACCGGCTGCTCGGCGGCCGGGCCGACGTGACCACCGAGCGTCTGGTGACGCGCCTTGTGACCGCGCCGCGGGGACGTAGCCTGGAAGCGGGACTCGAGTCCCTGTCCAAGCTCGCCGCCGAGCGTCGGGAACGGCTGGTCGCCGTCGTCACCTCGGCGGTGCCGCTGAGCGACCCGCAGAAGCAGCGCCTGGGCGCCGCCCTCGCGAAGCTCTACGGCCGCACGATGCACCTCAACCTCGACGTCGACCCCGAGGTCGTCGGCGGGATCCGGGTGCAGGTCGGTGACGAGGTCATCAACGGCTCCCTCGCGGACCGTCTCGAGGACGCCGCCCGCCGCATGGCGAGCTAGTAGCAATTCAACAAGCAGTACGTACTGATTACGGCCCTGGTTGGGCCGTGCAGAGGATTCACCTCTCATTGGGGGGAGTCCCCCATCCCCCCAAGTGAAACTTCGGGCCCAACAAGGAGAGCAGGGAACCCAGATGGCGGAGCTCACGATCCGGCCGGAGGAGATCCGGGACGCGCTGGAGAACTTCGTCCAGTCGTACAAGCCGGACGCGGCCTCGCGCGAGGAGGTCGGTACGGTCAGCCTTGCCGGCGACGGCATCGCGAAGGTCGAGGGGCTGCCCTCGGCCATGGCCAACGAACTGCTGAAGTTCGAGGACGGCACCCTCGGCCTCGCGCTCAACCTGGAAGAGCGCGAGATCGGCGCCATCGTCCTCGGTGAGTTCAGCGGCATCGAGGAGGGTCAGCCGGTCACGCGCACCGGCGAGGTCCTCTCCGTCGCGGTCGGCGAGGGCTACCTCGGCCGCGTCGTCGACCCGCTCGGCACCCCGATCGACGGCCTCGGCGAGATCGAGACCACCGGTCGCCGCGCCCTCGAACTGCAGGCCCCCACGGTCATGCAGCGCAAGTCGGTGCACGAGCCGATGGAGACCGGCTACAAGGCCGTCGACGCCATGACCCCGATCGGCCGCGGCCAGCGCCAGCTGATCATCGGTGACCGGCAGACCGGCAAGACCGCCCTGGCCGTCGACACGATCATCAACCAGCGCGACAACTGGCGCTCGGGCGACGTGAACAAGCAGGTCCGCTGCATCTACGTCGCCATCGGCCAGAAGGGCTCCACCATCGCGTCCGTGCGCGGCGCTCTGGAGGAGGCCGGCGCGCTGGAGTACACGACCATCGTCGCCGCCCCGGCGTCCGACCCGGCCGGCTTCAAGTACCTGGCGCCGTACACCGGTTCGGCCATCGGCCAGCACTGGATGTACGAGGGCAAGCACGTCCTCATCATCTTCGACGACCTCTCGAAGCAGGCCGACGCCTACCGCGCCGTGTCCTTGCTGCTGCGCCGCCCGCCGGGTCGCGAGGCCTACCCGGGTGACGTCTTCTACCTGCACTCCCGTCTGCTGGAGCGCTGCGCGAAGCTCTCCGACGACATGGGCAAGGGCTCGATGACCGGTCTGCCGATCGTCGAGACCAAGGCCAACGACGTCTCGGCGTTCATTCCGACCAACGTCATCTCGATCACCGACGGCCAGTGCTTCCTGGAGTCGGACCTGTTCAACGCCGGTCAGCGTCCCGCGCTGAACGTCGGTATCTCCGTCTCCCGAGTCGGTGGTTCCGCGCAGCACAAGGCGATGCGTCAGGTCTCCGGCCGTCTCCGCGTCGACCTCGCCCAGTTCCGTGAGCTGGAGGCGTTCGCCGCCTTCGGTTCCGACCTGGACTCCGCCTCGAAGTCGCAGCTGGAGCGCGGTCAGCGCATGGTCGAGCTGCTGAAGCAGGACCAGTACCAGCCGATGGCCACCGAGGACCAGGTCGTCTCCGTCTGGGCCGGCACCAACGGCAAGATGGACGAGGTGCCGGTCGCCGACATCCGGCGCTTCGAGAAGGAGCTCCTGGAGTACCTGCACCGCAAGGAGCAGGGCCTCATGACCTCCATCAAGGAGGGCGCCAAGATGTCGGACGACACGATCCAGGCGATCGACGACGCCGTCGCGGAGTTCAAGAAGCAGTTCGAGACCTCGGACGGCAAGCTGCTCGGCGAGGACACCCCTGCCGCTGCCGCCAAGTGACGTAAGGAAGGGACCTGACTCATGGGAGCCCAGCTCCGGGTCTACAAGCGTCGCATCCGATCTGTCACCGCGACCAAGAAGATCACCAAGGCGATGGAGATGATCGCCGCCTCGCGCGTCGTCAAGGCGCAGCGCAAGGTGGCGGCCTCCACGCCGTACGCGACCGAGCTCACGCGTGCGGTCACGGCGGTCGGTACGGGTTCGAACACCAAGCACCCGCTCACCACGGAGGCGGAGAACCCGACCCGTGCCGCGGTTCTGCTCCTCACGAGCGACCGCGGTCTGGCCGGCGCTTTCAACTCCAACTCCATCAAGGCGGCGGAGCAGCTGACCGAGCGCCTGGAGCGCGAGGGCAAGGAGGTCGACACGTACATCGTCGGCCGCCGTGGTGTGGCCCACTACAACTTCCGTGAGCGCAAGATCGCGGAGTCGTGGACCGGCTTCACCGACGAGCCGTCGTACGCGGACGCCAAGCAGGTGGCGGCGCCCCTGATCGAGGCCATCGAGAAGGGTGCGGCGGACGGCGGCGTGGACGAACTCCACATCGTCTACACCGAGTTCGTCTCGATGATGACGCAGACGGCGCTCGACGCACGGCTGCTGCCGCTGCGCCTCGAAGAGGTCGCGGAGGAGAGGCCTCCGGGCGAGATCCTTCCGCTGTACGACTTCGAGCCGTCGGCGGAGGACGTCCTCGACGCCCTGCTGCCGCGGTACGTGGAAAGCCGTATCTACAACGCGCTGCTCCAGTCGGCCGCTTCGAAGCACGCCGCCACGCGGCGCGCGATGAAGTCGGCCACCGACAACGCGGGAGATCTGATCAACATGCTCTCCCGGCTTGCCAACGCGGCCCGCCAGGCCGAAATCACCCAGGAAATCAGCGAGATCGTCGGTGGCGCCAGCGCCTTGGCCGACGCGACCGCGGGGAGTGACCGATAAATGACCACCACTGTTGAGACCGCGACGGCTACGGGCCGCGTCGCCCGGGTCATCGGCCCGGTCGTCGACGTGGAGTTCCCCGTCGACGCGATGCCGGAAATCTACAACGCCCTGCACGTCGAGGTGGCCGACCCGGCCAAGGACGGCGAGCGGAAGACGCTGACCCTGGAGGTCGCCCAGCACCTGGGTGACGGCCTGGTCCGCACCATCTCCATGCAGCCCACCGACGGTCTGGTCCGCCAGGCCCCGGTGACCGACACGGGCTCCGCCATCTCCGTCCCCGTCGGCGACTTCACCAAGGGCAAGGTGTTCAACACCCTCGGTGAGGTGCTGAACGTCGACGAGCAGTACGACGGTGAGCGCTGGCCGATCCACCGCAAGGCCCCGAACTTCGACGAGCTCGAGTCGAAGACCGAGATGTTCGAGACCGGCGTCAAGGTCATCGACCTGCTGACCCCGTACGTCAAGGGCGGCAAGATCGGTCTGTTCGGCGGTGCCGGCGTCGGCAAGACGGTGCTCATCCAGGAGATGATCTACCGCGTCGCCAACAACCACGACGGTGTCTCCGTGTTCGCCGGTGTCGGTGAGCGCACCCGTGAGGGCAACGACCTCATCGAGGAGATGTCCGAGTCGGGCGTCATCGACAAGACCGCCCTTGTCTTCGGTCAGATGGACGAGCCCCCGGGCACCCGTCTGCGCGTCGCGCTGGCCGGCCTCACCATGGCCGAGTACTTCCGTGACGTCCAGAAGCAGGACGTGCTGTTCTTCATCGACAACATCTTCCGCTTCACGCAGGCCGGTTCCGAGGTCTCCACGCTGCTCGGCCGTATGCCGTCCGCCGTGGGTTACCAGCCGAACCTGGCCGACGAGATGGGTCTCCTCCAGGAGCGCATCACGTCGACCCGTGGTCACTCGATCACCTCGATGCAGGCGATCTACGTCCCCGCGGACGACCTGACCGACCCGGCGCCGGCCACCACCTTCGCCCACCTCGACGCGACGACGGTTCTGTCCCGTCCGATCTCCGAGAAGGGCATCTACCCGGCCGTGGACCCGCTGGACTCCACGTCCCGGATCCTGGACCCGCGCTACATCTCGGCGGACCACTACAACGCGGCCATGCGCGTCAAGACGGTCCTGCAGAAGTACAAGGACCTCCAGGACATCATCGCGATCCTCGGTATCGACGAGCTCGGCGAAGAGGACAAGCTCGTCGTCCACCGTGCCCGTCGCGTGGAGCGCTTCCTGTCCCAGAACACCCACGTCGCCAAGCAGTTCACCGGCGTCGACGGTTCGGACGTCCCGCTGGACGAGTCGATCGCGGCCTTCAACGCGATCATCGACGGCGAGTACGACCACTTCCCGGAGCAGGCGTTCTTCATGTGCGGTGGCATTGAGGACCTCAAGGCCAACGCCAAGGAGCTGGGCGTCTCCTGAGCCACGCGCTCGTGTGAGGGGGCGGGCGCGTCCCGCCCCCTCATTCACGCCCATTAGAATTGACCCCAACACCCGGCACTACCGCCGGGTGGTGACCCGAGGAGCCAACCTTGGCTGCTGAGCTGCACGTCGAGCTGGTCGCTGCCGACCGCCAGGTCTGGTCCGGCGAGGCCACCCTGGTCGTCGCGCGCACCACGTCCGGCGACATCGGCGTCATGCCCGGTCACCAGCCGCTGCTCGGTGTGCTGGAGTCGGGCCCGGTGACCATCCGTACGAGTGATGGTGGAACGGTCGTCGCCGCGGCGCACGGCGGTTTCATCTCGTTCGCGGACGACAAGCTGTCGCTGCTGGCCGAGATCGCCGAGCTGTCGGACGAGATCGATGTCCAGCGCGCGGAGCGGGCGCTCGAGCGCGCACAGGCGGACGCAGACGCCTACGCCCAACGGCGCGCGGAAGTCCGACTGCGTGCGGTGTCGGTGCGCTGACCCGCACGGTGTGATGACGTCACTCAGCCGCGGCCGGGACCGGAGTTATCCGGTACCCGGCCGCGGCTGAGGCAGATGTGGGTGATTTTTCCGTTCCATTACCTAGGAGACGAGGAGGTCGGTGCCGATGGTCCTCGCTCTGACTGTGTGCGGGATCGTGGTCGCGCTCGTGGTGGTGGGACTCTTCCTGTTCGGCCTGCGTCGCAGACTCATCCAGCGCTCCGGCGGCACCTTCGACTGTTCGCTGCGCTGGGACGTGCCCGAGAAACCCGACACCGGCGGCAAGGGCTGGAGTTACGGTGTCGCCCGCTACAACGGCGACCGCATCGAGTGGTACCGCGTCTTCTCCTACGCCTACCGCCCGCGCCGTGTCCTGGAGCGCGCGGCGATCGAGGTGGCCGGCCGGCGCGTCCCCGAGGGCGAGGAGGAGCTGGCGCTGCTCTCCGACGCGGTCATCCTCGCCTGTATCCACCGGGGCACGCGTCTCGAACTCGCCATGAGCGAAGACGCGCTGACCGGGTTTCTCGCGTGGCTTGAGGCAGCCCCGCCCGGACAGCGAGTGAATGTGGCGTAGCCACATTCACTCGCTGGGTGGGGCTCCCCCGGATGAAGTCCGGGGGAGCGTCAATGTCGCTCAACGCCTGGCGAACTTTTTTACGAGAGCCCGGTGTTGATGGCACTCACCAGCTCGCCGTTGCTGGTGTCACCGCTGAACTCCCAGAAGAACGCGCCGCCCAGACCCTGGGTCTTGGCCCACGCCATCTTCGAGTTGATGGTGGACGGGGTGTCGTAGGACCACCAGTTGGTGCCGCAGTGCGCGTACGCCGTACCCGCGATGGTGCCGGTGGCCGGGCAGGACGTCTTGAGGACCTTGTAGTCCTCGATGCCCTGCTCGTAGGTGCCGGCCGCCGGGCCCGTGGCCGTGCCGCCCGGGGCGTCCTGGGTGACGCCGGTCCAGCCGCGGCCGTAGAAGCCGATGCCGATGAGCAGCTTGTTCGCGGGCACGCCCTTGGCCTTGTACTTGGCGATCGCGTCGGCTGTGGTGAAGCCGGGCGTCGGGATGCCGCTGTAGGTGGTGAGCGGGGAGTGCGGGGCGGTCGGGCCGTCGGCGTCGAAGGCGCCGAAGAAGTCGTACGTCATCACGTTGTACCAGTCGACGTACTGGGCCGCGCCCGCGTAGTCGGCGGCGTCGATCTTGCCGCCGGAGGTGCCGTCGGCCGTGGTGGCCGCGGTGACCAGGTTGCCTGTGCCGAACTTGGCGCGCAGGGCCTGCATCAGGTTCTTGTAGGCCGCCGCGCCACTGCTGTCGCAGCTCAGACCGCAGGCGTTCGGGTACTCCCAGTCGATGTCGATGCCGTCGAAGACATCGGCCCAGCGCGGGTCCTCGACCAGGTTGTAGCAGGACTGGGCGAAGGCGGCCGGGTTGGCCGCCGCCTGCGCGAAGCCGCCGGACCAGGTCCAGCCGCCGAAGGACCACAGCACCTTGATGTTCGGGTACTTGGCCTTCAACTCGCGCAGCTGGTTGAAGTTGCCGCGCAGCGGCTGGTCCCAGGTGTCGGCCACGCCGCTGACCGACTGGTCGGCGGTGAACGCCTTGTCGTAGTCGGCGTAGGAGTCGCCGATCGCGCACTGGCCGTTCGTGACGTTGCCGAACGCGTAGTTGATGTGCGTGATCTTCGCGGCCGAGCCGGACGTCACCAGGTTCTTGACGTTGTAGTTGCGGCCGTAGATGCCCCACTCGGTGAAGTAGCCGAGCTTGACCTTGCTGCCGCCGGTGGGCGGGGGAGTGGTGCCGCCTCCGGTGGTGTGCACGGCGACCGAGCCGCTGGCCGGGCCGGTCTGGTCGGCGGTGTCACGCGCCTGCACGGTGTAGGAGTAGTCGGTGCCGGCGGTCAGGCCGGAGTCCGTGTACGACGTCGTCGTCACCGTCGCGATCTTGGCGCCGTCACGCAGCACGTCGTAGTTCTTGATGCCGTGGTCGTCGGTCGCCGCGGACCACGACAGCTTCACGCCGGTGTCGGTGATGTTCGAGGCGGTCGGGGTGCCCGGCGCGGACGGTGCCGCGTCGCCCGGGACCGTCGTACCGTCACAACTGTCGCCGTTCAGCTTGCAGTTGGAGGGGGAGCCGGGGCCGGCGCCGTTGAAGCCGAAGGACACGGAGGCGCCGGGGGCGATGGAGCCGTTGTAGGACTTGTTCTTGGCGGTCCAGTGGGTGCCGGCGGACGTGACGTCGGCGTCCCAGGCGGAGGTGACGGACGTACCGGAGGGGAAGTCCCACTCGATCGTCCACGAACTGATCGCCGTCGTACCGGTGTTCTTGACGGTCCACTTGCCTTCGAAGCCGGTGCCCCAGTCCTGGGTCTTGGCGTAGGTGGCGGTGGCGTTGGTCGCGGCCTGGGCCGGGCCCGCGAGACCGACCAGACCGGCCAGCGGGAGCAACAGGGTCGCGAACCCTGCCGCGGCTCTGTGTCTGAAGCGCATCGTGCGCCTCCTCTTGGGGGTGTAGGGGGCATGACTGAGCCTTCACGCCCACAGTGCCGCGAGAATAGAAAGGTCTGGACCAGAGGTCAATAGGTCTGGACCAGTGCCCTTGATGTCCCGCTGAATCCCCAACTCCCGTTTCGGCAGGGCAGCTTGATCACGGCTACGCGACTCCAGCCGCCCCGGCGGACGGCTGACGTGCGCCTTCCCCGACAGCCGCTAGCGTTCCCCGCCCGGCACCCACAGCACGTCGCCGGTCTCCTTGTTGGCGGTCCGCGCCAGAATGAACAGCAGATCCGAGAGACGGTTGAGGTAAGTCGCGGTGAGCGGGTTCATGACGTCTCCGTGGGCCTCCAGTGCCGCCCAGGTCGAGCGTTCGGCGCGGCGGACCACCGTGCAGGCCTGGTGGAGCAGGGCCGCGCCCGGGGTGCCGCCGGGGAGGATGAAGGACCGCAGCTTCTCCAGGCGCTCGTTGAAGCGGTCGCAGTCCGCCTCCAGCCTGTCGATGTAGAACTGCTCGACCCGAAGCGGCGGGAACTCCGGGTTCTCCACCACCGGCGTCGACAGGTCCGCCCCCACGTCGAACAGGTCGTTCTGCACCCGGGTGAGGACCTCGACGACCTCCTCGTCCAGCCCGCCCAGCGCGATCGCTGTGCCGATCACCGCGTTCGCCTCATTGGCGTCGGCGTACGCCGAGATCCGCAGGTCGGTCTTGGCGACCCGGCTCATGTCGCCGAGGGCGGTGGTTCCCTTGTCGCCGGTCCTGGTGTAGATGCGCGTCAGATTGACCATGCGTCCAGCGTAGTGACGGCCACTGGCCCACGACCAGCAGGGCCGTCCTGTTTGCCCTGCTTGTCCGTGCGCTCGCTGCCCGGGTGGCGGCTGCTGTATAACCGGCCACGATCGAGCCCCCCGTCACCGCCGAAGGGTTGTTTCGTGCTGTCCGGAATGTGTAATCGTCCGCGTGGGCGCCGTGCTGTCGTCGCCCTGTCCGTCGTGGTCGCCGTGGCCGTGGCCGGGTGTTCTTCGAACGAGGGCAAGCGGAAGCCGACGGGGCGGCACCGCTCTGTGAAGAGCACTCCAAGCGCCGAGAACAAGCGTGCGCCCGAGCCGAAGACCGCCGCCCAGTTCGTCGCCCGGGCCCAGCACGGCATGCGCGGTGAGAAAGGGTGGACGTTCGCCGTCAGCGGCAGCGAGTCCGTCGCCATGCGCGGGCAGGCGCCCAGTTCCGCCACGTACGCCGCGACCGTGCACCGCACCACCGCCCCCGAGGCGCTCCAGCAGACCGGCACGATCACCACGAGCAAGGGGGAGCGCAAGCCCGAGTTGGTGTACGTCGTCGGTGGCACCGGTTATGTCAAGGAGGGCGCCGATGCTTGGAAGAAGGGGCCGCTGACCGATACCGGTATCGCCGACGACGTCGAGGATCCCCTCGCCGAGTTGCACGACTTCGCGGCGTACGCCAAGAGCGCGAAGGTGAGTCGTGCGGGGGCGGGAGACGGTCGTGTGCGGCTTCAAGTCACCGCCTCAGGCTGGCAGTTGTCCGCCGCCCGCACGCGTCCTGCGCTGAAGCGAGCCGTCCGGGAGGCCGAGCCCACGCTGGCCCAGCTGCGCAGGGCCGGCGTGACGGCGACCGACGGACAGATCACGTTGCGGAGCTTCACCGAGACCTGGGACCTGGACGCGGTCCACGGGTACCGAGTCGCGGCGCACCGGTACGCGTTCACCTTCCTCGTCCCGTTCCAGGGCGGAGACATCACGATGAGCCAGGAGGTACGGGCCGACAACCGCGGCGTGTTCACCGGGAGCGTGGAGCTGCCCGACGGCGCGCAATAGCGTCCGTCGCCCTCACAGACGTACGACAAGGCAAAAGGTTGTACAGCCCTTGTGATTCCGATGTGTGAGATTTGGCTCGCTCGTTACCCGTGTTACCGCTGGTGCGCGGCCCGCTGGGACTGAGGGGGTTCCGACGGGGGGTCCCCGGCGTCGAGAGACAGGGGTGGGGTCCCATGGCCGAGGTGGAGCAACGCGTGCCGCGCGCACGGGAGATGCGGTCGTACGTCGCCGCCTTCGTCGCCCGAGTCACCGCCCGCA
Organism: Streptomyces sp. NPDC002619; assembly: GCF_042889305.1. Lineage (NCBI taxonomy): Bacteria > Bacillati > Actinomycetota > Actinomycetes > Kitasatosporales > Streptomycetaceae > Streptomyces > Streptomyces sp. NPDC002619. Next base: position 42,355 of record NZ_JBIAQV010000008.1, on the reverse strand, counting down.
ACCGGCTGCCCCTCGACTACTCCGTGGCCAGTCTGCGCGTCGTGGACTTCCTGGTCGACGGGTTACGCAAGGGCGGGACCGGGCGGCAAGGGGCGCACAAGGCGCTGTTCGGACTCGGCACGTACGTCGGTGAGGTCCTTGTCCGTCGCGCGGGCGCCGTGTGGGTGGACTTCGACGAGGACCAGCGCGCCTACTTCGGACAGCCGGTCGGGGTGCGCATGCCGGACGGGCGGGTCTGGAACCCGCTCGGCAAGGTGGCCAACCGGTTCGAGCTGGGCGGCCCGCAGGAGTCGTTGCTCACCTTCTACCTGATGCTGCCCGGGAGGACCCGGACCCTGTCCGACGGCGGCTGACGGGCGGCCGGAAGGACGGCGCCAACCGGCCCGCCGCCGCAAGGAGTCGGGGGCGTGACAGGTGTCTCACCCCGTGAGACGTGACACGCGTTACTAACCCCTCACACAGCCGCTCACGAGCGCTAGTGTCCGCGAGTGACATACAAGAACAGCGTGTGAGCGTTTCAAAGGGGAGTCGCACAGTGGCACGGAAGCTCGCCGTCATCGGGGCCGGTCTCATGGGTTCCGGCATCGCCCAGGTCTCCGCGCAGGCGGGCTGGGACGTGGTCCTGCGCGACGTCACCGACGAGGCGCTCAGGCGTGGCACCGACGGCATCAAGGCGTCGTACGACAAGTTCGTGAGCAAGGGCAAGCTGGAGGCGCACGACGCCGACGCCGCCCTCGGTCGCATCACCGCCACCACCGACCTGGACGCGGCCGCGGACGCCGATGTCGTCGTCGAGGCCGTGTTCGAGAAGCTCGAGGTCAAGCACGAGATCTTCCGTGCGCTCGACAAGATCGTGCGCCCTCAGACCGTGCTCGCCTCCAACACCTCCGCCATTCCGATCACCAAGATCGCGGCGGCCACGGAACACCCGGAGCGGGTCGTGGGCGTGCACTTCTTCTCGCCGGTGCCGATGATGCAGCTCGTCGAACTCGTCCGCGGCTACAAGACCAGCGACGAAACCCTCGCCACCGCGCGGGAGTTCGCCGAGTCGGTCGGCAAGACGTGCATCGTCGTCAACCGCGATGTCGCCGGCTTCGTCACCACCCGGCTCATCTCGGCGCTCGTCGTCGAGGCGACCAAGCTGTACGAGTCCGGTGTCGCCACCGCCGAGGACATCGACCTCGCCTGCAAGCTGGGCTTCGGCCACGCCATGGGCCCGCTCGCCACCGCGGACCTCACCGGCGTCGACATCCTGCTGCACGCCACCAGCAACATCTACACCGAGTCGCAGGACGAGAAGTTCGCGCCGCCGGAGCTGATGCGCCGGATGGTTGACGCCGGTGACATCGGACGCAAGAGCGGGCAGGGCTTCTACGCGTACTGATCTTCAGGTATGTACACGTACTGATCTTCAGTCACGTCAAGCCTCCGACGCCGCACAGGCCCCGTGAGTGTCACTCCAGGGGGTGAATTCGGTATCGGTTCGCTTACAGACGGCAACCTCTTGGTGCTTCACGCAGTCAGAGGTGGCATCAACGGACATCACGGAGTACGGATCCGGACGCACGGGGAGCGTATATGTACATCAGGGGCGACCACGCCGAGCTGGTCGTCGGGGGCCGCCTCGACGTCCGCAGCGCGGCGGACGCCCGTACGGTCCTGCACTCGGCCGTCGACGGCGGAGTCGGCGACCTGGTGCTCGATCTGTCCGCACTCGACTCCTGGGACGCCACCGGGCTCGGGGTGATCATGGGCGCCCACCGGCGGGCCGGACGCTGCGGCCGCCGGCTGGTGCTGCGCGGCGTGCCGCTGCAGATGCAGCGCCTGCTCGTGGCCACCCGGCTGCACCGGATCCTGGCGATCGAAGGGGGCATCGGGGTGGAGTCGCTGCCCCGGGTGTGACACCGCGATCGGGTGTGAACCGGGCGACGGGGGAGAGTCGGGCGCACGAGGTCCAACCGCACGTCACGCCCAATCATCACGAGACTGTGACGTCTCGGGCGGGGCGGTACCCCGGCCTGTCGTAGATACTGTGCGAAGGTTTAGGGTTCGGTCGCCCGCTGCCTTGCGACCCTCGAGCGGGACCGGACCAGAAGCGACAGCGCGGTGTGCAACAGGCCGGGAGGGGCCGGTATCCGGGCACACTTGACGCTTTTGGGGGGCTTGAAACCTATGGATCCTATCGACCGGGGACCCGAGGACTACGGCCAGGACGGTGACGGCGGTACGCCGCGTCAGCGCCCGCCGCGGGAATCCCTCACCTCCGACTTCGGCCAGAGCACGCCCGCACTCGCCCGCACGGTGCAGCTCGTCTCCGGCGACTTCCTGCTGACCGTCAATCCCGTCGACGGCAGCGAGATAGAGTCCTGCCCGCCCGGCGAGCGGCCCGGCAGGCCGCGGAAGTTGGGCGCCGCCGAGCGCGTCGAGGCCGAACGTGCGGCCCGGCCGCCCGTACCGCCCGGTCCCGCGCAGCCCGCACTGCCGCTCCTGGAACGCCAGGAGGAACGCGAGCGCTTGGTGCGCCTGCTCGCCCGCGGCCGTTCCGTACGGCTCACCGGCCCGTCCGGGTCGGGCCGCACCGCCCTCCTCGACCTCGTCGCCGACGACTGCTCCGATCTCGCCCCCGACGGCGTGGTCCGCCTCACCGGCTTCCACCGCACGGCGAGCGACGTTCTGTACGACCTCTTCTACGCCGTCTACGACGCGCCCCTGCACCGGCCCGAAAGGGACGAACTGCTCGGCCTGGTCCGGGAGATCGGCGCGGTCGTCGTCCTCGACGACATCGAGTTCGGCAGCGCCCCCCTCGACGAGCTGATCGACGCCACGCCCGAGTGCGCCTTTCTGATCAGCGCCACCCCGGACGTGCAGGCGCCGTCCGCCGACTCGGCCGTCGAGGAGGTCTTCCTGGGCGGCCTGGAGCGCGCCGCGGGCATCGACCTGCTCGAGCGCGCCGCCGGCCGTGCCCTCGCCGAGGACGAGTCCAACTGGGCCGGCGACCTTTGGTTCGAGTCCGAGGGCCTGCCCCTCAGGTTCGTCCAGGCCGGGGCCCTGCTGCGGCAGCGCGACCAACTGCGGGCCAACCGGGGCGCAGTGGACGAGTACGGCGTCTTCGAGGACGAGCTCCCGGTCGACGCGCCCTTCGGTGCGGACGCCGTCGACGGCGAGGACATACCCCTGCCGTCCCTGGGCGAGGCCGCCGCGCCCGCGCCGCTGCTCGCCGCCCGGCTGAGCACCTCCGCGCGGGCCACCCTGCGGTTCGCCGTCGCCCTCGGCGGCGAGGTGCCGCACCAGGCGCACCTGCCCGCCCTCGTCGGTGACACCCACGCGGACGCCGCCCTCGGTGAACTGGCCGCCTGCGGACTCGTCTCGCCGGTCGGCTCCCGCTACCGCCTCGCCGCCGGTGTGCTCGCGCAGCTGGAGGCCGCCGGATACGCCGACGACATCGCCGACCGCGCCCGCACCGCCGCCCAGCACTACACCTGGTGGGCCGGACACCCCTCCGTCACGCCCGAGCGGGTCGGCGCCGAGGCCGACGCCGTGCTCGCCGCGCTCGGCGTCCTGGTGCCGGGCACCACGCCGCCCGCCGACGACGAGGAGAGCGCCACCGTACGGCTGGCCCGTACCGCTGCGCCCGCCTTCGTCTCGGGGCTGCACTGGAGCGCCTGGGAGCGGGCGCTGCGCTACGGCGCCGAGGCCGCCCGGCTGGCCGGGGACGTGGCCGAACAGGCCTATTTCCATCATGAGTTGGGCATCCTCGCGCTCTGCGGCGGACAGCTCGACCGGGCCCGCGCCGAACTGGAGGCCTCCATCGGCCTGCGCGGCGCCCTCGCCGACAAGCGCGGCACGGTCGCGGGCCGCCGCGCCCTCGCGCTGGTCGGCGACCTCGCGGGCGACACGCCCGGCCTCGGGGCCACCACGGGCGAGGAGGTGCCCGACGCCCGCCACGACGAGTCGGCCTCGCCGCCCGGCGGCATCCCGGCGGCCTTCCCGCCCGTACGACAGCCTTTCGACACCCTGGTGACCCGCCGGGCCGCGGCCCCCGAGCCGAAGCCTCAGGGGCCTCAGGGCGGCGGCATCCGGCGCCTCGCCCGGCGCAACCTCGTGGCGGCCGGCTCCGGTGCGCTGCTCGTGGCCGTGCTCGGCACGGTGGTCACGCTCGGCATGACGTCCCACGAGAACGCGGACACCCCGTCGGACAACGTGAACACCAACCCGTCCGCCAGCCAGGGCGTCGACGACGGCAGCCTGGGGGCGGACACGCCGAAGAAGGACGACAAGGGCGACACCGGTACGGCTACCAGCCGGCCGACGGACCCGGGTCCCGACGGCACGCTCGGCACCTCGGACGACCCGACGCCGCCGGCGACCGGGAACGAGCCGTCGGACGAGCCGAGCGGGACGAAGGGGTCGGGCGGGGGCCCGTCGAGCAAGCCGACGCAGTCGACGACCCCCAAGCCGACGCCGAAGCCGACGAAGTCGTCGCCCAAGCCGACGCCGACACCGACCCCCACACCGACGCCGACCCCCACACCGACGCCGACCCCGAGTGAAACCCCGTCCACCTCCACCTCGGCCAGCGGCCCGGCCGCCAGCGCCTCGGCGAGCGCCCCGGAAGCCAGTGACGCGGGTGCGCCGAGCGGCGACGTGATCTGAAGCGGGGCGCCGGTGCCGGACCGGCCTGAGGCGGGTTCGGCACCGCCGACCACCGCCGTACGGGCTGAGCGCCGTCGCGGCGGGATAGGGGGACAGCGGGACAGAGTCCCGCCGAAACCCGTCAGAACAAGCGGAGCTTGTCGTCCTCGATGCCTCGCATCGCCTCGTAGTCCAGGACCTGGCAGCCGATGCCTCGGTCCGTCGCGAGGACTCGGGCCTGGGGCTTGATCTCCTGGGCCGCGAAGATGCCGCGGACGGGGGCGAGATGAGGGTCGCGGTTCAACAGCTCGAGGTAGCGCGTGAGTTGCTCCACGCCGTCGATCTCGCCGCGTCGCTTGATCTCGACCGCCACCGTCTGGCCGTCCGCGTCCCGGCACAGGATGTCGACCGGGCCGATGGCCGTCATGTACTCGCGGCGGATCAGGGTGTAGCCGTCGCCGAGCGTCTCGATGCGGTCGGCGAGCAGTTCCTGGAGGTGTGCTTCCACGCCGTCCTTGATCAGGCCTGGGTCCACGCCGAGTTCATGCGAGGAGTCGTGGAGGATCTCCTCCATCGTGATGATCAGCTTCTCGCCCGCTTTGTTGACGACGGTCCAGACGCCCTCCTCCTCGCCGGACCCCTCCTTCAGCGTGCAGGGCGGCGACATCCAGTTGAGGGGCTTGTAGGCCCGGTCGTCCGCGTGGATCGAGACGCTGCCGTCCGCCTTGACCAGGATCAGACGGGGGGCCGAGGGGAGGTGGGCGGTGAGCCGGCCGGCGTAGTCGACGGAGCACCGGGCAATGACGAGACGCATGGTCGGCAACGCTACTCGACGCGCCGCGCCAGACGCGATTCGCGTCCTGTATCGCCTGGAAACTCTTGTTCATCCCTGGCCGATTGTGTGCCTAATGGGACCGGTGCATATACGCAATCTGCTGGTGTGGTCACGGTCCGTTGCCTACCGTAGTAAACGGGAGGTCGTGACATGTGTACTCAGCGTGTTCGGTACCGCGAACTCCCTTACCTGTCCGCCAACCCCTGCTGTTCGGGGGTGCGAGAGGAGAACCCATGTCGCTCGACGTCTCACCGGCCCTACTCGAACAGGCCGAGCGAGGCGAGGTCGACGAAGCTGCCTTCGTCGACTGCGTCCGGACCTCCCTGCCCTACGCATGGGAGATGATCAGCTCCCTGGTGGCCCAGCTGAAGGTGGACGGCGGCCAGTTCGCCGACAACCAGACGCCTCCGCCGGACGAGCAGGCACGGGGCCAGTTGCTGCGCGCGCTCGCCAGTGACGCGATACGCGGTGCGCTGCAGCGGCACTTCGGTGTGCGACTGGCCTTCCAGAACTGCCATCGGGTGGCGGTTTTCCCGCTGGACGCCTCGGTCGACGAGACGCTGGCCCGCTTCACCTCGGTGCGCAGTCAGCTGCTGAACCAGTCGCCCGAGCTCAGGGACTGCTGACGCAGTGAGCCGCTTGCTTGCCGCTCCACACGCGGGAGGTGCAATCAGTTCTGGGGCGGCAAGCTCCCCGAGCGGTACGGGAGTTGCCCGGCATCACCGGAGATGGGGGAGTACCTCGGCGCCCAGCCGCCGTACGTTCTCCTCCGTCGCCGCCAGGTCTCCCGAGCCCTCGACGAGCAGCGCGAAGCGCGAGATGCCGGTCCGCTCCGAGGTGGCCGCAAGACGGTCGGCGCACAGCCGGGGCGTGCCCACCGGGTGCAGTCCGCAGAGCAGTTCGGTGTACGCGAGCGGGTCGCGCATCGCGCGCGGGCGGTCGTCCACCGTCACATGGGCATCCAGGCCGTGCTTGAGCCAGCCCGGCAACGCCTTCGTCAGGGTCTCCACCGCCTCGGTGCGCCGGTCCGCGATCTGGCAGACGCCCGCCGAGACATGGGCCGCCCCGAGGATTTCGTCGGCAGGCCGCCCGGCCGCGTGCGCGTGCTGCCGCCACAGGGCGATCATTTCGGCTTTCTCCTCGTCCCCGACGTGCATCCCGAGCAGCATCGGCAGCCCGCGTTCGGCGGCCAGCCGCACGCTCGCCGGAGAGGTGCAGGCCACGACGACCTCGGGACCCGGCGCCTCCGTGAGCGCCTCCGACGGGCGGGGTACGACGGTGACTTCACGGAACGAGAACCGCTCGCCCGACGCCGACACCGCCGGTTCGCGCAGCCAGCGCAGCAGCAGATCGAGTGATTCCGGGAACCCTCGTTCGTACGCGCCCAGGCCCGCGCCGAACACTTCCAGGTCCACCCACGGACCGCCGCGCCCCACGCCCAGCGTGAAGCGCCCGCCGCTCGTCACGTGCAGCAGCGCCGCCTGTTCGCCGAGGGCGACCGGATGGACGGTGGGCAGCACGCTGACCGCCGTGCCGACCCGGATGCGCCGGGTACGGCCGAGCAGCAGCGCGGCCAGCGTGACCGCGGACGGGCATGTGCCGTACGGTACGAAGTGGTGCTCGGCCAGCCAGACCGTGTCGAGCCCCGCTTCCTCGGCCACCTCCGCCGAGCGGACCGCCCGGTGCAGCGCCTCCCCCTGGCCCTGGCCCGGGAACTGGGCCGCCAACACAAAACTTCCCACGTACATTGCTTTTCCTGCTTCCTTGGCTCCGACCCGGAGCTCCCCCACAGGGCATAACCGTCTGACACGTGCCGAGGACACGGCCTGGCGGAGGGATTTGCGGATTGTCTGCAGAATGGGTCGCCCTGGAGCGGGACTTGTGTGGGCTGGTGCCCTACGCGTACCCGCTTGCGTGCCGCGTAGGCTGGATGCAGCCCGTGCATCCTGTATAGCCCCGTGAGGTGTCCTGTGTCCCCGCGTCGCAACCGACCCAAGGGCCAAATTGGTGCGGCCGCGTCCGGCCGGAGCGCCGAGGACGACCGCGCCGGCCGCTACGGCGGCTGGCAGTCGACGGAGAGCTGGCAGGGCGAGCAGTGGAGCGTGCGCCATGTCGCCGGGGCGAGCGCGGACGGCAAGACGTACCGCTGCCCCGGATGCGACCAGATGATCCCCTCGGGCGTCCCGCACGTGGTGGCCTGGCCCGAACACTCCGGCGTCGACGAACGCCGGCACTGGCACAAGGCGTGCTGGAACGCGAAGGACCGCCGCACCACGCGGGTGCAGCGGCCCCGTAACGCGCCGAAGTTCTAGTGCGTCACACGTCCCGCTTCTCCAGCAGGACATAGGCCCCGGCGAAGGCAGCGGCCGTCACGCCCAGGATGATCCACAGCGGTTCCCAGCCGGACGGGCCCGACTCGGTGAGGGAGTTGGAGTAGAAGACGCTCAACTGGTTCGGGATCGAGTACTCGAACAGCGACTGGCGCACCTTCTCCAGCGACGACGAGAACATGAACAGCGCGATCACCAGCGGGGCGAGCACGGCGCCGATCATGATGGTGATGGCGCCCGCCGAGTGCCGGATGATCGAGCCGATGGCGAGCGAGAGCAGTCCCAGCAGGGCGATGTAGAGGCTGACGCCCACGGTGCCCTTGAACCACTCGGCGCCGGTCGGGTTGCGCAGGCCGGTGCCGTCCAGCATGGCCGCCTGGGCCATGGCGACGAAGGAGACCGCAGCCAGCGTCACCACGAAGGCGACCAGGAAGAACACGATCGCCTTGGCCGCGAGCACGCGCCCCCGGGAAGGGCAGGCGGTCATCGTCGTACGGATCATGCCGGTGCTGTACTCGGAGGCGGTGGTCAGCACGCCGAGCGTGATGATGCAGATGCTGCCGAGCAGGAGCCCGAAGAAGCCGAGGGCCAGCGGGTTCTCGTCGCCGGACAGGTCGGAGGAGTTGCCGACCACAGCGCCGGTGAGCAGGCCGATGCCTACGACGAGCAGCACGAACACACCGAGCGTCCACATCGTCGAACGCACCGACCTGATCTTCGTCCACTCGGACGTGATCGCATTCCCGAGGTGCGTGCGCACGACCGGGATCGGCGAGGTGTATCCGGGGTACGTCCCGCCGGGCACCGCCTGCCATTCGGACGCGGCGGGGGCTGCCTGCGGCATCGGTTGCTGGTGGGTGCTCATCGTGCGTCCTTGGGCTGGGTCGGGTGGGCGTCGGCGGAGGGCTGAGCGGGCGCCTCGGCGCCTGCGGCGGGCTGGGCCGGGGCCACCGGCGGGGCCGGGTCCTGCGGAGCCTGTGCGGCGAGCTGGACGGTCGCCTGCGGCTGCGCACCGTCGGCCGCCTGAGCAGGAGGCGCGGCGGGCTGGGCCGGAGCCGTCTGCGGGGCCGGCTGGGCGTACGGGTTGGGCCCGCCCGCGCCGGGGGCGCCAGGAGTCGGCGCGCCGTACGGGTTGGGGGCGCCCGCCGGGGTGCCGTACGCCCCCTGCGGTGCGCCCTGGCCGCCGTACGGACCCGTGGGGACGCCGCCCTGCGGCATCGTGAACGGCCGGCCGCCCTGCTGCGGCGGCGGTGGGGCGTACCAGCCCGGCTGGCCCTGGCCGGGGACCGGCATGGGCGGCTGGGCGCCCGGGGGCAGCGGCTGCTGGAGGCCCGCCTTCTGGTCGATGGTCGAGCGGTAGTCGACGGCGCCCTGCGTCATCCGCATGTACGCCTCCTCCAGCGAGGCCTGGTGCGGCGACAGCTCCCACAGCCGTACGTCGGCCTCGTGCGCCAGGTCGCTGATGCGGGGGAGCGGGAGCCCGGTGACGCGCAGCGCGCCGTCCTGCTCCGGCAGCACGTGCCCGCCTGCCTCGGTGAGCGCGGACGTCAGCTTCTCGCGCAGCTGCGGCTCGGTGTCGGGGGTGCGGGCCCGCGCGAAGTCCGCCGAGTTCGCGGAGATGAAGTCCTTGATGTTCATGTCGGCGAGCAGTTGTCCGCGCCCGATCACGATGAGGTGGTCCGCGGTCACGGCCATCTCGCTCATCAGGTGCGAGGACACGAAGACCGTACGGCCCTCCGCCGCGAGCGCCTTCATCAGGTTCCGCACCCAGAGGATGCCCTCGGGGTCGAGGCCGTTGACCGGCTCGTCGAACAGCAGCACCTGCGGGTCGCCGAGCAGCGCCGCCGCGATGCCGAGCCGCTGCCCCATGCCGAGAGAGAAGCCCTTGGACCGCCTCCTGGCCACTTCCTGAAGGCCCACGACCCCGAGCACCTCGTCCACGCGCCGTGCCGGGATGCCCGACAGCTGGGCCAGGGAGAGCAGGTGGTTGCGTGCGGCCCTTCCGCCGTGCACGGCCTTGGCGTCGAGCAGCGCGCCCACCTGACGCGCGGCGTTCGGCAGCTTGCGGTACGGGAAGCCGCCGATCGTCACGGAGCCCGCGGTGGGATTGTCCAGGCCCAGAATCATCCGCATGGTCGTCGACTTGCCCGAGCCGTTGGGCCCGAGGAAGCCGGTGACGGCTCCGGGCCGCACCTGGAAGGAAAGGTTGTAGACGGCGGTCTTGTCGCCGTAGCGCTTGGTCAGGCCGACAGCCTCGATCATGCTCCGCACCCATCGAAAGGTTCAGGACAGCGGGGCACACGCCCCCGTAAGGGTTAGGAGGATATCCGGGCGCTGACGGTTCCGCCCAAAAGAAAGCAAAGGGCAGTGCTCGCTACGCGTCACGCTTCTTCAGCATGACGTAACCACCGGCGATCGCCGCGATCACCCACAGCGCCATGATGCCCAGGCCGCCCCAGGGGCCGTACGGGGTGTCGTCGTCGAGCCGGGGGACCACCTGCATGATGCGGCTGCCGGCCTGGTCGGGCAGATACCGGCCGATCTTCTTCGTCGCGTCCACGTTGCCGAGGATGTTGGAGATCAGGAAGAAGAACGGCATCAGGATGCCGAGCGACAGCATCGGCGAGCGCAGCATCGCCGCGACGCCCATGGAGAACGCCGCGATGAGGGCCATGTACAGCCCGCCGCCGATCACCGCCCGCAGCACACCCTCGTCGCCGAGCTGCGCCCGGTGGGAGCCGAGCATCGCCTGCCCGAGGAAGAACGCGGCGAAGCTGGTGGCCATGCCGACGACCAGGGCGAGACCGGTGGCCACCGCGATCTTGCTGAACAGGAAGGTGCCCCGGCGCGGCACGGCGGCCAGCGAGGTGCGGATCATGCCGGTGCTGTATTCGTTCGAGACGACCAGCACCCCGAACACGATCATCGCGAGCTGACCGAGACTCATCCCCGCGAAGCTGACGAACGTGGGATCGAAGGTGAGCCGCTCGCGTTCCGGCATCTTGTCGAACTGGCTCTTCGACAGCGCCGAGATCAGCATCCCGAGCGCGATGGTGACGACCACGGCGAGGGACAGCGTCCATACCGTCGACGCGACGGAGCGGATCTTCGTCCACTCGGACCGGATGACCTGGGCGGCCGCCATGGCTCAGGCTCCCTTCCAGTCGGCACCCCAGGCCTGCTGGACCAGGGTGGTGTCGGAGTGCGCGTGGTACTCCACGGACTCCGCCGTCAGCTGCATGAACGCCTCCTCGAGGGAGGCCTGCTGGGGACTGAGCTCGTGCAGCACGATCCCGTACTGCGCGGCCAGCTCACCGATCCGCTCGGCCTTGCCGCCCTCCACCTCCAGCGCCCCGCCGCCGGCCTCGACGACGGTGATGCCGTTCTGGTGCAGGACGTCGAGCAGCCGCTCGCGCTGGGGGGAGCGGATACGGACGTACGCCCGCGAGTTCTGCCGGATGAACTCGGCCATGGAGGTGTCGGCGAGCAGCCGCCCCTGACCGATGACGACGATGTGATCGGCGGTCAGCGCCATCTCGCTCATCAGGTGCGAGGACACGAAGACGGTGCGGCCCTGCGCCGCCAGCGATTTCATCAGGTTGCGGATCCAGTGGATGCCCTCGGGGTCGAGCCCGTTGACCGGCTCGTCGAACATCAGGATCCGCGGATCGCCGAGCAGCGCGCCCGCGATCCCGAGCCGCTGCCCCATCCCCAGCGAGAACCCCTTGGCCTTCTTCCGCGCCACGGGTGTCAGCCCCACGGTGTCCAGCACCTCGTGCACCCGGCTCGTGGGGATCCCGTTGCTCTGCGCCAGACACAGCAGATGGTTGAAGGCGCTCCGCCCGCCGTGCGTGGCCTTCGCGTCGAGCAACGCCCCGATGTACGTCAGCGGGTCCGCCAGCTGGTCGTAGTGCTTGCCGTCGATACGGACGTCGCCGGCGGTGGGATGGTCGAGGCCGAGGATCATCCGCATGGTCGTGGACTTGCCGGCCCCGTTGGGCCCGAGAAAGCCCGTGACGATGCCCGGCCGCACGGTGAAGGTGAGATCGTTGACCGCGACCTTGTCGCCGTACCGTTTGGTCAGCCCCGACAGCTCGATCATGCGGACACCCTAAGAGCGCGGGAAGCCCCCTGCCACCTCAGTGGCAGGGGGCTTCCCGATGTTCAACCGGCGGACGCCGGGCGTTACCGGGACTGCTGAGCCGGGACACCTCGGGAGATCGGCTCGTCCTCGGCCGGGGAACCGGCGGCGGCCACCGCGGCGCCCGTGAGCGTGGCGAGCATCTCGCGCACGTTCGTCAGCTGGGCGTTGATGCTGTCGCGGCGGTTGGTGAGGGCGGCCAGCTCGCGCTCGGATTCCGAACGGATCCGGTCGGCCTTGGCGTTGGCGTCGGCCACGATGTCCTCGGCCTGACGCTGGGCCGTCTCCACCGTCTGGCGGGCACGGCGCTCGGCGTCGGTGCGCAGCTTCTCGGCCTCCAGGCGCAGCTGCTCGGCGCGGTGCTCGATCTCCGCCAGGCGCTTCTCGGCCTTCTGCTGACGCGAGGCGAGGTCGCGCTCGGACTGCTCGCGGCGCTTGGCCAGGTTGGTCTCGAAGTCCGCGGCGGCCTGCGCGGCCTTGGCGCGGGTCTCCTCGAAGAGGGCGTCGGCCTCCTCGCGCTTGGACTGCGCGTCCTTCTGCGCGTCGGAGCGCAGCTGGGAGGCTTCGCCCTGGGCCTTCTCGACGATCCGGACGCCCTCGTCCTCCGCCTTGGCCTTGCGGTCCGCGGCGAACGACTCGGCGTCGTTGCGGACCTGCTGGGCCGCCGACTCGGCGAGCTCGCGGTGCTGCTCCGCCGCGCGTCGGGCCTCCTCACGCAGGTCCTTGGCCTCTTCTTCGGCGAGGCGGAGGATCTTCTCGACACGCGCGCCGAGGCCGGCGTACGACGGCTCGGCGTCGGTCACCTGGGCCTGGGCGTTCTGCGTCTCGAGGTGGAGTTCCTCGATGCGCTTTTCCAGGGCGGTGATGCGGGCGAGAGCGCTGTCACGGTCGGAGACGAGCTTGGAGATCCGTTCGTCCACCTGAGCGCGGTCGTACCCACGCCGCACTAGCTCGAAGCCGTAGGGGGAAGTGTCGCTCATGGGGTTCCTGTCAAATGAGACCGGTGAGGTGATAGGTGGAATCCTAGGGGCCGAAGCGGTGTGTCATCGAGCGGATACGTGTTTGATCTGGAGAATGACACCCCTTTTGGGTGGCGAACCGTCAGGCGGCTTGCCAAAATCTTGGGCAAATGCCCCAGAAGACACCTCAACCGGTCCTGTGCGCTAGCTGTCCGACGACTTGCCACCCGATCGGGGGGCGCCCACGGTGGCACCGGCCTTGACCCCGCCGTCCTTGCCGGTTGACGGGGCCTCGAAGGATTCCAACGCCTCCAGGACATCCTGGACACGGGAGATCTCGGCGTTGATGTCCTCGCGGCGGCGCATCAGGATCTCCAGCTCGCGCTTGCCCTCGTCGACGGTGCGCCGCGCCTCGTGGATCGCCTCGGCCTTGAGCTCCTCGGCCTCCCGGACGAGCGCCGACTTCTTCTGCTCGGCCTCCTTGAGCAGTCCCTCGGCCTTCTTGACCGCGGCGATGCGCACCTTGCCGGCCTCGGAATTGGCCTCCGACATGATGTCCTTGGCCTTCGCCTGCGCCTTGGCCAGCTGCTCCTCGGCGGCCTTGATAAGTGCGTCACACCGGTCGCCGGTCGACTTCATAGTCTCGGCGGACTCACGGCGGGCCCGCTCGTGCAGCTCCTCGATCTCGTTCGTGATGCGCTCGCGCAGCTCCTCCGCGCGCTCGCGGATCTGGGTGGCGTCCCGGCGGGCGCCGACCAGCAGCTCGTCCGCGTCCGTACGGGCCTTCTCGACCCGCGAGTTGCCCTCGACCGTCGCCTCGGACACCAGCCGCTCGGCCTCGGTGCGGGCCGCGCCGACCATCGTGTCGGCCTGCGACTCGGCGTCCGCGGTCGTCTTGTGCGCCTGCTGCTGGGCCTCGGTGAGCAACTTGTCGGCCTCGGCCGTCGTCTCGTTGATCAGCGTGTCGACCTGCTCGGCCGCCTCGGAGCGCCGCTTGTTGGCCTCCTTGCGGGCCTCGTCCAGCGTCCGCTCGGCCTCGTGGCGCGAGCTGGACAGCAGCCGGTCGGCCGCCGCCTCCGCGTCGGCGCCGAGCCGCTCGGACTCGCCGCGGATCCGCTCGGCGCGCTGCTGGGCGGAGCCGACGGTCTCGGCCGCCTCGGCGCGCAGCCGCTCCGCGTCGCCGCTCGCGTCCGAGATCAGCTTCTCGGCCTTGGCGATGGCCTCGGCCCGCACCCGGTCGGCCTCCGCGATCGTCTCCGACTGGAGGCGCTCGGCCTCGTTGCGTGCCTCGGTGATGAGCGTGTCCGCCTGGGTCGCCGCGTCCGACCGGATGCGGTTGGCGTCCTCACGGGCCTCGGCACGCGTGCGTGTGGCGTCCTGGTCGGCCTGCGTGATGGTGTCGGAGGCCTCGGTGCGCACCCGCTGGGCGTGCGCGGCCGCCTCCGAACGCAGCCGCTCGGACTCGGCGATCGCCTCCGACATCGTCCGTTCGGCCAGCGCCCTGGCCGCCTCGGACTCCTCCTGCGCCTCGCGCCGGACCCGGCCGGCGTCCTCGCTGGCCCGCTCCCGCTCCGCGTAGGCGTCGGCGCGGACCCGGTCCGCCTCCTCCTCGGCCTCCCGGCGCGTACGGTCCGCGGCGTGCTCGGCGGCGGAGCGCAGGCCGGTGATCTCCTCCTGCGCCTGCTCGTGCAGCCCGACGACGGAGTCCCGTACCTGCTGGGCGTGCTGTTCGGCCGCCGACACCATCTCGGTGGCGCGCCGGTCGGCCTCCTCGACCAGCCGGACCGCCTCGGTCTGCGCCTCCTCCACCCGGTTGCGGGCGGAGGCCAGCAGCTCCTCGCTCTGCTCGCGGGCCCGCTCGCGCTCCTGGTCCGCCTCCTGGCGGGCGGAGCCGAGCAGTTCCTCGGCCTCGCGGCGGCGCCGTACGGCCTCCTCCTGGGCGGCGGCCAGCGTCTCGGCCGCCTCGGTGGCGAGCCGCTCGGCGGCGGCCTGTGCCTCGGCCCGCACCCGGTCGGCGGTGTCCTGCGCCTCCGACTTCAGCCGCTCGGCCTCGGCCGCGGCCTGGGACCGCAGGCGTACGGCGACGGCCTCACCCTCGGCGCGGGACGCCGACGCGTCGGCCGCGGCCTCGTTGCGCAGCCGGTCGGCCTCCGCCTCCGTCTGCTGCTGGAGCGTACGGATCCGTTCGGCGGACTCGGCGCGCAGGCGCTCGGTCTCCTCGGCGGCCTCCCGGCGGATCCGGGCGGCCTCCTCCCGGGCGTCCGACAGTGACTGCTCGGCCGCGGTCAGCCGCTCCTCGGCCTCGGTGTGCAGCCGGGTCAGCTCGCCGGCGGCCTCCGCGCGCCGGGCCTCGACGGCCCGCTCGGTCTCCTCGCGCAGCTCGTTCGCGGCCCGCTCGGCGTCCGCCTTCAGCCCCTCGGACTGCTCCACGATCTCCGCGCGGTGCCGCTCGGCCTCCGCACGCGTGCGCTCCAGGGTCTCCTCGGCCTGCCGGCGCAGCGTCGTCGCGCGCTCGATGGCCTCCGTACGGACCTTCTCGCTGTCCGTCGCGGCGCTCTGGCGCAGCTCGTCCGCGTCCGCCTTGGCCTTGGCCAGCAGCTCCTCGGCGGACTTGGCCGCCTCCTCGATCTGCTGGACGGCCTCGCGCCGGGCCTCGGCGCGGATGCTCTCGCCCTCGCCGACCGCGTCGGCGCGCAGCTGCTCTGCCTCGCCGCGCAGCCGGCGGGCCTCCTCCTGCAGCTCGACCGTCTTGGCGCGGTACTCCTTGGTGTCGTCCTTCGCCGTGCCCTTGAGCTGCTCGGCGATGTCGTGCGCCTCGGCGCGCAGCCGGTCCGCCTCGGACTCGGCCTCCGTACGGATCCGCTCGGCCTCCTCGGCGGCGGCCTTGGTGGTCTGCTTGGCCTCCTCGGACGCCTTGTTGAGGACGTCCTCGGCGGTCTTCGCGGCCTTCGCCAGCTGGGAGGCGGACTCCTCGGCGGTGAGGCTGCGGGCCTTCTCGCCGGCCTCCGCGAGCACCTTCTCGGCCTCGGCACGCGCGTCCGCGACGATCTGTTCGGCCTCGGCCTTGGTGGCCTCCGCCTCCTTGGTCGCCTCGCTGACCAGCCGGGCGACCTGCTCCCTCGCCGTACGCGTGCGCTGCTCGTTGGCCGTCTCGGCGCCGGAGAGTGTCTTGGTGGCGGAGTCCTTGGCCTCGGTGAGCAGCTTCTCGGCCTCGCTGCGGGCCTCGCGCAGCGCCGTCTCGGCCTCCGCCATGCGCTGTTCGGCGGCCCGGCTCAGCTCCGTCGCCTGGCGGCGGGCCGTGTCCGACTCGTTCACCGTGGAGCTGCGCAGCTGCTCGGCGTGGTCGGTGGCCTCCTGGGCCTGGGTGGACGCGGCGTTCAGCAGGCGCTCGGCGTCGGTGCGGGCGCGGCGCAGGATCTGCTCGGCCTCCGCGCGGGCGGACTCGGCCTCGCTCTGCAGCCGCTGCCGGGCCTCGCCGGTCAGCCGCTCGGCCTCGGCGCGGGCGGCGGCCATGGACTGCTCGGACTCGGCGCGGGACTCGTCCAGCAGGCGGCGGGCCTGTGACTCGGAGCGGGCGCGCAGTTGCTCGGCCCACGCCACGTTCTCGTTGACGTGGGACTCGACGGTCTGCCGGCGCTCGGCGAGCTCCTGGTCCAGCTGCTGGCGGCGGGTGACCGCCTCCTGGTGCAGCTCGGACTGGAGCCGGGCGGCCTGCTCGGCGTGCTCCTGGAGGATGCGCTGGGTCTGCGCGCGGACCTGACTCAGCTCACGCTCGGCGTCCTGACGCAGCTGGTCGGCCTGCATCTGGGCGTTCCGCAGCAGCTGCTCGGCCTGATAGCCGATGTCGCCGCCCTCGTACGCCGGCCGGGACATGATGGTGCGGCGCGCCTCGTGCAGCTTGGCGCGCAGCACCTCGACCTGGTAACCGAGGTCCTCGGCGTGCTGGATCGCCTTTTCCCGCTCGGTCTTCAGCCGCTTCATCTCGGCCTCGAACCGAGAGAGGTGGTCGACGTCAGCCGCCGGCTCTACCTGGCTCTCGTAGCCCCGCACTGCGCGGTCCCATCCGTCCCCTGGTCGCAAGCTTCTTCGAACGAGCTCCGTCCATCCGCCGAACGGGGCCCCCGGGGAATGGTGTCAGATCAACGGCGGAGCATGGGCTGCTGCCCCGACGCTCGCCCCCCGAAACCCGGTCCCCGGAGGTCCTGCCCGTGGAGGCAGGACCAGGCCACCCCGTCCTTCACGGGCGACCGACCCCAACCCTACCGGCCTCTATGTACGAGGGTCAGTGCTCAGGTGACTCAACAGGCGCCGATGTGACCAGTTCCGTCAGCACTCCGTGGCAGTCCTTGGGGTGCAGGAAAGTGATCCGGGAGCCCATGGAACCGCGCCGGGGCTCCTGGTACAGAACGCGTACGCCCTTTTCCTTGATGTCCGCCGCGTCCTTGTCGACGTCCGCCGTGCCGAAGGCGATGTGGTGGACGCCCTCACCGTTCTTCGCCAGCCACTTCGCGACGGTGGAGTCCTCGCGGATCGGCTCGAGCAGCTGGAGGTACGAAGCCCCGCCGTCGGACGTATCGTTGATCTTGAGCATGGCCTCGCGTACGCCCTGCTCCTCGTTGACCTCGGAGTGGAAAACCTCGAAGCCGTACGTGGCCCGGTAGAACTCGACGGTGGCGTCGAGGTCGTGACAGGCAATCCCGATGTGGTCGATTCGCGTCAGCATGGATTCAGTGCAGCGCTCCGGAGGTGGTTACGCAACGTGCGCGCGATCACACCGACAGCCGGATGACGGGGTGTACTACCGCTCAGTACATTCGAAGTAAACCCTCGTTCACTCCTCAGCTTTGTGCAGCTGGAAGGGGATCGCACCTCATGTCAGGAACGAACACCACGACATCCGTCATCGTCGCGGGCGCCCGCACTCCGATGGGACGGCTGCTCGGCTCGCTCAAGTCGTTCTCCGGGGCCGATCTGGGCGGCTTCGCGATCAAGGCCGCCCTCGACCGTGCGGGGATCGGCGGCGACCAGGTGCAGTACGTGATCATGGGCCAGGTGCTGCAGGCCGGGGCGGGGCAGATCCCGGCCCGCCAGGCCGCGGTCAAGGCCGGCATCCCGATGAGCGTCCCGGCGCTCACCGTCAACAAGGTGTGCCTGTCCGGACTCGACGCCATCGCGCTCGCCGACCAGCTGATCCGCGCCGGTGAGTTCGAGATCGTCGTCGCGGGTGGCCAGGAGTCCATGACCAACGCCCCGCACCTGCTGCCCAAGTCCCGTGAGGGCTACAAGTACGGCGCGATCGAGATGCTCGACGCGATGGCGTACGACGGCCTGACCGACCCGTGGGAGTCGATCCCCATGGGCGAGTCCACGGAGAAGCACAACACGCGCCTCGGCATCAAGCGCCCGGAGCAGGACGAGATCGGCGCCCTGTCCCACCAGCGCGCCGCCGCCGCGCAGAAGAACGGCATCTTCGAGGCCGAGATCACCCCGATCGAGATTCCGCAGCGCAAGGGCGAGCCCGTCGTCTTCAGCAAGGACGAGGGCATCCGCGGCGACACCACCGTGGAGACGCTGGCCAGGCTGCGTCCGGCGTTCACCAAGGACGGCACGATCACCGCCGGCACGTCCTCCCCGATCTCGGACGGCGCCGCCGCCGTGGTCGTGATGAGCAAGGCCAAGGCCGAGGAGCTGGGCCTGGAGTGGATCGCCGAGATCGGCGCCCACGGCAATGTGGCGGGACCGGACAACAGCCTCCAGTCCCAGCCGTCCAACGCGATCCTCCAGGCCCTCAAGAAGGAGGGCCTGGAGGTCTCCGACCTCGACCTGATCGAGATCAACGAGGCCTTCGCCGCCGTCGCGGTCCAGTCGATGAAGGACCTCGGAGTGTCCACCGAAAAGGTGAACGTCAACGGCGGCGCCATCGCCCTGGGGCACCCGATCGGCATGTCCGGCGCCCGTCTCGTCCTGCACCTCGCGCTGGAGCTGAAGCGCCGGGGCGGCGGGATCGGAGCGGCCGCGCTGTGCGGTGGCGGCGGCCAGGGCGACGCGCTGATCGTGCGCGTGGCCAAGTAGGCGATTTCTGGATAAACGGAGCTGTGATGCAGGACGTCTCCTCGCTCGTGGCCCAGGCCAGGGAAGGCCGGCCGCGGGCCGTGGCCCGGCTGATCTCCCTGGTGGAGGGGGCGTCCCCACAGCTCAGAGAGGTCATGGCGGCCCTCGCGCCGCTCACCGGCAACGCCTATGTGGTCGGCCTCACCGGCTCGCCGGGTGTCGGCAAGTCGACGTCGACCTCGGCGCTGGTGACCGCGTACCGCCGACAGGGCAGACGGGTCGGGGTCCTGGCCGTCGACCCGTCGTCCCCCTTCTCCGGGGGCGCCCTGCTCGGCGACCGCGTCCGGATGTCGGAGCACGCCTCCGACCCCGGTGTCTACATCCGCTCGATGGCCACCCGGGGCCACCTCGGCGGCCTGGCCTGGTCCGCCCCGCAGGCGATCCGGGTGCTGGACGCGGCGGGCTGCGACGTGATCCTGGTCGAGACGGTCGGTGTGGGCCAGTCGGAGGTGGAGATCGCCTCCCAGGCCGACACCTCCGTCGTCCTGCTCGCCCCGGGCATGGGCGACGGCATCCAGGCGGCCAAGGCGGGCATCCTCGAGATCGGCGACGTGTACGTCGTCAACAAGGCCGACCGGGACGGCGCCGACGCCACGGCCCGTGAGCTGAACCACATGCTCGGCCTGGGCGAAGCCCGCGCCCCCGGCGACTGGCGCCCGCCCATCGTCAAGACGGTCGCCTCCCGTGCCGAGGGCATCGACGAGGTCGTCGAGGCGCTGGAGAAGCACCGCGCATGGATGGAGGAGCACGGCGTCCTGGCCGAGCGCCGCCGCGCCCGCGCCTCCCGCGAGGTCGAGACGATCGCCGTCACGGCCCTGCGCGAACGCATCGGCGACCTGCACGGCGACCGCCACCTGGACGCGCTCGCGGAGCGGATCGTCGCCGGTGAGCTGGACCCGTACCGGGCGGCGGACGAACTGGTGGCGGGGCTCACCCAGGGCTGACCGTGGCCAAGTCCCGCGCCGCACTGCTAACTTGATCCACATGTTCCTCACCCGGGCGTAGAGCGCACACCGCGTCCGCGCACCGCGGCCATCCACCGGCCGCCGGTCCGCGCGGCGCTTCGGTGTCCCCTCCCACGCCCCGAGTCGAGGAACTCACGCATGTCCGCGCTCACTTCGTCGCGCCCTTCTCCTGCCCCGCGGCCCTCGTACGCCGCCGTCCTGCGCGTTCCGCACGCGCGCCGCACGTTCGCCGCCGCGCTGACGGCCCGCCTGTCGTACGGCACCGTCTCGCTGTCGGTGATGCTGTCGGCGACCCGCGCCACCGGCTCGTACACCGTGGCCGGTGTCGTGATGGCCGTGTTCGGCGCCTGCACGGTGCTTCTGATGCCGGTGCGGGCGGCGCTGGTCGACCGGTACGGTCCCCGCCGCGCGCTGCTTCCGATGGCGGTCCTGTACAGCGCCCTGTTGGCCGGCTTCGCCGCGCTGACCTGGCGGCCCGGTGCACCTGTGGCTGCGCTCGTCACCGCCGCCGCCCTGATGGGGGCCTGCGCGCCGCCGCTCGGGCCCACCATGCGCGCGGTGTGGTCCCGGCTCGTCGACGACCGGCGGCTGTTGCAGCGGGCGTACAGCCTGGACGGGGTGGCGGAGGAGCTGCTGTTCGTCTCCGGGCCCGTCATGGTCGGCGTCCTGCTGCGCTTCGGGCCGGCCCCGGGCGGGTTGCTGCTGAGCGCGGTGCTGATGGTGACGGGGACGTGTGCGTTCGTGACGGCGCCGGTGCTGGGCGGCGGCATGCGGCGTTCGGAGCCGCGTCGCCTCCGGTGGGCGGCGCGTGGCCTTCCGGTGGGGCTGTGGCAGCCGGTCGTCGCGGTGGCGGGGCTGGGGCTCGCGCTGAGCGGGTCCGAGCTGTTCGTGCTGGCCTTCGTGGGGCAGCGGTCCTACGACGAGGCTGTGGTCCCCTGGATCCTGGGCGCCCTGTCGGCGGGCAGCGCGGTGGGCGGGCTCGTGAACGGGGCGATCGACTGGCGCCGGTCCGCCCGTGTGCGGCTGTCGTGGTTCACGGCGGGGCTGTGCGTGCCGCTGGCCCTGGCCGGTACGGCTCCGGGACCGTGGACGCTGGCGGGGGTCATGGCCTGTGCGGGCGCATTCGTCGCGCCGGCCCTCACGACGGCGTACCTCCTCGCGGAGGAGACGGCGACGGAGGAGAGCCGTACGCGGGCGGGGGCGTGGGTGAACGCGGCGGTGAATGCCGGGATTTCGGGTGGGGCGGTGGCGGCGGGGCTGCTGGTGGGGCGGTTGCCGATCGCGGTGTGCTTCGTGCTGGCGGGAGTCGTGGCTCTCGTGACCGGAGCGGCCGCGGGCCGCGTAACGGCAGGCGGGGCCTGAACCGACCCGCCTGCCGTTCACCTACTCAGGTCAGGGACGCCCCCGCTGCCCGCGAAGGTGCTCCGCGATCGGCTTCAGGGCCTTGTCCAGCTCCGTCAGGGCCTCTGGGGACAGCAGGTCGATGAAGTGGCGCCGTACGGACGCCACATGGTGCGGTGCGACCTTCTGCATCGTCTCCATGCCGTGGTCCGTGAGTACGGCGTACAGCCCGCGGCGGTCGGACTCGCAGTTCTCGCGTCGTACCAGGTCCGCGTTCTCCATGCGCGTGATCTGGTGCGAGAGCCGGCTCTTGGACTGCATCGTGGCGGTGGCGAGGTCGCTCATCCGCATGCGTACGTCCTCGGACTCGGACAGGTTCACAAGGATCTCGTAGTCGTTCATCGTCAGACCGAACGGCTGGAGGTCCTTCTCGAGTTGGTACGTCAACAGCCTGTTGACCTCCAGGTGGGTGCGCCAGGCGCACTGCTCCGCATCGGTCAGCCAGCGCGTGGCCGTCTCGGTCTCCATGAATGAAGTCTACCTAAAAAGTTGAAAGGCGAACTAGCGAGGGTGGTGTGACTGCGCGCACGCGTTCGACGTCACACTCCGCAGACTACCGCTCACAGCCCGAAGCGACGCTGGAGGTCCCCCAGCTGTCCGGGAAGGCGCGGTGCCCCCGGAGGCTGGCCGTGACCTCCGGGTACCCCGCCGCCGGGCACCCCGGGCTCGGCCGGGACCGTCCCCGTGGCCTGCTCGGCCATGAGGGTCTCGGTCGACTGCAGCAAGACCGTACCGGCTCCCACGAACTCGAACTGGTGCTCCTCGCCGGAGGCTCCGCCGAGGCCCGTCATCGCACGTAGACCGCCCATCACGCCCGTCAGATAGCCGTGGTCGTAGTGATGGCACGGCGAGGGGCAGTCGGCCCAGCCGACCAGCGCCTGGGGGTCCACCCGGATCGGGGGTTCCATGAACACCACCGGGCCGTTGGATGCGGCCACGAACTTTCCGGTTCCGATCAGCGTCAGAAAACCCGGCACGATCGACTGCTTGAGCGCAAGACTTGGCTGAAAAGCGAGCAGGTTGCCCGAGCGAATGGTCAGGTTGCCCTCGTCGAGGTCGTACGAATTGACGTCGAAGGCCCGGTCGGCGAGCAGCATCTTGCCCGAGCCCTCCGCCACGACCCAGTCGCTCGCGTGCAGAGGCGAATGGAACGAGGTGCGGACGAGGCGGTCCAGGCGCCCGTGCCCGATCCCGTTGAACTCGATCGCCCCGTAGTAGGCGATCATCTTCCCCTTCTGCAGGAACCACTGCCCGCTCTTGAGCTCCGCGCAGAACGTGTACTTGTTGACGTTGTCGTCGACGGGCAGGGTCATGGGGTCGTACACGACAGGCCCGGCGGCACCGTACGCGCTCACAGTTTCTCCTCCGAGGCCTGGACATACACCGCACCGCTGCCGCTGAGCTCCAGCTGGAACGCCTCGCCGGAGCCGCGCCCCACCATGTCGCGCCAGCCGAGCGCGGTGGAGAGCTTGTTGCGCACGTCGCCGTGGTGGGCGACATAGGCCTGGGGGTCGACGTGCACCGGCCGCTGCGGGGTGATCGGGATCTCGAAGACCCCGCCGTGCGCCATGACCGCCACCGAGCCATGGCCCCCCAGCGTGGTGGTGAACAGGCCCTGGCCGGTGACCTGGCCCCGGACCATCCCCATGATCCCGCCCTGCGAGCCCATGAACATCGTGCCCTGCTGGAGGGTGCCCTCGAAGGCGAGCAGCCGGTCCGCCTCGACGTACAGGGTGTCGCCGGTGAGGTTGATGACCTGGACGTGGTGGCCGCCGTGCCCGAAGAAGACGGTGCCGCTGCCCTCGACGGTCATCAGCGGCGTGGCCTCGCCCGCCACCCGGCGGCCGAGCATCGACATGATCCCGCCCTGCCCGCCCTGGATGTTGGGCGTGAAGGAGACGTCGCCCTTGTACGCGAGCATCGCGCCGCGCTGGCTGAACAGCCGCTGCCCCGGGACGACGGTCGCCTCGACCATCTTGGAGTTGATCTCCCGCAAGGCCATCTCAGACGTCCCCCGCGATCGTGTTCCGCTCGCTCGGCTGCACGTACACCAGCCCGTCCCCCTCGAACCGGATCTGGAAGGCCTCGCCGCCGCCCTCACCGAAGAACGTGCGGAAGGTCACACCGGACTGGAAGGACTGCCGTACGTTCCCCTGGTGCGCGATGTACGCGCCCGGGTCGACGATCAGCGGGTACTGCGGGCTGACCCGCAGCACGACGGCCGGCCCGTCCGACATGATCGCCGCCTGCCCGTGCCCCTCGACGGTCGTCGTGAACAGCCCGTTGCCCTGGGACGCCCCGCGCAGCCCCGTGAACGTCGTTCCCGTCCTGAGCCCGGCATCGGTCGCGAGCAGATTGCTCGACTCCACGTACAGCTTGTCCCCCTGGAGACTGACGAGGTTGATCTCGGAGGCGCGGTCGGCGAACCAGCACGTCCCCTGCCCCCTCACCTCCATCACGGTCATCTGCTCGCCGGTGAGCCGCCGGGTCACCATCCCCCGCAGTCCCTCACCGCCGCCACTCAGCTTCTTGAAGGCCATCTGCCCGTCGTACGCGACCATCGAGCCGTTCTTCGCCTTCACGGCGTCCCCGGTCATGTCGACGGCGAGTACCTTGCTCCCTTGGAGTCGGAACATCGCCACGGTGCGAAGGTAGCGGCGCGCGGGGGGTGACGGACAGCCCCTCCCGCGGGGCTCCCGCAACTGTTTGTCACAATGGCAGACGTTTGTGCCTCCGTTCACAAAGCGACCGCGCCGTCAGCGAAACTCCCACCGAAGGTGACCCGTGGACCTCAAGACAGCCTCCGCCCTCCGCCGCATCCGCCTGGTCTCAGCGCCCGAGGCCGTGTCCTTCCTCCTCCTGCTCCTGTGCTCCGTGCTGAAGCGGACCACGGACTTCAACGCGGTGCCCGTGATGGGCGCGGTCCACGGTGTCCTGTTCATCCTGTACGTGATCTTCTGGGCCGATGCCTGGAACCGGACCAAGTGGGGCTTCGGGACCGCCGCGCTCTACTTCGTCCTCTCGGTGCTGCCCACCGGCGGCTTCTTCGCCGAGCGCAAGCTGCGCCGGGAGGCCGAGAGCGCGGTCATCGCCGCCCGCGCCCGCAGGGAAGGGGTCGTGAAGGCATGATCGTCGCCTTCTCCGTGACGCCGCTGGGCGTCGGCGAGGACGTGGGTGAGTACGTCGCGGACGCCGTACGGGTCGTACGCGAATCCGGGCTGCCCAACCGCACCGACGCGATGTTCACCTCGATCGAGGGTGACTGGGACCAGGTCATGGATGTCGTGAAGCGGGCCGTGGCCGCCGTGGAGGCGCGGGCGCCGCGCGTCTCACTGGTCCTCAAGGCGGACATCCGGCCCGGTGTCACCGACGGGCTGACCTCCAAGGTGGAGACCGTCGAGCGGCACCTGGCCCAGTAGCCGGCCCGCGTGAACCCCGGTCCGTCAAGGGCCGGGGTTTTCGTGTGCCCGCTGATTGAGCGGTCGCTCAAAACGGTGTACGTTCCCTCCCGAATGGATTGAGCATTCGCTCAACTGCCTTGACCGGCCTGGGGGAACAGGGATGGGGCTCCACAGAGAGGCACGCATACGGGCCGACCTCGACGACCTGTGGGCGCGTACCCAGGACCCGGCCCAGCACCAGCGCTGGGACCTCCGGTTCACCGAGATCACCCATCTCCCGCGGGCGGAGGGCGAAGCGCAGCGCTTCCGCTACACCGTGCGCGTCCTGCCGTTCCTCACGCTCTCCGGCACGGGGGTCGTCGCGGGCGAGAAGGAGCGCCCCGACGGCACGCGCACCTCGGCACTGCGCCTCGTCTCCCCGCATCCGCTGTCCCTGCTCGCCGAGGGCAGCGGCTACTGGCGCTACGTCCCCGACGGCGACGGCGTCCGCCTTCTCACCGGCTACGACTACCGCCCCCGCTGGGGCGCCCCCGGCGCGCTCGCCGACCGGCTGGTGTTCCGCCCGTTCATGGGCTGGGCGACGGCGTGGTCCTTCGACCGGCTGCGGCTGTGGCTGGAGCGCGGGATCACCCCGGAGCGGGCGCTGCTGAACTGGCTCGCCGAGCTGGCGGTCCGGGCGCTCGTGCTCGCCGTGGGCTGCGTCGGCCTCGCTCCCGGGTATGCCGCCGGACTCTTCGGCCAGTTCGCGCCCACGGTGGCGTTCCTGTGCCCGCTGCTGCTCGTCGTCGCCGTCTTCCTCGCCCTGTGCAAGTCGCCTCTGTCCTGCACCCCCGCCGCCCGCCGCTGCCGGCGCACCCCGGCCACGCGCGCGTGCGCCCCGCGCGTCCTGCGCACCCTGGAGAACCCGTCATGAGCTCGGAGACGGTGAAGTCGCAGGAGACGAAGACCAAACTCCTCGAGGGCGCGCTGCGGACGCTCACCGAGCAGGGCATCGCCAAGACCTCGGCGCGTACGGTTGCGGCTGCGGCCGGTGTCAACCAGGCGCTGGTCTTCTACCACTTCGGCTCGGTGGATGAGCTCCTCGCCGCCGCCTGCCGCTACGGCGCCGAGAAGGCCGTGGCCCCCTACCGCACCCGGCTCGCCTCCGTCGCCTCCCTCTCCGAACTCCTCGCCGTCGGCCGCGAGATCCACGAACAGCAGCGTGCCGACGGCCATGTGGCCCTGCTCGGCCAGCTGCTGGCCGGCGCCCAGACCCACGAGGCGCTGCGACCGGCCACCGCGGCGGGCCTCGACCTGTGGATCGCCGAGATCGAGAAGGTCCTGACGCGCGTCCTGTCGGGAACCCCTTTCGGAGAGTTCACCGACCCGGCCGGACTGGCCCGCGCGGTCGCCGCCTCCTTCGTCGGGATCGAACTGTACGAGGGCGTGGACGAGCCCGGTGCCGGAGCGGCCCTGAACGCCCTGGAGCAACTCGGCGCCCTGGTGGCCGCGTTGGAGTCCCTCGGCCCGGTGGCCCAACGTGCGGTCCGCCACCAGCTACGGCGCACGGCACACACCTGAGGCGCGGAGACCGAGGACGGGGCGAGCGCCGGACGGTGGGCGAGGGTGGTCGTGGTGGCCGGTTCGTCGAGCGGCGGGTGCGCGTCCTGCTCCTGCTGTTCTGGATGCCGGCGATGTTCTCCGTCGTACCCGAGGCACCGGCCGCCCCGTACGCCGATGCGCTCGGCGCCGGGTCCCCGGGGCTCGGTCTGCTGATGTGCGCACTGCCGGTGGGCACGGTCGCGGGCGAGTTGTTCCTGCGGCCTGCGGCCTGCGGTCTGCGGCCTGCGGCCCGTGGGCCGGGAGCGGATCGCGCTGCCGCTGGTCTGCGGCACGTTGCTCATGACCATCCAGGGTGTGCGTATGGCGCTCGCGGGGGCGGTGGCCGAGGTCGTCGGGGTGCGGAGCGCGGTCGTGGTGTGCTGCTGCGCACCGGCCCTCGAGGCCCTGGTGACCGAAAGCCGAGACGGGGCTGACCGGCATATGACCGGCCGGTAGGGTCGGGTGCGTGCCGAAGCCTCTCAGTCTTCCCTTCGACCCCATCGCCCGTGCCGACGATCTGTGGAAGCAGCGCTGGGGAAACGTGCCGTCAATGGTGGCGATCACCTCGATCATGCGCGCACAGCAGATCCTGCTGGCCGAGGTCGACGCGGTGGTCAAGCCGTACGGACTGACGTTCGCGCGCTACGAGGCGCTGGTGCTGCTCACCTTCTCCAAGGCCGGCGAGCTGCCGATGTCCAAGATCGGCGAGCGGCTCATGGTGCACCCCACGTCCGTGACGAACACCGTCGACCGCCTGGTGAAGTCGGGTCTGGTCGCCAAGCGCCCCAACCCCAACGACGGCCGTGGCACCCTCGCCGTGATCACCGAGAAGGGTCGCGAGGTCGTCGAGTCGGCCACCCGCGACCTGATGGCGATGGACTTCGGCCTCGGCGCGTACGACGCGGAGGAGTGCGCCGAGATCTTCGCGATGCTGCGCCCCCTGCGGGTGGCGGCGCATGACTTCGACGAGGAGTGACCCGGGGCAAGATCTCCCGGAACGGGTGGTTACGCTCGTCCGCATGAAGAAAAGCGTGCTGACCCGCTACCGCGTCATGGCCTATGTCACCGGTGTGCTGCTGGTGCTGCTGTGCCTCAGCATGATCGCCAAGTACGGCTTCCATGTCGACGGTGCCGACAGCTTCACCCGCGTCGTGGCCATCGCACACGGCTGGCTCTACGTCGTCTACCTCGTCTTCGCCTTCGACCTGGGCTCCAAGGCGAAGTGGCCGGTCGGCAAGCAGCTGTGGGTGCTGCTGGCGGGGACGATCCCGACCGCCGCGTTCTTCGTCGAGCGGAAGATCAGCCACGAGCTGGAGACCAGGGTCGCGGACCAGGCTCCGGCCGTCGCCAAGGTGTAGGCAAGGCGTAGGCCGAGGCATAGGTTTCACCGCCGCGCGAGTGATGCGCGGCGGTTTGTCGTCGACATTTACTTGGACGTCCTAGTAAATTCGATGGTATGGACGCTCATGCCATCGAGGACGGCCGCCGGCGCTGGCAGGCCAGGTATGACGCCGCGCGCAAGCGCGACACCGCCGGGGGTTCGGGGGCGCAGCTCCCGAGGAATTGGACACGTACCACGCTCTCCGGGGATCCCGTGGAGCCTGTGTACGGGCCGCGGCCCGGAGACACGTACGAGGGCTTCGACCGGATCGGCTGGCCCGGCGAGTATCCCTTCACGCGCGGGCTGTATCCGACCGGCTACCGGGGGCGTACGTGGACCATCCGGCAGTTCGCCGGGTTCGGGAACGCCGAGCAGACCAACGAGCGGTACAAGATGATCCTGGCCGCGGGCGGCGGAGGTCTGTCCGTCGCCTTCGACATGCCGACCCTCATGGGGCGCGACTCCGACGATCCGCGCTCGCTCGGCGAGGTCGGGCACTGCGGTGTCGCGGTCGACTCGGCGGCCGACATGGAGCTGCTGTTCAAGGGCATCCCGCTCGGTGACGTGACGACCTCCATGACGATCAGCGGGCCGGCCGTCCCCGTCTTCTGCATGTATCTGGTCGCCGCCGAGCGGCAGGGCGTGGACCCGTCCGTGCTCAACGGCACGCTGCAGACCGACATCTTCAAGGAGTACATCGCCCAGAAGGAGTGGCTCTTCGAGCCCGAGCCCCATCTGCGGCTGATCGGCGACCTGATGGAGTACTGCGCGGCCCGCATCCCCGCGTACAAGCCGCTGTCCGTCTCCGGCTACCACATCCGCGAGGCGGGCGCGACGGCCGCGCAGGAGCTGGCCTACACGCTCGCCGACGGCTTCGGGTACGTGGAGCTGGGGCTCAGCCGTGGCCTCGACGTCGATGTCTTCGCACCCGGGCTGTCCTTCTTCTTCGACGCGCACGTCGATTTCTTCGAGGAGATCGCCAAGTTCCGTGCCGCCCGCCGCATCTGGGCGCGGTGGATGCGGGACGTGTACGGCGCGAGGAGCGAGAAGGCGCAGTGGCTGCGGTTCCACACGCAGACCGCCGGCGTCTCGCTGACCGCCCAGCAGCCGTACAACAACGTCGTACGGACCGCCGTCGAGGCGCTGGCCGCCGTGCTCGGCGGGACCAACTCGCTGCACACCAACGCCCTCGACGAGACCCTCGCGCTGCCCAGCGAGCAGGCCGCCGAGATCGCGCTGCGCACCCAGCAGGTGCTCATGGAGGAGACCGGCGTCGCGGGCGTGGCCGATCCGCTGGGCGGTTCGTGGTACGTCGAGCAGCTCACGGACCGGATCGAGGCCGACGCCGAGAAGATCTTCGACCAGATCAAGGAGCGGGGCCTCAGGGCGCACCCGGACGGGCAGCACCCCATCGGGCCCGTCACCTCCGGTATCCTGCGCGGGATCGAGGACGGCTGGTTCACCGGGGAGATCGCCGAGTCCGCGTTCCGCTACCAGCAGGCCCTGGAGAAGGGCGACAAGCGGGTGGTGGGCGTGAACGTCCACACCGGCTCCGTGACCGGGGACCTGGAGATCCTGCGGGTCAGCCACGAGGTCGAGCGGGAGCAGGTGCGGGTGCTCGGCGCGCGCAGGGGCGGCCGGGACGACGCCGCGGTGCGTACGGCCCTCGACGCCATGCTCGCGGCCGCACGATCAGGCGCCGGCATGATCGAACCGATGCTGGACGCGGTGCGCGCCGAGGCCACGCTGGGCGAGATCTGCGGGGTGCTGCGGGACGAGTGGGGCGTGTACACGGAGCCCCCGGGCTTCTGACCGCCGTACGGGACGGACCCGCGGGAACGGACTTCCGTTCCCGCGGGCCCACTTCGCTGTGCGTGTCAGAACTGCTGCACGAAGTACGGCTCGACGGTCATCCAGCCGTTGCCGCGGGCGCCGTGGAAGGTGCCGTTGTTGCTCTGGGCCAGCGTGTACCAGGAGTCGACGTAGTCGGGGTCGTCGGTCCACCAGTCGTTCGGCATGGCGTCCAGGATCGCGTTCACCAGCGGGATGTAGGTGCCCTGGTCGGTGATGGTGAGCAGGGCCGTGGCGATCGCCTTGGCGAGGTCGCGGTAGTTGGTGCTGCCGTCCTCCTCCATCATTACGGCGTCGGCCAGGTTGTACTTGTAGTTCGACCAGTTGACCAGGATCTGGTTGGGCCGGTAGACCGTGCCGTCGTTGTCGAGGTACGGCATGTCGACGGGGTCGACACGGACCTTGCCGTCCTGGCCGAAGCCGGAGACGAGGGTGTAGATCTCGGCGTCGCCCTTGATCCAGGGCTCCTCGTCGTCGGAGAGCTCGACGGCCGTGATCTTGGTGGTCCAGAAGCCGTCGGTGGCAGCGGCGAGCTTGGCCGTGGACGTGGTGTTCACGGCAGCGGGCACCGTGGACTGCACGCCGGCCTTCACCAGTTCCTCGCGCAGGACGTCCAGACCGGCAGCCAGCGCCTTGGAGCTGTCGACGTCGACGACGTACACCGGGTGCGCGGGCGCCTTGCGGGCGTCCAGCTGGTGCGCGCGACCCTGGCTGTCGTACGCGGTGACCGTGCCGGCCTCGTCGTCCGATACGGCCGCGGCGACCCAGGGGGTGGTGTCGGCCGTCAGCGAGGCCCGCATGGAGCGGTCGCCGAGCCGCAGCTTGAGCAGCGGTCCGACCTTGGTGCCGAGGCCCTTGGCGGTGGCTATCGCACGGTCGGCGGCGGCCAGTTGGGACTTCAGCCTGCCGCTCGCCCGGTCGGTGACGGACACCTCCGCCGACTTCAGGGCGGCCGAGCGCAGGCTCGTGCGCCAGGCGGAGTCGCCGAGCGAGCGCGCGATCGCCCGCGCGGCCCGGTCCTGGGCGGCGGTGACCGCGGACGCGGTGGCGGAGTGTGCGGAGGCCGCGGAGGCGGAGTGGGCCGCGACGGGGGCGGGAGCCGCAAGGGCTGCGGGGGCCGCGGTCAGGGTCTGGGCCGCCGCCAGGACGACGAGGGTGGCCGCGGTGGCGGCCGTGGTGCCACGTCTACGGGTGTGACGAGGTCTCACGGGGATCGATCCTCCCGGATACGAGTGGTCAGAGGGTCGGTGACGCACTGTCAGAGGGTGGTGCCGGGTGGAGCCGGTGAACCGGTGAACTGGTTTGGTCGTGAACGCCGTGCGGAATCTATGCGAGTAGATTCCGGCTATGGTGTCGTGGGCATGTCATATGCGCAAGGTCTTCACACCGCTCGCAGATGAACAATCCGTGCGCCCCTGGTGGTTGGCGGTCGGCCCGTCAGCCCTCCGCGGCCGCGAGCCCCCGCAGCAGGACCGCCGTGAAGTGCCGTACCCAGGCGTCGTCCGCGGGCTCCGCGCTCACCAGGGTCCGGTGGACCACCGCGCCCGCCACCATGTCGAAGATGAGGTCCACCGTGCGGGCCGTATCCTCGGGGCCCGTCTCCGGAGGCAGCTCCCCGCGCCGCTGCGCCCGCTTGCGGCCCTCGATGACCAGCCGCTTCTGGCGTTCGACGATGGAGCCGCGGATGCGTTCGCGCAGGGCGTCGTCGCGGGTGGACTCGGCCACCACCGCCATCAGACCGTTCCTGGCCTCGGGCCGGGCCAGCAGGTCCGCGAACTGCAGGACCACGCCCTCGATGTCGGCGGCGAGTGTGCCGCAGTCGGGCAGCTCCAGTTCGTCGAAGAGCTCGGCCACCGCGTCGACGACCAGTTCGTTCTTCCCCGCCCAACGGCGGTACAGCGTCGTCTTGGCCACCCCGGCGCGCGTCGCCACGTCCCCCAACGTGAGCTTCGACCAGCCCAGTTCCACCAGCGCCTGACGGGTCGCGGCCAGGATCGCGGTGTCCGCGGCGGCGCTGCGGGGGCGGCCCGGGCGGGTGGCGGGGGTGCGGCTCTGCATGGCACGACCATAACCGGGGTTTTACCTGGCGCCGTGAGGGAGATCACCGGAGAGCGGTGTCGCGAGACGCCTCGATGGCATTACGCTACGGGTCGTAGCGAAAGCTCGCGCTGGACGTGCGCGGGCCGACGCGGACGTACACGCGAACGACCACGGGGTGCGTGGGGGTGGGGACCCGGCACGCACTTTCACAACGGCTTTTCACACATGCGCGAGAACGGGGGAGGATAGACGCATGCAGCCACGGAACATGTCCATGAGCGGCGTCGTCGACCTCGCCGCGGTGAAGGCGGCCCAGGAGGCCAAGGCCAAGGCGGAACAGACGCGCGCCGAAGCCGCCCGGCAGGGCGGTGCGGGAGCCGTCTCCCCGGCCGACCTCGTCATCGACGTCGATGAAGCGGGGTTCGAGCGCGATGTCCTTCAGCGCTCGGCCGAGGTACCGGTCGTCATCGACTTCTGGGCCGAGTGGTGTCAGCCCTGCAAGCAGCTGAGCCCGGTCCTGGAGCGCCTGGCGGTCGAGTACAACGGGCGCTTTTTGCTCGCCAAGATCGACGTCGACGCCAACCAGATGCTGATGCAGCAGTTCGGGATCCAGGGGATCCCGGCCGTCTTCGCCGTCGTCGCCGGCCAGGCCCTGCCGCTCTTCCAGGGGGCCGCCGGGGAAGAGCAGATCCGGCAGACGCTCGACCAGTTGGTGCAGGTCGCCGAGCAGCGCTTCGGCCTGACCGGCCTGACCGTCGACCCGGACGCCGAGCCGGGCGCGGCCCCGGCCGCCGAGGCACCGGCCGGGCCGTACGACGCGCTCCTCGAAGCCGCCGTCGAGGCGCTGGACGCGGGTGATCTGGGCGGTGCCGTCCAGGCGTACAAGAACGTGCTGAGCGACGACCCGGGCAACATGGAGGCCAAACTCGGCCTGGCGCAGGCCGAGTTGCTCCAGCGGGTGGAGGGCCTGGACCCGCAGCGGGTGCGCACCGACGCGGCCGAGAAGCCGAGTGATGTGCAGGCGCAGATCGCCGCGGCGGACCTGGACCTCGTCGGCGGGCATGTCGAGGACGCTTTCGGACGGCTCATCGAGACGGTTCGGCGCACCGTCGGGGACGACCGGGAGGCCGTACGGCTGCGGTTGCTCGAGCTTTTCGAGGTCGTCGGGGCCGAGGATCCGCGGGTGATCGGGGCGCGCCGCGCCCTGGCGCGGGCGTTGTTCTGAGCCAAGTGCACGAACCGGGCCAAGGCCCCTTTCTGACCAGTTGCTAAACGCAAGGGCATGTGTTGCCCGAGTGAAAGTTCTGCCGACGAGACGTCGGGGCGGCCGCGCTTTACCAAATCTTGGTAATCGCGGCCGCTGTTACTGGCAGTAAGTCAGAGCTCTTGATCTGTCCGGATCTGTCTGAGGATCAACGACTTTGTTCTGCCCTCGAATGCCACCCTGTGTTGCTCTCCGAGACCAGTGGGTCGTTGTTCGGTTATCCGGCCGTTACTAGCCAGTAACGAACCCCCTTGTGCGGGCGGCGAGAATGCACCACGATCGGCGACGCTCGGTCCATTCCCGTACCCCCGACAGCCAGGCGGGCGGGGCGGGTTCATCTGGGTCCCCACCGAGCAGAATCGGCGGCAGTGGCGCCGGTTCTAGGACAGGGGGGTCTTCGCCCGACCAGGCGAAGCCTGTCCGGCAAGGTTGTGCGTGATGCGTGTCAGGCGCGACCAGTGGTTGTCGCTCGGGGGTGATCGCCGGTGATCGGTGCGCGGACAGCGCCTCCGAGTGCGGGCGCTCTCCTTTCCGAGGACGTAGAGCTTCTCCCATCCCTGCCCGGCTGAGCCGCCGCTGGCGAGTCCGGTCAGGAGATGTACGTCCGAGAAGGAGGAAATATGGAGTCCCAGGTGCGTGGCGGGACCAGATGGAAGCGGTTCGCTGTGGTCATGGTGCCCAGCGTCGCCGCCACGGCGTGTATAGGTGTCGCCCTCGCGCAGGGCGCTCTCGCGGCGTCGTTCAGTGTGTCGGGCCAGTCCTTCAAGGTCACGGCCGACAAGTTGGACGGCACCGGCTTCGAGCAGTACGGGGCGGTGGACGCGGGCTACACGCTCGACGGCAAGAAGACGGCTCACCCCGTCGCGGTCTCGGCGTTCAAGAAGGCCGAGATCACCAACCTGTGCCAGTCCGTGGTCACCCCGAATGTTCCGTTCTTCGGGTCCGTGAGCCTGATCCTGAAGGCGGGCGGCGGCAGCACGCCGGTCGAGGCCGACAACATCTACATCGATGTCGCCGACCTCAACGCCGACGCCACGTTCAGCAACATCGACATCGGTGTGGCCGCCAAGGATGCCGACAAGGGTCCTGGCATCAAGAGCGGCGACCAGACGAACCCGTACGGGTTCGCGCAGCAGGCCGACAAGGCCGTGCTGACCGACGTGAAGCAGACGGCGTGGGCGACCACCGCCGGAACCTTCAAGCTCAGCGGGCTGCACATGTCGCTTTCGACAGATGCCAAGGAGTGCTACTAAGCACTCGATGACGGGCGGGGGAGCCGATGGCGCCCCCGCCCGTCCCCAATGGGGGCGCGCCTTCACGCGCGCCACACATCACCACTACAGCAACGCCGCACCAGGGAGCTGTTTTCCATGAGCGCCGAGACTCCTGCCGCCCCCGGCCAGTTCGATATCCGGAGGCAGCAGTTCCGCGTCTGGCGGGGCACGCGGCCGTTCTGGGCCGGTCTGTTCGTCATGCTCGGTGGACTCCCCATCGCCTACTTCCCGTACGCCCACCTCCAGGTCGGCCATCTGACGCTGGCGATGGCGACCACCGCGGGCGCTGGGTCCCTGATCATCGGCGTGCTGCTCGTCGTCCTGGGCGTGAGCCTCTGGTTCCAGCAGCACGTACGGACCTTCGCGGGCGTCGCGGCGATCCTGCTGGCGCTGGTGTCCATCCCCGTTTCCAACCTCGGCGGATTCCTGGTGGGCTTCCTGCTCGCGCTGATCGGCGGGGCCATGGCCGTGTCGTGGACGCCGGGCGGACAGCCCCAGCAGCAGCCGGCCGTGGCGGGTGGCGCGGGCAAGGGCGATTTCCCTGCGGGCGCCGTGGACGACGGCGACGCGCTGGGCAAGGCGAACGACCTGTCAGGAACGAGCCCGGCGAACGGGGCGAACGGGAGGCACAGTGCCGGCTGACGAGGTGACCCACGGGACTGATGTGGACGAGTCCCGTGTGAGAACCAGGCCGCGCCATGCGGCACCCAAGAAGCCGCTGTTCACCAGGTTCCACATGCCTGCCGGCAAGGCGATAGCCTCGGTCGCGATGCCGACCGCGGTCATCGTGGGCATGGGCTTCACGTCCACGCTCGCCCTCGCCGCCGGGAACGACTCCACGCCGCCGGCGTCGAAGAGCCTGACGGCCGACGAGTACAAGGACTGCGTCACCGCGCTCGACGGCGCCAAGGACGCCTCGGCCTCGCCGTCGCCGTCCGCGTCGGCGAGCGCGAGCAAGTCCGCGGACACGGCGACGCCGACCCCCTCGGCGACCTCCGGTGCCAAGGACTCGTCGGGCGGCTCCTCCTCGTCGGATTCAGGTTCCGACGACAAGGCGACGCCCACGCCGTCCCCGTCCAAGACGGCCTCGGGCACGTCGGGTTCCGGCAGCACCGCCACCCCGACGCCGTCCGCGTCCACGGGCGGCGGCCTGCTCGGCGCCCTCGGCGACACGGTCACCGGCATCCTCGGGGGCGGTGACTCGGGCTCCGCCACCGCGAGTTCGAGTCCCACGCCGTCCGCGTCGGCGAGCTCCGGCAGCCTCACCGACACCGTCAAGGACACGGTCGACAAGACCACCAAGACGGTCGGGGACACCGTGAAGGACACCACCGACACGGCGTCCAAGGCGGTGGAGGACACCACCAAGACGGTCCAGGACACCACCAAGTCGCTGCAGAAGACGGCCGAGTCGGTGACCTCCGCGCTGCCCACCCCGTCGGCGAGCGGTGCGTCCGCCGACGACTGCCCGGCGGCCACGGACGACACCGGCGGCGTCGACAACAAGGTGCCGGTGGCGGACGACCCGTGGTACCTGAACGCCAGTTCGCTGCTGCTGAAGGGCGCCGACTACCAGGGCATCGTCCAGGTGAAGACGGCGAGCGGCACCACCAAGAAGGTGCTGAAGTACGTCATCTCCGGCGGCACGGACATCGGTGACCTGCACCAGACGGTCAACGACAAGCAGTCCGGCAAGGTCTATCACGTGCAGGCGGCCAAGGGTTCGACGTCGACGATCCGTGACGGCGACACCGTGATGTACACCGAGAGCATCTCCGGCAACCTGTTCGGTCTGATCCCGATCACGTTCAGCCCGGACAGCCCGCCGCCGCTGAACATCCCGCTGATCTACTTCACCAACGTGAAGGTGACGCAGGCCGCCCAGTTCGGCGGTTCGCTGCACGTGCCCGGCATGCACGTGTACACGACCGACTGAGCACGCCCCACAAGCCCGTCCGGGAGCCGCAACACACTGAGGGCGCCCCCTGTCACCCAGGGGGCGCCCTCAGCGCCGTTCAAGGCTGCTCACGGCCCTTGTGCGGGGCGTCAGTTGCCCTCGCCGCCCAGGTGGTGCACCCGGACCATGTTGGTGGTGCCGGGGACGCCGGGGGGCGAGCCCGCGGTGATGATCATGATGTCGCCCGGGTTGAAGCGGTTGAGCTTGGTGACCTCCTGGTCGACCAGGTCGACCATCTCGTCAGTGCTGTTCACGAACGGCACGACGTGCGACTCCACGCCCCAGCTGAGGGTCAGCTGGTTGCGAGTGGACTCGTCGGTGGTGAAGGCGATGATCGGCTGAATCGCGCGGTAACGGGACAGCCGACGGGCGGTGTCACCGGACTGGGTGAAGGCGATCAGACCCTTGCCGCCGAGGAAGTCCGCGATCTCGCAGGCGGCACGAGCCACCGAACCGCCCTGCGTACGCGGCTTCTTGCCGGGGACGAGGGGCTGCAGGCCCTTGGAGAGCAGCTCCTCCTCGGCCGCCTTGACGATCTTCGACATCGTCTTGACGGTCTCGACCGGGTACGCGCCCACGCTCGACTCGGCCGACAGCATGACCGCGTCGGCGCCGTCCAGGATCGCGTTGGCCACGTCGGAGGCCTCGGCGCGGGTCGGGCGGGAGTTGGTGATCATCGACTCCATCATCTGGGTCGCCACGATCACCGGCTTGGCGTTGCGCCGGCACAGCTCGATCAGCCGCTTCTGCACCATGGGGACCCGCTCGAGCGGGTACTCGACGGCGAGGTCACCACGGGCGACCATCACGCTGTCGAACGCCATCACGACGTCCTCCATGTTGTCGACCGCCTGCGGCTTCTCCACCTTGGCGATGACGGGGACGCGGCGGCCCTCCTCGTCCATCACCCGGTGGACGTCCAGGATGTCCGTGGCGTCGCGGACGAAGGACAGGGCGACCATGTCGCAGCCCAGGCGCAGGGCGAAGCGCAGGTCTTCGATGTCCTTCTCGCTCAGCGCGGGCACGTTGACGGCCGCGCCGGGCAGGTTGATGCCCTTGTGGTCGGAGACGACACCGCCCTCGATGACGATCGACTTCACCCGCGGGCCGTCGACCTCCAGCACCTTCAGCTCGACGTTGCCGTCGTTGATCAGGATCTGGTCGCCGCGCCCGACGTCGCCCGGCAGGCCCTTGTACGTCGTCCCGGCGATGTGCTTGTCGCCCTGGACGTCCTCGGTCGTGATGGTGAACTCGTCACCCCGCTCCAGTTCGACAGGACCCTCGGCGAAGGTCTCCAGACGGATCTTGGGGCCCTGGAGGTCGGCGAGGACGCCGATGGCACGGCCCGTCTCCTTCGCCGCGGCCCGGACGCGGTCGTACCGCGCCTGGTGCTCGGCGTGGGTGCCGTGGCTGAAATTGAACCGGGCCACATTCATGCCCGCCTCGATCATGGCGACGAGCATCTCGTGGGAGTCGACCGCGGGGCCGAGAGTACAGACGATTTTCGAACGGCGCATGGGGCGATCCTATCGGTTTGTTTCGCTACGGAATATTCCGTCTGGTGGAAGATACAAATGGGCGGCCGAGTGCTCAGGCGTGTTACCGCCGCGTCGTGTTCAGCCGCTCTTTCCGACCAGTGCGTAAGTCTGTGTGGCGATCTCCAGTTCCTCGTCGGTCGGCACCACGGCGACGGCCACCCGCGCGTCGGCGGGCGATATGAGCCGCGGCCGATCGCTGCGTACGGCGTTCAGCG
The DNA here is from genome assembly GCF_042889305.1 of Streptomyces sp. NPDC002619. Classification (NCBI taxonomy): domain Bacteria; kingdom Bacillati; phylum Actinomycetota; class Actinomycetes; order Kitasatosporales; family Streptomycetaceae; genus Streptomyces; species Streptomyces sp. NPDC002619. The sequence goes on along the minus strand of NZ_JBIAQV010000008.1, from coordinate 4,479 downwards.
CGGGGTCCACCGCCAGGCCCAGTTCCTCCAGACCCGCGACGGCAGCCTCCCGCACCGGACTCGCGTTTTCCCCGACTCCCGCTGTGAAGGCGACCGCGTCCACCCGCCCGAGCACCGCGTAATAGGCACCGATGTACTTCTTCAGGCGGTGAATGTAGATGTCGAAGGCCAGCTGTGCCTCCGCGTCCCCCTCGTCGATCCGCCGCCGGATCTCCCGCATGTCATTGTCGCCGCACAGACCGAACAGACCGCTTCTTTTATTGAGTAGAGTGTCGATCTCGTCCATGGACATTCCGTCAACCCGCTGCAAATGGAAGATGACGGCCGGATCCAGATCCCCCGAGCGCGTCCCCATCACGAGCCCCTCCAGCGGGGTCAGCCCCATGGACGTGTCCACACACCGCCCGCCCTTCACCGCCGAGGCCGACGCCCCGTTGCCCAGATGCAGCACGATGACGTTCACGTCCTCGGGCGCGCTGCCCAGCAGCTTCGCCGTCTCCCGGGAGACGTAGGCGTGCGAGGTCCCGTGGAAGCCGTACCGCCGGATGCGCAAGCGGTCCGCGACCTTCGGGTCGATCGCGTAGCGCGCCGCCGACTCCGGCATCGTCGTGTGGAACGCCGTGTCGAAGACGGCGACCTGGGGCAGATCGGGGCGCAGCGCCATCGCGGTGCGGATTCCGGTGAGGTTGGCCGGGTTGTGCAGCGGTGCGACCGGGATCAGCCGCTCGATCTCGGTGAGCACCTCGTCGTCGACGATCGTGGGCTCGGTGAAGAACATGCCGCCGTGCACCACGCGGTGGCCGATCGCGGCCAGCTCCGGCGAGTTCAGGCCGATGCCGTCCTGGGCCAGTTCCTCGGCCACGGCCTTGAGGGCGGCGTCGTGGTCGGCCATCGGCCCGTTCTGCTCACGGGTGTCGCCCGAGGTGACACAGGTGTGCGTGAGCCGGGAGGCCTGCTCGCCGATGCGCTCCACCAGGCCGACGGCGAGGCGGCTGCTGCCCTGCATGTCCAGCAGCTGGTACTTCACCGACGACGAGCCGGAGTTGAGGACGAGGACACGGGTGCGGCTCACTGCTCGGACGCCTTCTGCTCGGGGATCTGGGCCTGGATCGCTGTGATGGCGACGGTGTTGACGATGTCCTGGACGAGCGCGCCCCGGGACAGGTCGTTGACGGGCTTGCGCAGACCCTGCAGGACCGGGCCGACGGCGATCGCGCCGGCCGAGCGCTGCACGGCCTTGTACGTGTTGTTACCCGTATTGAGGTCGGGGAAGATCAGAACCGTTGCCTGCCCCGCCACCTCGGAGCCCGGCAGCTTGGTCGCGGCGACCGTGGGCTCCACGGCGGCGTCGTACTGGATCGGCCCCTCGATCATCAGGTCGGGCCGTCGCGAGCGGGCCAGCTCGGTGGCCTCGCGCACCTTGTCGACATCGGCCCCCGAACCGGACGTACCGGTGGAGTACGACAGCATCGCGATCCGCGGCTCCACACCGAACCGCGCGGCCGTGGCCGCCGACTGGATGGCGATGTCGGCGAGCTGCTCGGCGTTCGGGTCGGGGTTCACGGCGCAGTCGCCGTACACCAGCACCTTGTCGGCCAGGCACATGAAGAAGACCGACGAGACGATCGACGAGTCCGGCTTCGTCTTGATGATCTCGAAGGCGGGCCGGATGGTGGCGGCCGTCGAGTGCACGGAACCCGACACCATGCCGTCGGCCAGGCCCTCCTGGACCATCAGGGTGCCGAAGTAGTTCACGTCGGAGACGACGTCGTACGCCAGCTCCGCCGTCGCCCCCCGATGGGCGCGCAGTTGCGCGTACTTCTCGGCGAAAGCGTCGCGCAGTTCGGAGGTGGCCGGGTCGATCAGCTGGGTGTCGCCGAGGTCGATGCCGAGGTCGGCGGCCTTCTTGCGGATCTGATCGACCGGGCCGAGCAGGGTCAGGTCGCACACGTCCCGGCGCAGCAGCACCTCCGCCGCGCGCAGCACCCGCTCCTCGGTGCCCTCCGGCAGCACGACGCGGCGCCTGTCCAAGCGGGCCTGCTCGAGGAGCTGGTGCTCGAACATCATCGGCGTGACCCGGTCGCTGCTGGGCGCGCTCACCCGCTTGAGCAGCTCACCGGTGTCGACGTACCGCTCGAACAGGCCGAGCGCGGTCTCCGCCTTGCGCGGGGTGGCCGCGTTCAGCTTGCCCTCCAGCGAGAACAGCCGCTCGGCGGTGGGGAAACTGTTGCCCGGCACGGAGATGACCGGGGTGCCCGGGGCGAGGCGGGCGGCCAGGGTGAGGATCCCGTCGCTCGGCACCTCGTCCAGGGTCAGCAGCACACCGGCGATCGGCGGAGTACCGGCGCTGTGCGCGGCGAGCGAGCCGACGACCAGGTCGGCGCGGTCGCCCGGGGTCACGACGAGACAGCCCGGGGTCAGCGCCGCGAGGAGGTTGGGCAGCATGGCCCCGCCGAAGACGAAGTCGAGCGCGTCCCGGGCCAGCCCCGATTCGTCGCCGAGCACCACCTTGGCGTCGAGGGCCTGGGTGATCTGCGCGACCGTCGGCGCGGACAGGGCGGGCTCGTCGGGCACCACGTAGCAGGGCACCGGCAGCCGGCCCGCCAGGCGTTCGGCGATCTCGTCGCGGTCCTCGCGGGCCACCCGGTTGGCGACCATCGCAAGGACGTCGCAGCCGAGCCCGTCGTAAGCCCGGAACGCGTTGCGTATCTCCGCGCGCACCGACTCCGCGGTCTGCTTGCGGCCGCCCACGACCGGGATCACCGAGGCGCCGAACTCGTTGGCGAGCCGCGCGTTGAGGGACAGCTCGTCCGGCAGCTGGGTGTCGGCGAAGTCGGTGCCGAGGACGAGGACCACGTCGTAGTCACGAGCGACCAGGTGGAAGCGGTCCACGAGCGTCGACACCAGCTCGTCGGAGCCCTGCTCGGCCTGGAGCGCGGACGCCTCGTGGTAGTCCATGCCGTACACGGTCGCCGGGTCCTGCGAGAGCCGGTAGCGGGCCCTCAGCAGTTCGAAGAGGCGATCGGGCTTGTGGTGGACCAGCGGACGGAACACGCCCACCCGGTCGACCTGCCGGGTCAGGAGTTCCATCACTCCCAGCTCGACGACCTGACGGCCGTCGCCGCGGTCGATCCCGGTCACGTACACGCTGCGCGTCACGCGTGCTCTCCGTTTCGTCTTCGGCCTTGTTCGTTGTTTGCGGCCGTGCACAAAAATCGCCCACCGAGGTGAGCAGAACCCTCTTGACAATACCCCCGGGCGCGGTTAAGGCGCCCGTCAAATGGGGAGCACCACCGGCCTGTGGAGCATGAAACAATCGGACTGGCTCACCGGTATCAACAGCGAGCAGGAGACACAGCACGATGCGCATCGGAGTTCTCACCGCAGGCGGCGACTGCCCAGGCCTGAACGCAGTGATCCGGTCACTCGTGCACCGGGCCGTGACGACCTACGACGACGAGGTCATCGGCTTCGAGGACGGCTACCGGGGACTGCTCGACGGCCACTACCGCACCCTCGACCTCGACGCGGTGAGCGGCATCCTGGCCCGCGGCGGCACCATCCTCGGCTCCTCCCGCCTCGAGCGCGACCGGCTGCGCGAGGCCTGTGACAGCGGGGCCGACATCATGCGCTCCTTCGGTATCGACGCGCTCATCCCGATCGGCGGCGAGGGCACGCTGACGGCCGCGCGCATGCTGTCCGACGCGGGCCTGCCGGTGGTCGGCGTCCCGAAGACGATCGACAACGACATCTCCTCCACGGACCGCACCTTCGGCTTCGACACGGCGGTGGGCGTCGCCACCGAGGCGATGGACCGCCTGAAGACCACCGCCGAGTCCCACCAGCGCGTGATGGTCGTCGAGGTCATGGGCCGGCACGCCGGCTGGATCGCCCTCGAGTCCGGTATGGCCGGCGGCGCCCACGGCATCTGCCTGCCCGAGCGGCCCTTCAATCCCGCCGACCTCGTCAAGATGGTCGAGGAGCGCTTCGCCCGCGGCAAGAAGTTCGCCGTCATCTGCGTCGCCGAGGGTGCCCACCCCGCCGAGGGCAGCATGGACTATGGCCACGGCGAGATCGACCAGTACGGCCACGAGCGCTTCCAGGGCATCGGCACGGCCCTGGCGTACGAACTGGAGCGCCGCCTCGGCAAGGAGGCCAAGCCGGTCATCCTCGGCCACGTCCAGCGCGGCGGCACCCCGACCGCGTACGACCGGGTGCTCGCCACCCGCTTCGGCTGGCACGCGGTGGAGGCCGCGCACCGGGGCGAGTTCGGCCGGATGACCGCCCTGCGCGGCACCGACATCCTCATGGTGCCGCTCGCGGAAGCGGTGACCGAGCTGAAGACGGTGCCCAAGGACCGGATGGACGAGGCGGAGTCGGTCTTCTAGAAGACTGCTGAAAATCTCGGGTTCTGGCCCCGGCTCGGTGGAGTTGGGGCCAGTCTTGTGGGCATGCAGGGGGAATGGGCCGGGGAGATGG
>NZ_JBIAQV010000007.1:214470-271605 GCF_042889305.1 Streptomyces sp. NPDC002619 | reverse complement strand
GGACCAGCTGGAGTGGGTGGCCCGTTGGGGCTTGCGCAGCCGTACCCGCTCGCGGATGCCCGTCAGGTCTTCCAGGGCGATCCCGCGACCGGTGCTCCCCCACTGCCTTAAGGGCGTGGGAGGTGCCCCCAGCCTCGGCCACCACATGTTTCGCGATCTTGTGATTGATGTCCTTGGCCCGCCGCGCCTCCTTGCACCTGCGCTTCTTCAAGCGCCGCTTGGCAGACGGGGTGTTCTTCTTCTGCAGCTTGGTGCGCAGCTGTCGTTCACGCACCCGGCTGCGGTTGAGCCCGCGCCCGGCCAGGATCTCGCCGTCACTCGTGGTGGCGATGTTGACGATGCCCAGGTCGATGCCGAGGAAGTCCACCGGCTCGGTGTTCAGTGGCGCCTCTGGCACCTCGCAGGTGGCCAGCAGGAACCACACGCCGTCGCGGCACACCAGATCGGACTCACCCCTGCGGTACAGCGCCAGCGTGGCCACCTGCTCTGGCGACGCGGTGAACGCCACGTCCTTCATCCGGCCCGTCACGGTCCAGATGGACATTCGCCGCTCGGGAATCTGCCAGGACAGCATCCGGTCGTCATAGGGCTGTGCACCGTCCGGGCGGAACTCGATCGGCTTCTGCGTCGCCTTCCGGTACCGCTTCGAGCCCGGTCGGCCCAGGTTCCCGGCCTTCAGATTGGCCTTGAGGGTGGCGTACGCGTCACATGTCTTCTTGATCACGTGCTGGGCAGCCTGCGCGCCCAGGCCCCACCGGGCCTTCGTCTGGTCGTAGGTGAGCTTGCGCAACGCGAAGTTGTTCTTCACATCCTTTTCGAAGGCGACTTCACTCACCCACGTGGCCGCCTCGTTGCAGGCGCGCAGGGTCGCCTCAAGTGCCGCCGCCTGCAAGGACGTCGGCAGCAGCTTCACCTGCACCACCAGCTTCACACCCGCGAGGTTAACCGGCCCCTCCGGGGCCGCGCATTCGAACACGGCAAACTCCCGCCGCCCGGTCAGAGCAGCGCAACGCTCCGCGCCGGATGCCGCCGCGGTGCTCCGCACCGCTCACCCGAGGATGCGATTCCTCCCGGGCGTGAACGACTCCGTTGGCAAAAGGACAGGGCGGGCATCCCGGCTCGCACTCTGGCTGGGAGTGGATCACTTGACCTGCGGGTCCGTGAGCCAAAGTGACCACCACGGCCGGCGGTTCGTCCCTTTCCCAACGGAGTCGTGAACGCCCGGGGTTCCTCACAAGGAACAAGCTGAACCTGCCCCGCACCGTCCGCCCAGGTGCGGTCCACAGTGGTCGAGGAGCATTCTTGCTATGCACCCACCCTGGTCACCCCCCGGGCGGCGCACGGACGATGTGGAGCCGATGGCCGGCAGCGGCGTCCAGGGACACAGTGTGCAGGCCGCCGCATGGGTCAACTGCGTAGCGCCGTACGGGCCTTCGCGCGCCCGGCGACCGTCCGCCCCGACGAGGTGATGAGCGGCACGAACCATCTGCTCATCGACCTCGACCCGGGGCAGGCCGCCCGGCTGCTGCTCTCTGCGTCGGGCGCCAGCCCGGGCCGGTTCGGCGACGGGCCGGCCCGGCGGCCAGCCACTGACCGGCGTGGCCGACCGGCTGACCGCGACCGCCCGGCACGCCAGGGCCCCCCGACGACGTGGCCCTCCTGCTCGCCACCCGGCGCGCCCAGGCGTATTGACCCGTGTGAACAACCCAGCGCGTCCTCGCCCGGCAGCACCCCTGGCCCGGCCCCGCGGTCGTCGCCGGTCGTCTCGCGTGATGCCCCTCGCCTCACCGAGCCGGGCAGTGTAGACATGGCACATGGTCCGACTGCCCGGCCGGTCCGAGATCCGGCTGTCTCGTCGTCCCAGGATTCCGTTCGCCCCGCTGCATCCGCGGCAGTTGGACGGAACCGGGCCGCACCGCACCAGGGCCGGGAGGCTGCGGTCGGCGCTGAGCGGACGTAGCGTCGCCGGGCAGGTGTTCGTGCTGCAAGTCGTGATCGTGCTGCTGCTGGTCGTGTCTGCCGTGGTGGCGCAGGTGCTCCAAGTACGGCACGACAGCTCCCTGGAGGCCCGCAACCGCTCCCTCGCCGTCGCCGAGACCTTCGCGAACGCGCCCGGCACGGTCGCGGCCCTGCGCACTCCGGACCCGACGGCGCTCCTGCAGCCGAGGGCCGAGGCCGCCCGCAAGGCCACCGGCGTGGACTTCATCGTGGTGATGAACACCGACGGGATCCGCTACACGCACCCCAAGCCGGACCGCATCGGCAAGAAGTTCGTCGGAACCATCGCACCGGCGCTGGCCGGCGGGATCGTCAGCGAGGAGATCGTCGGCACCATCGGGCGGCTGGTGCAGGTGGTGGTGCCCGTCCGGGCGCCCGACGGTTCCGTGGTGGGCCTGGTGTCGGCCGGCATCACGACCGAGCACGTGGGCGGCGCCGCCGACCAGCAACTGCCGCTCCTGCTCGCCTCCGCAGCGGCGGCCCTCGCGCTGGCCACCGCCGGCACGGCACTGGTGAGCCGGCGGCTGCTGCGGCAGACGCACGGCCTCGGCCCGCATGAGATGACGCGGATGTACGAGCACCACGACGCGGTGTTGCACTCCGTGCGCGAGGGCGTGCTCATCGTCGGCGGCGAGGGCAGGTTGCTCCTCGCCAACGACGAGGCGCACCGGCTGCTCGACCTGCCCGAGGACGCCGAGCGGCGGACCGTCACGGACCTCGGTCTCGACGCCGACACCGCCGGGCTGCTGGCCTCGGGACGCGTCGCCACGGACGAGGTGCATCTGGTCAAGGACCGGCTGCTGGCCGTCAACCAGCGGCCGACCGACCTGCGTGGCGGCCCGCCCGGCAGCGTCACCACGCTGCGCGACTCCACAGAGCTGCGCGCCCTCTCGGGCCGCGCGGAGGTGGCCCGCGAACGCCTCAGCATGCTCTACGACGCCGGTGTCGGCATCGGCACCAGCCTGGACGTGACCCGCACCGCCGAGGAGTTGGCGGAGCTGGCCGTGCCCCGGTTCGCGGACTACGCCACCGTGGACGTGTACGACGCCGTGCTGCGCGGGGAGGAACCGCAGCCGGGGGACGCGCTGCGCCGCGTCGCCTGCGGCGGGATCCGCAAGGACGCGCCTTTGTACCCGGTGGGCGAACGCATCCGGTTCGTCGCCACCTCGCCGCAGGGCCGCGGCCTCGTCTCGGGTCGGTCCGTCGTCGAACCGCGGCTGGGCGAGGCGCCCGGCTGGCTGGCGCAGGACCTGGAACGTGCCGAGCAGGTCGTCGAGTTCGGCATCCACTCGCTGATCGCCGTACCCCTGCGGGCGGGCAGTCTCGTGCTGGGCGTGGCCACCTTCTGGCGCTCCGAGAAGCCCGAGCCGTTCGACGGTGAGGACCTGGCCCTCGCCGAGGAACTCGTCGCCCGCGCCGCGATCTCCATCGACAACGCCCGCCGCTACACCCGGGAGCACAGCATGGCGGTGACGCTGCAACGCAGCCTGCTGCCGCGCACGCTGCCCGTGCAGGACGCCCTGGAGGTCGCCTACCGCTATCTGCCCGCGCAGTCGGGAGTAGGCGGCGACTGGTTCGACGTACTGCCCTTGTCCGGCGCCCGGGTGGCGCTCGTCGTCGGGGACGTGGTGGGGCACGGGTTGCACGCCGCGGCGACGATGGGCCGGCTGCGCACGGCGGTGCACAACTTCTCCTCGCTGGACCTGCCGCCCGACGAACTCCTCGGCCTCCTGGACGAGTTGGTGGCCCGTATCGACCAGGACGAGACACCCGCGGACGGCGGGGCCGCGGTCACCGGGGCGACCTGTCTGTACGCGATCTACGACCCGGTCTCCCGCCGCTGCACGCTGGCCCGGGCCGGCCATCCGCCGGCGGCGCTGGTCCGGCCGGACGGCACCGTCTCCTTTCCCGACGTGCCCGTCGGTCCCCCGCTGGGCCTCGGCGGCCTGCCCTTCGAGACGGCAGAGCTGGAGCTGCCCGAGGGCAGCCGGCTCGTGCTGTACACGGACGGGCTCGTGGAGGACCGGGTACGGGACATCGACGTCGGGCTCGACCTGCTGCGCTCCGCCCTGGAGCAGGCCGGCGACTCGCCCGAGGAGACCTGTCTGGCCGTGCTCGACCGGCTCCCGGCGCGCCCCAGCGACGACGTCGCGCTGATCGTCGCCCGCACCCGCACGCTGGGCGCCGACCGGGTCGCCGAGTGGCAGGTGCCCTCCGACCCGGCGGCCGTGTCTCAGGTACGGGCCGCGGTGACGCGGCAGTTGGCCGAGTGGGGGCTGGAAGAGCTCACGTTCACCACGGAGTTGATTCTGAGCGAGCTGGTCACCAACGCCATCCGCTACGGCCGTCCACCGGTCGGTGTACGGCTGCTGCGCGACCGCACGCTCATCTGCGAGGTCTCCGACACCACCACGACCTCCCCGCACCTGCGTTACGCGGCGAGCACGGACGAGGGCGGGCGCGGTCTGTTCCTCGTCGCGCAGATCGCCGACCGCTGGGGCACCCGCTACACCCCCACCGGGAAGATCATCTGGGCTGAGCAGGCGCTGCCGGAAATGAGTTGAGGGCGCCCCGCACGATCGCTGATCATTTCCGGCATGTTCTCGCGCAGGAATCGCCGCCCGAAGTCCCCTCAACTGCTCAAGGCCTGGGAGTGTCTGGACTCCGGTGACATACCCGCAGCGCTGCGGCAGGTGCGCGCCGCCGGGGAGGACGCCCCGCCGGGCGAGGTGGCCCTCGTGGTGGGACGGGCCGCGCGGGCGGTCGGCTTCGACGACCTCGAACAGGCCGCGGCGGCCCTGGCCGCAGGGCCCGAACAGGCGCAGGCGCTCTTCGACTTCGGGTACGCGTGCGTGGAACGCGGCCTGCCCCACCTGGCGATCCCGCCCCTGCGCGAGGTGCTGCGCCGCAACCCTGGCTCGCCCGGGGTGCTGCGGGAACTCGTCTCGGCGTACGAGCGCGAGGGCCGCCACCAGGAGGCGGTGGCGGAACTGGCCCGGCGCGAGGCCGACTTCGCCGACTGGCCGGACCGCTATCTCCTGGTGTTCAACGCGCTCATGGCGGGCGATCTCGCCCTGGCCCGGCGCCAGCACGCGCTGCTGCCGGACCCGGAGAACGAGGTGTGGCTCTCCGCGCGGGAGCGGCAGAACCGGATGCTGGAGCGCGCGGCCCTCGCCGAGTCCGCCACCGCGCTGGATCTCACGGATCTGCGCGGCTGGCAGTTCGTGATCGGCGGGACCGTCCTCGGCACGCTGTCCCCGTTCGGCTTCGCCGCGGGGATGACCGGCCGGTACGCCTGGCTGCAGGACACCCTCGGCCAGTGCCTGCACGGTCTGCTGCGGCTGAAGTCGCTCCTGGCGGCCGCCGAGGTGTACCCGCGGTCGGTGTCGCTGCTGCCCGGCCGGAGCTCACGGATCCTGGGCCTGGCCGCCGCCGAGGTGCTCGGCGTTCGCGCCGAGCCCTTCGCTGCCGGTCGCGAGGACACCGTCGTGGTGGCCTACGACCTGAACGACGTCGCCGAGGAGGACGGCGGCCCCGAGATCCTCGGGCAGCTCTTCGAACGGGCGCCCGGGCAGGTGCTCCACGAGCACGCGAGTTGCTGGACCGACACTCCGGTCGTCACCGCCGACAGCGTCGCCCTGCTCCACCAGTCGGTGGTGGCGCCGTGGGGCGAGCAACTGCGCCAGGGGGCCGATGGCGGTGTCGAGCCTGCGCCGGCCGACGACCGACCGGAGGCAGAGCTCGCGGCCGCGATCACGGCGGCGGACCCGGCCGCGGACGAGGGCGACGGGGAGGGGCCGGCGGACTCGGACGAGGCGTTCACCGCGTTCGCCGGCGCCGTGCGCGGCGGTTGGCTGCGCGGGGACCGGGCACGCCTCAACTCGACCGGCCCGGTGCGCAGTTCACGATTCGCCTGACGGTCAGCCGAGGGCACGGTCCAGGTTGAACGCGGCGCTGATCAGGGCCAGGTGGGTGAACGCCTGCGGGAAGTTGCCCTGTTGCTCGCCGGTGCGGCCGATCTCCTCGGCGTAAAGGCCGAGATGGTTGGCGTAGGTGAGCATCTTCTCGAAGGCCAGCCGTGCCTCGTCGACACGTCCGGCGCGCACCAGCGCCTCGACGTACCAGAAGGAGCAGATCGAGAACGTGCCCTCGTCGCCGCGCAGTCCGTCGGGGCTTGCCTGCGGGTCGTAGCGGTAGACCAGCGAGTCGGAGACCAGGTCCTCGGTCAGGGCGTCCAGTGTGGACAGCCACTTGGGGTCGGTCGGCGCGATGAACTTGGCGAGCGGCATCATCAGGAGGGAGGCGTCGAGGACGTCGCTGCCCTCGTACTGGATGAAGGCGCGGCGCCTGGACGACCAGCCGCGGTCCATGATCCGCCGGTAGATGATGTCGCGGGTCTTCCGCCAGCGACCCAGGTCGGCGGGCAGGCCGCGGTGGTTGGCGAGACGGATGGCCCGCTCGATGGCCACCCAGCACATCAGCCGCGAGTAGAGAAAGTTCTTGCGGCCGCCGCGCGTCTCCCAGACGCCCTCGTCGGGCTGGTCCCAGTGGGAGATGACCCACTCGACGAGATGGCAGACGTCGTCCCACGCGTCGCTGGAGATGGGCTCGGCCCACTTGTCGTAGAGATAGATCGAGTCGATCAGGGCGCCGTAGATGTCCAGCTGGAGCTGGCCGGCGGCGCCGTTGCCGACCCGGACCGGGGCGGAGCCCTGATGGCCCTCGAGGTGGCCGAGCACGCGCTCGGGCAGGTCGGTGCGGCCGTCGATGCCGTACATGATCTGCAGGGGGCCCGAGGCACAGCCGTCGCCGTGGCTGATGTAGGTGCCCAGGAACTTCATGAACGCCTCGGCCTCGCCCGTGAAACCGAGCCTCAGGAGGGCGTAGACGCAGAACGCGGCGTCGCGGACCCAGACGTAGCGGTAGTCCCAGTTGCGTTCGCCGCCGAGCTGTTCGGGCAGGCTCGTGGTCGGGGCGGCCACGATGGCGCCGGTGGGCGCATAGGTGAGCAGCTTGAGGGTGAGCGCGGAGCGGTGCACCATCTCGCGCCAGCGGCCGCGATAGCGGGACTGGTGCAGCCAGCGGCGCCAGTAGGCGACCGTGGCGGCGAACTCGCGCTCCGCCTCGGCATGGGGGCAGCCGCGGGGGGCCACGGATTCGTCGACCTGGTCGAGGGCGAACACAGCGGACTCGCCCTCCGCGAGCTTGAAGTCGGCGCTGACGTCCCGGCCGTCGGACTCCAGCGTCACGGTCGAGGTGAGCGCGAGGGAGCGGTCCGGGGACGTGAAGAGGACCGTGTGGTCCTGCTTGCTCAGCGTATGCGGGTCGGCGCCGTAGTTGAAGCGCGGGGCGACCAGGACCCGGAACGGAACCGTTCCGCGCACGCACAGCACGCGGCGGATCAGCCGGTGGCGTCCTGACTCCGGGGACTCGGGCTCCCCGATGATGGGCATGAAGTCCTGGACCTCACCGACTCCCTCCTCGGTGAAGAAGCGGGTGATCAGCACGTTGGTGTCGGGGAAGTAGAACTGCTTGGTGCGGGCCGGCACGGCGGCGGCGAGCTCGAAGCGGCCGCCGCGCTCTGCGTCCAGCACCGACGCGAAGACGCTGGGGGCGTCGAAGGACGGGCAGCAGTACCAGTCGATGGTGCCGTTGCTGCCGACCAGGGCCACGGTGCGCAGGTCGCCGATCAGCCCGTGCTCGGCGATCGGCAGGTAGCGGGGGCGCCCGGGCATGTCCTGGGCAAAAGGTGTCTCGACCATGGCGGCAGCCTCCCCGGTACGGGTGTGCGGGCTGCCTCCAGCTTAGGAGCGGGACCGGGCTCCGGCACGGTCGGACCGTTCTCCGGATGCAGGGCGGGCTCCGGCGGGGAATGGTGAGAGTGTGCCCCGGTCTCGCGGCACGGGTACCGAAGCGGCCTCACGGACCCGAGGAGGAGACACCATGTCGACGCCACAACCCGAAACATCCCGGTCGACGGGCAAGGACGAGGACCAGTTCACCCCGGACGCCCTGCTCCACACCGCCCCCGGCACGGGCGTCGCACCGGAGGACCTGGTCCTGGCGACGGGCCGGGACATCACCCCGAAGAACCTCGAGTGGGCCCGCCGCAAGCTGGAGGCGGAAGGCCCGTCGGCGGTGGAGAGGCTGCTGCCGTAGGGCACCCCGGGATGAGGGCGGCCGACTGCGGTGGGGGCGGCCGCCCGCAGGCGAGCGAGGGACCGACGACGCGCCGCGCCGGGCCCACGGCCGCTGACGGACGCCCCTTCACGAGCAGGTCACCCGGTCGCTCACGGACGCCCCAGGAAGGGCCGGGCGCACAACCACTGACGGGCGGAGCCCCGCGGGCCGGGCACGCGGCCGCTCACAGGCAACCCACCGCAGACCACGCGCACCGCCCCTCACAGACGCCCCTCCTCGGGCCAGACCCACAGCCGCCGACGAGCGGAGCCCCGCAGGCCGACCACGCGGCCGCTGACAGACGGCACACCGCGAGCCAGGCACACAACCACGGACAGACGACCCACCCCAGGCCACACGACCGGCCGCTCACAGACGACCCCCCCACGCGCCAGACCCTCGGCCACTCACAGACAACCCACCGCAGGCCACGTGCACGGCCGCTCACAGACGACGCTCCGTGAGCCGGGCGAATAGTCGCATCCCGCCATCAGAGGCTCACTCACCGTGACATGCCGTGGCGGTCGTTTCCCGTTCGGCCTTTCCGAGGCGGCTTGCGAGCTGACAGACTCCCGTGGGTGCCTGACTTCGACTTCGACATACTCGTCATCGGATCCGGACCCGGCGGTCAGAAGGCCGCCATCGCAGCGGCCAAGCTGGGCCGCAGGGTCGCCGTCGTCGACCGCCCCGACATGGTCGGCGGGGTCTCCATCCACACCGGCACCATCCCCTCCAAGACGCTGCGCGAGGCGGTGCTGTACCTCACCGGTCTCACCCAGCGCGACCTGTACGGGCAGAGCTACCGGCTGAAGGAGGACATCACCGTCGCCGACCTGACCGCGCGCACCCAGCACGTGGTCGGCCGCGAGGTCGACGTCATCCGCAGCCAGCTGTCCCGCAACCACGTGTCCCTGTACGCCGGTACGGGCAGCTTCGTCGACCCGCACACCGTCGCCCTGCGCGAAGTCACCGGCCACGAACGGCTGTTGAGCGCCGAGCACATCGTCATCGCCACCGGCACCCGCCCGGCCCGCCCGGACAGCGTGGAGTTCGACGGGCGCACCATCATGGACTCGGACAACGTGCTCTCGCTGGAGCGGGTGCCGCGGTCCATGGTGATCGTCGGCGCAGGGGTCATCGGCATGGAGTACGCGTCCATGTTCGCCGCGCTGGGCAGCAAGGTGACGGTCGTCGAGAAGCGGCCGGGGATGCTGGACATGTGCGACGTCGAGGTCATCGAGTCGCTCAAGTACCATCTGCGCGACCTCGCGGTGACCTTCCGCTTCGGCGAGACGGTCGCCGCCGTGGAGCGCCATCAGAACGGCACGCTCACCGTCCTGGAGAGCGGCAAGAAGATCCCCGCCGACACGGTGATGTACTCCGCCGGCCGCCAGGGCCTGACCGACGAACTCGACCTGGACAAGGCCGGGTTGACCGCCGATCGGCGCGGCCGGATCACCGTCGACGAGCACTACCGCACCGAGGTCCCGCACATCTACGCCGTCGGTGACGTCATCGGCTTCCCGGCACTCGCCGCGACCTCGATGGAACAGGGCCGGGCGGCGGCGTACCACGCCTGCGGTGAGCCGGTCGGGCAGATGCACAACCTCCAGCCGATCGGCATCTACACCATCCCGGAGATCAGCTTCGTCGGCCGGACCGAGGACCAACTCACCGAGGACCGCGTGCCGTTCGAGGTGGGCATCGCGCGGTACCGAGAACTGGCGCGGGGTCAGATCATCGGCGACTCCCACGGCATGCTCAAGCTGCTGGTCTCCCCCGGCGACCGCACCCTGCTCGGCGTGCACTGCTTCGGCGCCGGCGCCACCGAGTTGATACACATCGGCCAGTCGGTGATGGGCTGCGGCGGGACGGTCGACTATCTGGTCGACGCCGTCTTCAACTACCCGACGCTGGCCGAGTCCTACAAGGTCGCCGCCCTCGACGCGACCAACAAACTGCGCCAGATCGACCGGCTGGAGGACTGACCGCACCGAACGGCCGGAAAGGTCAACGGGTGCCGCTATCATCACACCCACACGCGGTGTGACCGACTGCCGACGCAGGGCTGATCGGTGCCCACCAGCACTTTTCTTCACCTGCCCGGCTTCTGACCCGAGGCCATCCCTCTTCGGTCGAGGCGGGTCCTCACCCCCCACTCCAGTACGCCGTCGGGCCGGCCCGCCCGGGCGCCGTGCACGACCGGAAAGCAGCGCAACCATGAGCAACAACAGGGGCAGAGGGCTGCAGGCCAATGCCCTCGGAACGTTCGACACGGTGGTCATGGCCGTCGCGGGCAGCGCACCGGCGTACTCGCTGGCGGCGACCACCGCGGTCCTGGTCGGCGCGGTGGGACTGGCCAGCCCGGCGGCCCTGCTGTACTGCGCGATACCGATGCTGGGCATCGCGCTGGCCTTCAGCTATCTGGGCCGGATCGATGTGAACGCGGGCGCGAGTTACTCGTGGGTGGGCCGCACGCTGCACCCGTTCCTGGGCTTCATGAGCGGCTGGGCGCTGGTGGTGTCGGCGACCATCTTCATGGTGGCCGGTTCACTGCCCGCCGGTTCGATGACGCTCGCGCTGTTCGACGAGCAACTGGCCGACGACACGGCCCTGTCGACGGTGGTCGGCGCCGCGTGGTTCCTGCTGATGCTGTGCGTGGTGCTCGGCGGCGCCCGGCTCACCGTTCGGGCGCAGTTGCTGATGTCCGGCGTCGAGCTGGCCATCCTGGCGCTGTTCGCGGCGCTGGCCGTGATCCACACCGGTGGTGCCCGCGCGTTCGACTGGTCCTGGCTGGGCTTCGGCCAGTTCGACGGGCTGTCCGGGTTCGCCTCGGGCGCTCTCATCGCCGCGTTCTACTACTGGGGTTGGGACGTCACCAGCAACCTCAGTGAGGAGACCCGCAACAGCCGTCGTACGACCGGACTCGCGGGCCTGATCGGTGTGGGCATCGTCTTCCTGCTGTTCGAGGTGTTCACGATCGCGGTGAACATCATCCTGACCTCGCGGCAGATCGCGTCGAACGACGCCAACGTGCTGGCCGTGCTGGGCGAGGAGGTCTGGCCGGGCTGGGGTGGGAAGTTGCTGATCGTCGCCGTGATGCTGTCCACCATCGCCACACTGGAGACGACGCTGATCCAGGTCACGCGCTCGCTGTTCGCGATGGGCCGGGACCGTACGATGCCGTCCGCGCTGGGCCGGGTGCACCGCACCTGGAACACGCCGTGGGTGGCGATCGCCGTGGTGGGCGGGGTGGCCCTGCTGATGTTCATCGCCTCCAACGCGCTGGGCACGGTGGGCGACATCCTCTCCGACGCCATCTCCGCGATGGGCCTGCAGATCGCCGTCTACTACGGCCTCGCGGGCCTCGCCGTGGTCGTCGCCTACCGCAAGATGCTGCTGAAGTCGGCGGCGAACTTCCTGTTCGGCGGGGTGTGGCCGCTGTTCGGCGCCCTGTTCATGTTCTGGATCTTCGTCGAGTCGCTGGGCGAACTGAGCGGCGCCGCGATCACGATCGGCATCGGCGGCCTGGCCGTCGGGCTGTGGCCGATGCTCTGGTACTGGCGGCGCGGCAGCGACTACTACCGGCCCGCCCGACTCGACGCCACCCGGACGATCGAGGCGGAGTACGTCCCCGACGACCACGCGAACGCGCAGTCCCGTGCCTACGAGGGCCTCCCCACCGACTTCTGATCCGAGGGGACCGCCCGATGGCGCGAGACCGCTTCGCCCCCGACTTCGATCCCGACTGCGGGGACGCGCTTTTGAGTTCGGCCCGCCACGACATCGTGATCGGCCGCTGGCAGGGCCTCAGGGACCTGCTGCGGACCACCGGTGCCGACTGGCTCTCCCGGGGGCACCGGATACGGCTCCTTGCGCAGGCCTGCGCGGGCAGTACGACGGTGGAGTCCTGGCTGGCCGCCGAGCCGCGCAGTGCCGACGCCCTGGCGCTGCGTGCGGCGACCGAGACGTCCCGGGCCTTCACCATGGCCATCGCCGCGGGCCGCGGCACGCCCATCGACCGGGACCGCATAGACGCCGCCGTACTGGCCTGCCTCCAGGCCACCGAGGCGTGGGCCGACGATCCCACGCCGTGGATCTCCCTGATCTCGGTGGCGCGGCTGTACCCGTCGGGCGTACGGCGGCAGGAACTGGCGTGCTGGTGGGACGAGTTGCACCGGCGCGACCCCTACAGCGTGGAGGGCCACCTCCAGGTGCTGCACTACTACTCCGCGCGCTGGCACGGAACCCACGGCCTGATGTACGACTTCGCCCGCGACGCGGCCGGTGTCGCCCCGCCCGGCTGTGCGCTGCCGGTGCTCGTGCAGTACGCCCGGGTCGAGGAGTACCGGTACGCCCTGGACGGCGCGAAGGGACAGCACTCCGCGATGGGGCTGGGCCAGCACTGGGACCACGACGGCGCGGTGAGCGACGTGCGCCGCACCTGGCAGCGCTGGATCACGGGCCGCGGCGACACGATCGTGGCTCCTGGTGAGCTGCGCGACCTCAACTACCTGACGCACGCCGCTTGTCAGGCGGGCGCCGCGGACATCGCGGCGGCGCTGATGCGCATGCTGGGCCGCCGGGCGACGCGGACTCCGTGGTCGTACACCGGGGATCCGGAGAAGCAGTTCACCAAGTGGCGCAGGGAGTTGGGGCTGCGGGGGTGAGGCCTGGACGGGGCTACTCCGCGCCCTGTTCGGCGGGCCGGGCGAGGCCCGCCGTCCACTTCTCCTCGATGCGGCCGAACTTCCACACCAGCAGGGCCACGACCCAGGTCGCGAAGAACAGGCCGACGATCACGAATCCGACGACATTGAGGTCGAGTCCGCCGACCCGGTCCCAGAACGGGCCGTGCAGGCCGAACTTGCCGGCGAGGAGGCCGAGGAATTCGACCGTGCCGATGATCAGGGCGACGGCGACGGACAGGCCGGTGATCGTGAGGTTGTAGTAGACCTTGCGGACCGGCTTGGAGAACGCCCAGCCGTAGGCGAAGTTCATGAACGAGCCGTCGATGGTGTCGAGCAGGGACATGCCGGCGGCGAACAGCACGGGCAGACACAGGATTGCGTACCAGGGCAGCCCGGAGGCGGCACCTGATCCGGCGAGCACCAGCAGGGCGATCTCCGACGCCGTGTCGAAGCCGAGGCCGAAGAGGAGGCCGAGGGGGTACATCTGCCACGGCTTGGTGATGGACTTCATGACGCGGCCGAGGAGCCGGTTCATGAAGCCCCGGCTGTCGAGCTGCTCCTCCAGAGCGGCCTCGTCGAAGTGGCCCGTGCGCATCCGGCGGAACACCTTCCAGATGCCGGCCAGGACGACCAGGTTGATCACGGCGATGACGTACAGGAAGGTCCCGGAGACGGTCGTACCGATCAGGCCGGTGACGTCGTGGAGGCGGGAGTTGTCGTCGCGGACCGGGCCGGCGAGCGTCTTCATGCCGAGGGAGAGCAGGACGGCGAGGCCGAACACGATGCTGGAGTGGCCGAGGGAGAACCAGAAGCCGGTCGACAGCGGGCGCCGTCCCTCGCTCATCAGCTTGCGGGTGGTGTTGTCGATCGCCGCGATGTGGTCCGCGTCGAAGGCGTGCCGCATGCCGAGCGTGTACGCGGTCACGCCGATGCCGATGCCGAAGGATTTCGTGCCGATGCCGTAGTGCTGCGGCGCGACGATCGCCACGAGCGTGAACCAGCCGATGACGTGCAGGGCGAGCACGAACGCGGCCATGCCGGCGACCCTGATCCACTCCTGTCGCGTCATGGTGAGGGTCTTTCGTCTTTCGTCCGAGCGGTGGCGCATGAGCGGCCACACCGGGCGGCCATGTGCCATCCTCCCGCACCTGCAACTCATTTGCAGTAATGGCGGGCAAAGCCGGGGTCAGACCTTGTCCACAGGGAGGAAAAGTCAGGTCCCGGGCAGCCGCCGTCCGGGCCGGTCCCTGCGCACGCCACCCCTCCCGATCGTCTACAGTTCAGTAGACCGTCTACGCATGTGTAGTCGACAGTCGGGTGCCGTTCCGCGCGCCCGCCTCACCGGACGAAAGGGCGCGCGACGATGACCACTCCCCTGCACCTGTCGTCGCAGCTTGCCGTCAACGTGCTGGACGCCCACTCGCTGCTGGCCGCCTTCGGTGTGCTGGGCGTCGGTGTGGTGATGTTCGCCGAGACGGGGCTGTTGATCGGTTTCTTCCTGCCCGGAGACTCGCTGCTGTTCACGGCGGGCCTGCTGTGCACCGGCACCGCGGGCAGCGGCGTGCACCTGTCGCTGGCGCCGCTGCTGGTCGCGGCCGCGGTGGGCGCGCTGGCCGGGTCGCAGTGCGGCTATCTCCTGGGCCGGAAGGCGGGCGGGGCACTACTCACCCGCAGCCGCTCGGCCCGGCTGCACGAAGGCGCGGAGCGTGCCGAGGAACTGCTGGAGCGCTACGGACACGCGAAGGCGATCGTGCTGGCCCGCTTCGTGCCGGTGGTGCGGACGGTGCTCAACCCGATGGCCGGGGCGCTCGGCGTGCCCGCCCGGACGTTCACGCTGTGGCAGACGGTCGGCGGGCTGGTGTGGAGCGTCGGTCTGACCCTGGCCGGCTATGCGCTGGGTTCCACGATCCCGAGCGTCGACAAGTACCTGCTGCCGGTGATCGCGCTGATCGTGGTCGTGTCGCTGCTGCCGCTCGCCGTCGAGGTGCTGCGCTCCCGCCGGGCCGCCAAGGAGGTCCGCGGATGATCCTCGCGTTCCAGGGCTCGTCGATCGACGGGCACGCCTACACGGACGTGGTGCGGCTCGCGCAGTCCTCCCCCTCCTGGCTGGACGACTCGGTCACGGTCTGGTCGGCGTACGGGCTCGCCCTGTTCGCGGTGCTCATGACCGTGGGCTGGTGGCGGGCGCGCCGAGTGAGCGCGACGGCGGCGCTGACGGCGCTGGCCGTGCCGGTGACCGTGGTGGTGGCGTTCGCCGTGGACGCCGTACTGAAGCTGCTGGTCCACGAGGTGCGGCCGTGCCGGAGCCTGCGGGTGAGCACGCTGGAGACGTGTCCGGCGCGGAGCGACTGGTCGTTCCCGAGCAATCACGCGGCGATCGCGGCCGCGGCGGCGGTGGCCCTGTTCTTCGTGGCCCGCCGGCTGGGCGCCGTCGCGGTCGTGGCGGCCGGTGCGATGGCGGTCTCCCGGGTCTGGATCGGCGTCCACTACCCGCACGACGTGATCGCCGGTGTCATGATCGGCGGCCTCGTCGCGTTCGGGTCGATGCGGGCGCTGCGCCGGTGGCCGCGGGACCTGGCAGAGCGGCTGGCCGCGACCCGGCTGCGGCCGCTCCTGGTGTCATGAACCGCAAGGGTGTCGCCGAACTGGCGGGCAGCGTGGGCCTCGGTGCCTGGACGGCGTTCGGCGTACTGGCCATGGTCGTCGTCGGCGGTCACGGTGCCCCGCTGTATCTCGACGACGGCCTGCTGCACTGGTCGGTCGAGCATCGCCCGGAGATCGCGATCGCCGTGGCCCGCGGGGTGACCGCCACGGGTACAGGCGTGATCCCGTACGCGCTGGTGGTACTGGCCGGGCTGATCGCGGGGCGGACCGCACGGCAGCGACTCGCCGCCGTGCTCCTTGCCGCCCTGTGTCTCGGCGCGGGCCAGGCCGTGCGGTACGGCGTGATGGAGCTGGTCGGCCGGCCCCGCCCCGCCGAGTCCGACTGGCAGACGCACGCCTCGGGTTGGTCGTTCCCCTCCGGCCACAGCACGACGGCCGCGCTGACGGCCGGGCTGGTGATCCTGGCGATAGCCGTACGCGCCCCACGCGGCAGGCTGCCCCTGTGCCTGGCCGTCGGCTGCTGGGGCGCGCTCGTCGGACTGACCCGGGTCTTCCTCGGCGTGCACTGGTTCACCGACGTGATCGGCGGCTGGCTGTTCGCCGTCGGCTGGCTCGGTGTCTGCCTGTGCGCGGCGGCCTGGTGGCTCCCGGGGCGGCTCGTCCCGGGAGCCGGGAAACAGGCCCGCGCAACCGGCGCGGCGAACCGTACGACACCCCCCGCCGGCATCCCGCACCCCACGGACCCGGCCACCACTCCCCAGGAGGACCATGCGCCCCAAGATCCTGGTCGTCGAGGACGATCACGCCCTGCGTGACGTCCTGCGGCGCGGACTCGGCGACGAGGACTTCGACACGGTGTCCGCCCCCGACGGCGCGACGGCCCTGCGGCTGGCGACGCCCGACGTGGCGGCCGCGGTGCTGGACGTCGGGCTGCCCGATGCGGACGGCCGGGACGTGTGCCAGGCGATGCGCGCGGGCGGCTTCCTCTCCCCCGTCATCTTCCTGACCGCGCATCACCGGCTGACGGACCGGCTGTCGGGGTTCTCCGCCGGGGGCGACGACTATCTGCCCAAGCCGTTCCATCTGGCCGAGCTGGCCGCCCGGCTGCGGGCGGCGCTCAAGCGGGCCGTTCCGCGGCCGCCGACGGCCGTCGCGGGTGGCCTGGTGCTGGACGCCGTACGGCACCGGGCCACCGTGCACGGCACCCTGATCGAGCTGACCCCGACGGAGTTCCGGCTGCTGGCCACGCTCACCTCGGCAGGCGGCGACCTCGTGAGCCGGCGCGTACTGGTGCGGGCAGGTTGGCCTCAGGGCGCACACGTCAGCGACAACAGCCTGGACCAGTACCTCACCCGGCTGCGGCGCAAGCTGCGCGAGGCGGGCAGCGAGCTGACGATCGGCACCGTGCGCGGGATCGGTCATCGGCTCGTATGAGGCACCCGCTGCGGCACCTGCACCGCTTCGCGCCGCGCACCCTGCGGGGCCGGCTGTCGCTCATCGCGCTGACGACGGCAACCCTGCTGATGGTGATCCTGACCGTGGTGTTCAACACCGTGGTCCGGCACCGCCTCGACCGCGAGGCGGACGACGAGCTGCGCACCCGAGCCGCGGCCGTCGCCACCACCGTGGACACGCACACCGGGACGGTACGGGTCCTGGAGACGTCCAACGACACGCTCCTGGACGCCAACGTGTGGATCTACGCGGGCACCCGGCTGCTGGAAGGGCCGCCGACCCACAGCGGCACCCTCACCCGGGCGGCCGACGCGCTCGCCGCGCACGGGGTCCGCGGCTGCGCCACCGTCGCCGCGCACGCTCCCATACGGCTGTGCGCCGAGCCGGTCCGCGGGCACCGGGCGCCGGCCATGGTCGTGACGGCGCTCGACCTGTCGCCGTACCGGAGTTCGGCCCGGACCCTGCTCCTGGGCTCGTTCGCCCTGGATGCGGTCATGCTGGCCTGCACCTACGCGCTGACCCGCCTGGCCGTCGGCCGGGCGCTGCGCCCCGTGCGCACCATGACGGACCAGGCCACCCAGTGGAGTGCGGTGGCCTCCGACGAGCGCTTCGGCGGCACGGACCGCCCCGCCGAACTGGCAGTACTGGGCGCCTCGTTGGACGCGCTGCTGGATCGTATCCGCGCCGTGCTGCGCCACGAGCGGCAGCTGACCGGCGAGTTGTCGCACGAGCTGCGCACCCCGCTGAGCCGGATCGTCGCCGAGCTGGACTGGTGGCGCGCACGCCCGCGTTCGGCGGCCGAGACCCGGGCCGCGCACGAAGTGATGGCCGAGGCGGCCCGGTCGATGCGCACCATCTGCGACACGCTGCTCGCCGAGGCCCGCGACGGCATACCCACGGCCCCCGGCACGGCGGAGGTCCTGCCCGTCCTGCGCCGCGCCGTCGACGCGCTGGACGTCCCCGCCCGGCTGGAGGTCACCGTCACCGGCGAGGACGCGCCGCTGCGTGCCGGGGTGCAACCGGCGCTCCTGGAGCGGATCGTGAGCCCGCTGCTCGCCAACGCCCTGCGCCATGCCCGTACGAGGGTCACCGTCACGGTTCACCGGAGGGCGGCGGACGGAGTGCGCGTCGAGGTCACGGACGACGGTCCCGGCGTGCCGGAGTGGTTCGCCGGCGCACTCTTCCAGCCGGGGCGCCGGGCCGATCCCGGGGACGGGCACGGCGGAGCGGGCCTCGGGCTGCCGCTCGCGCGACGCCTGGCCCGCTCCGCCGCCGGTGAGGTGTCCCACGATCCGGAACACGGGCCGGGGGCACGGTTCGTGGTGACCCTGCCCGCCGGGTAGCCGCAGGTCACGCGGCCGGTACGGCCCGCTGCTCGGTGACGTCCTTGCGGGTGACCGAGAGGAAGACGACCAGGCCGAGGATGACCGTGAGGAACAGGACGCTGGTCACCACGGTGCCCAGGCCCAGTCCGCCGTCGCCGGCCGGCTGGGACAGGTAGTCGCCGATCGAGGCGCCGAGCGGGCGGGTGAGGATGTAGGCGATCCAGAAGCTCCACACCGCGTCGAGGCCGAGCGCGAAGTGGGCGATGCCGACCGCGGCGATGGCGAGGGCGAACAGCACGGCGGCCAGCCAGTATCCGAGGTTCATGCGCTCGGAGACGAGGTCGCCGGCCGCGGTGCCGAGGGCGAAGGTGAACAGGACGGCCAACCAGTAGAAGGCCTCGCGGCGGCCGGTGTCGATGCTGTGGATCGACAGGGTGCGCTCGCGGCGGTACCAGACGGCGAACACGATCGCGAGGACGATCGCGAAGACCGCTGTGCTCGTCTCGAGCGGTACGCCCAGGTTGTCGGTGAGGTTGTCGCTGATCAGGGTTCCGACGACGCTGATGAGGGCGACGGCGAGCCAGTACACCCCGGCCCGGTAGGCCTTGGTGCGGAACTGCACCACGAGGACGACCGCGAGCAGCGCGCTCATCAGCAGCGACACCCCGGTCAGGCCGAGTCCGGCCTTCTCGTTCAGCAGGTCGGCCGCCGTCTCGCCGACGATGGTGCACAGCACCTTGATCACCCAGAAGTAGACGGTGACTTCGGGCACCTTGTTCCAGCGCGACCGGCTGCTCGGGATCGGGGCGCCGGCGTGGGCCAATGAGGTCTCTGATGTCATGAGGCCGACGGTGCTACCGGAAACCTGAACCCATCCTGCCTGTCGGGCGCCGCCCGTGAAGGCGCGGCTCACACAGCGGCGCCCGGCCCGTCCGGGCGGTCGCGGCGCTGTTCGACCATCTCGCGGGTGAGGTCCTCCGTCTCCTGCTCGGGCAGCCGCTCGAAGCCGTCCTCGGTGATGACCGAGATGATCGGGAAGATCCGGCGGTTGATGTCGGGGCCGCCGGTGGCCGAGTCGTCGTCGGCCGCGTCGTACAGCGCCTGGAGCGCAACCAGGGCGGCCTCGCGACGGGACATGTCCGGCCGGTACAGCTTCTTCAGGGCGCCCCGGGCGTACGGGGAGCCGGAACCCTCGGCGTGGAAGTCCGACTTCTCGTACAGCCCGCCGACCACGTCGAAGCTGAAGATGCGGCCGCGTTCCCCGTCGGGCGCCGCGGGGTCGTAGCCCGCGAGGAGCGGTACGACGGCGAGGCCCTGCATGGCCTGGCCGAGGTTCTCGCGGATCATGGCGGCGAGCCGGACGGCCTTGGCGTTGAGGGTCATGGGGATGCCCTCGATCTTCTCGAAGTGCGTCAGCTCGACCTGGTAGAGCTTGACCATGTCCAGCGCGAGCCCGACGGAACCGGCGAAGGCCACCGCCGTTTGGTCGTCCGCGGGATGCACCTTCTCCAGGTCGCGCTGGGCGATGAGGTTGCCCATGGTGGCCCGGCGGTCGCCGGCGATCAGCACTCCGTCGCGGTGGGTGAGGGCGAGCACCGTGGTGCCGTGCGGGACACCGTCGGGTGCGGCCCGCACGCCGTACGGCAGCGGGCTCCGCGTGGGCAGCAGGCCGGGCCGGTGCGCGGCGAGGAACCGTGTGAAGGACGAGGACCCGGGGACGAAGAACTCCTCCCCGAGCCTGCCGTCGCCTGTGTCGCTCTCTGCCATGGCGCTCCCCCTGGTGCATCGGTTGGCGTTCGGCTCGTGCCGACGCTGCCACTGAAGCGACTCCTACCTGAAGGGGGCGCGCGGGAAACGCCCCCAGTTCATAGCGTCCGGCGCCGCACGAGTGCTCCGAGCACGAGCAGCCCTGGGACCAGCGGGAGCCACACGGTCAGCAGGCGGTAGCCGAGCACGGCGGAGGCGGCGAGGGCGGCCGGGGCGCCAGAGGCGGTGAGCGCCAGGGCGAGCGCGGCATCGAGCGAGCCGAGGCCGCCCGGGGTGGGCAGCAGGGCGGCGGCGCTGCTGGCGGCGAGGTAGAGCAGGGCCACCTCGGCCGGGGGCAGGGGGAGTTCGACTGCCTGGGCGACGGCGATCAGCACGAGGGAGTGCAGCGCGGCGAAGGCCAGTGAGCCGCCCCACAGGGCCGCGGCGCGCGGAGGGCTCGCGTGCACGGCCCGGATGTCGGCCAGTACGGCGGCGAGCGCGCGCCTGCACCGGGGCCCGAGGCGGCTGCTGAGCAGAACGATCACCACCGCGGCCGCGGCGAGTACGGCCACCAGCGCGGCCGGCGGCACGTGCGGGACGCGCAGCAGGCCCGGGCTGGCCGGGACGAGCGCGGCGATCAGTGCGCAGCGGGTCACTCCGCCCGCGGTGGCCTTGACGGCCAGGGCGCTCGCAGAGCGGCCGGCAGGCATTCCACAGCGCATGAGGAACCGGAGGTTCACGGCGCCCGCGCCGAGGCCCGCGGGCAGTACGTGGTTGGCGGCGGAGGCGGCGAACTGGGCGGCCACCAGCTGGGCGCCGGGCAGCCGTCGGGTGACCGCTCCCTGCTGGGCGAGCGCCGAGGACGCCCAGGTCGCGACCGCCGCCGTCGCACCCACCAGCAGCCAGCCGTGGTCGGCGACGGCCAGCCGCACGGCCCCGGTGTGCACGGCGGGCCAGTGCCGCCGTGCCAGGTAGGCGGCGCACAGCAGCACGGCGAGGCAGAGGGCGCTGTGCCAGTAGGCCCGTCCGCGGCCCAGGGCAGTGGCGAGGTTCACCGGGGACGTCATGAGCCGGCCGCCGGGACGGCGTGGTAGAGGCGCAGTCCCTCGAAGGGCTCGGAGGGCCAGTGCCGGGCGTAGGCGGGCGGGCGGCTCCCCGCGGTGACGAGCGTGGCGACGGGGGTGTGGCGGGCGGTGCGTTCGACGGCTGTCCGGGTGGTGTTGGCGTTGTGGCCGCTGGTCGCGGCGGAGGAGCAGCCGGCGTAGAAGGCGATCGGGATGGCGTCGTGCCCGGTGAGCAGACAGGGCGGTCGGACACCGAGGCGGTGCAGTTCGCCGGCGGTGCGGGCCCAGGCCTGGTGGGCGGCGGTGGTGCGGCCGACGGTGTGCTCCAGGACGGCGAGCTGGATCGCGAGGTGCCCGGCGAGTCCGAGCGCCACCAGGGTCACGGCGACCGGACGCCGGGCGGGCGCGGACGCGGTGACGAGGCGCAGGAGCACGTCGGCGACGGGGAGGGCGAGCAGGGCGTAGGCGGGCAGCAGGAAGCGGGGTGCCGCGTACTCGATCATGAAAAGGTAGGGGACGGCCGCCGTCACACCGCACGCCAGCGGCAGCAGGGTGGCCGTGGTGCGCCGGGCCCGGACGGCGAGGACCAGGCCGAGCACGGCGAGCAGCGGCAGCACGAACCACCAGACGGTGACCACCGGGTTCGGCATGGTCCCCGTGCACGGTCGGCACAGGGCCCGCCCGCCCAGACTGCGCAGTTGGTCGGTCACGGCGACGTGCCAGCCGAGGCCGCCCTGGATCGCCGAGCCGTCCTTGAGCCGCTGCGCGAGACCGCCGTAGGAGACGTACGCCTCGACGACCCACTCGACGGCGCCGGCCGCGAGCCCGGCGAGAAGGGCGAGCAGCGGACGCCAGGCGCGGCGGTACAGCGCGAGGGCGAACAGGGGCAGGGTCGCCCAGACGGCGTCGGTGGGCCGCATCCACGCCATCAGCGCCCCGCTCGCCATGAGGCCCCACAGGGCGCGCCGCTCGCCGGGGGCGCGCAGGAAGCAGCCGACGGCGGCGAGGGCACCCACGGCCACCCAGTAGTTGGGCATGACCTGCGGGCCGTAGAAGAGCGTCACCCACAGGGAGGCGAACAGGGCGCCCGCCAGGGCGAGGACACGCGTCGGGAACAGGCCGCGCCAGGCGCGCAGCGCCAGGAAGAGGGCGAGGCCGGAGAGCACGGCGAGGTAGACGCGCAGCAGCGGTGTGGACGACGACCAGGCGGTGACGGGCGCGACGAGCAGGGAGATCCCGCGGGCGCGGGGCGCGCTGAAGAACGCCGCCGGGGCGTGTGCGCTGATCTGGCTGACGTACACGGTCTCGTCCCAGCCGAGACCCATCCCGGGCCGTACGAGGACGAGTTGGGCCAGGGTGAAGAGGGCCGCCACGGCCGCGAGGGGGCCGCCCGCGCGGGCAGCGCGGAGGCCGCCGGACACGTACGGTGGTCGGTCGCGCCGTGTCCCGGCGAGTGTGGCGTTCGCGCTGCCGGACATCATCCACCCCTCGTATCCCTACACGCCGTAGGGCTGCTGACACCCTACAGCGTGTAGTACCTAGGGCGGGAGTCAGGGAAAACACGGTCAAAATAGCCCACTTCAGAGGAGTCCGCCGTGCGGACACCGCCATGGGTCCGACGGCCCTACGCGCTGTAAGGTTGGGGCATGGCTGGCACAGATTCCCGGGGCAGAGTGGAGCGGCGCAGTGCCGGGGAGCTGGAGAGCGAGGTGCTGGCCTCGCTCTGGGCCACCGAGCGTCCGCTGACACCGGCCGAGATCCAGGCGGAGATCGGCGGCGGCCTCGCCTACAACACCGTGCACACCATCCTCAAGCGCCTGTACGACAAGGGACTTGTGCTGCGGGACGCCGACGGGCGGCGCGGCGCGTACCGGCCGGCGAAGAACGCGGCCGAGCTCACCGCCGAGGCCATGCACGAGGCCTTGGACCGCGGCCCCGATCCGATCGCCGCCCTCCAGCAGTTCGTGACCGGTCTCAGCCCCGAGGAGGAGCGGGCGCTGCGCGACCTGCTGGGCGGGGGCGGCGCATGAGGTTCGACGTCTACACACCCCTGCTGCTGTCGCTGCTGCTGCCCGTGATCAGCCCGGCGATCGGCAGAAGGGTCGCCCCCGCGCTCGCCGCGCGCGTGCTGACCTCCGCCGCCGTACTGACCGCCGCGGCGACCACCTGGTCGCTGGTGCTGCTGGCCACCGCGCTGCTCGGCGACGCGCCGCCGGTGGTCCGCGAGGCGCGCGAGGACGGGCGGACGCTGGCCGATCCCGTGCCGGAGGTCATCGGGATCGCGGCGATCGTGGCCCTGGCCGTCGTCGTCTGGCGCGTCCACCGGGCCGTACGGACCGAACGCGGCACCCGGCGGGCGCTGCACCGGCTGTGCGCGGGGCACCCGGCGGACACCGAGCTGATCGTCGCCGCCTCCCCGGTGCCACAGGCGTTCGCGATCCCGGGCAGCCCGGGCCGGATCCTGGTCACCTCGGCGATGCTGTCCGCGCTGGAACCGGCGGAGCGCCGGGTGCTGCTCGCCCACGAGCGCGCCCATCTGGCCCACCGGCACGGCCTCCTGGTGACCGCGGCCACGCTGGCGGCCGCGGCCAATCCGCTGCTCGGTCCGGTCCGCGCAGCCGTGACCTATCTCGTCGAGCGCTGGGCCGACGAGCAGGCCGCGGACACCGTCGGCGACCGCGGTGCCACCGCCCGAGCCCTGGCCCGGGCGGCGCTCAGCGCGGGCCGCGCCCGCCCGGCCTGTGGCCTGAACTTCACGGACCGCGCCGTCACCCGCCGGATCGCGGCACTGCAGACGAGCCCGCCCCCGCGCCTGTGGTCCGCGGCCGCGGCCGTCCTCGCCCTCGGCACCCTCGCGGCCTTCCTCGCCGTCGACGCCACGGGCGACCTCTTCGGTGTGCTCTCGAGCGTGCTGACGTAACCGGGCGTCAGCAGCGGGTCGGCGCCCTGTGCGGGGGCTGTTCGGGCGCGGGGCGCGGCTTCGGGAGCGGTATCGCGCGGATGGCGGGACCGTCGGCGCGTACGGTCATCGGCTCCCCGTGGTGGTGCAGCGTCAGCGGCGGGCCGTCCAGGAGCGTGTACGTCGCCTTGTCGGCGTGGATCTCCACGCGCAGCCGTCGGCCAAGGAGCTGGAGGCTGAAGGCGAGGCGGCTGATCCGCTCGGGCAGCCGTGGCGCGAAGCGCAGTCCGTCGCCGTGCCGGCGCATCCCGCCGAAGCCCGCCACCAGCGCCATCCAGGTACCCGCGAGGGACGCGATGTGCAGCCCGTCGCGGGTGTTGTGCTCCAGGTCCTGAAGGTCCATCAGCGCGGCCTCGGCCGCATAGGCGTGGGCGAGGCGCAGATGGCCCGCCTGGGCGGCGATCACCGCCTGGCAGCAGGCCGACAGGGAGGAGTCCCGCACGGTCAGCGGCTCGTAGTAGGCGAAGTTGCGGGCGACGTGCTCCTCGTCGAAGAACGCGTCGCACGTGTACATGGCCAGCACCAGGTCGGCTTGTTTGACGACCTGCTTGCGGTAGAGGTCGAAGTAGGGGAAGTGCAGCAGCAGCGGGTACTGGTCGGGCCGGGTGCCGGAGAAGTCCCACGGCTGGTAGCGGGTGAACCCGGCGTGCTGTTCGTGCACCCCGAGGTCGCGGTTGTACGGCACGTGCATGGCCTCGGCCGCGTCCCGCCAGGCGGCGCTCTCCTCCGCGTCGACGCCGAGCCGGGCGGCCTGCCCCGGGTGGCGTTCGACGGCGTCGGCGGCGGCCAGCAGGTTCGCCCGGGCCATCAGGTTCGTGTACGTGTTGTCGTCGGCGACCGCGCTGTACTCGTCCGGGCCGGTGACCCCGTCGATGTGGAAGGCGCCGTGGTGGTCGTGATGGCCGAGCGAGCGCCACAGCCGGGCGGTCTCCACGAGCAGTTCGACCCCGGTGTCGCGTTCGAAGCGCTCGTCCCCGGTGGCCGCGACGTAGCGCACCACGGCGTCGGCTATGTCGGCGTTCACATGGAAGGCGGCGGTGCCCGCCGGCCAGTACGCCGAGCCCTCCGAGCCCTCGATGGTCCGCCAGGGGAACGCGGCGCCGCCGAGGCCCAGCTGAGCCGCGCGCTCCCGGGCGGCGGGCAGGGTGTTGTGCCGCCAGCGCAGCGCCTCGGCGACGGCGCCGGGCGCGGTGTAGGTGAGGACGGGCAGCACGAACATCTCGGTGTCCCAGAAGGCGTGCCCGTCGTAGCCCGAGCCGGTGAGCCCCTTGGCGGGAATGGCGCGCTGCTCGGCGCGCGCACCGGCCTGCAGGACGTGGAAGAGGGCGAAGCGGACGGCCTGCTGGATCTCCTCGTCGCCGTCCACCTCGACGTCCGCGCGGGCCCAGAAGTCGTCCAGATAGGCGCCCTGTTCGGCGAGGAGGCCCTGCCAGCCGTCGTGCGCGGCGGCCGCGAGGGCCGCGTCGACCTGGTCGCTCATGGCGGGCAGGGAGCGGGTGCCGGACCAGCCGTGGGCGACCAGCTTCTCCACCCGCAGCCGCTGGCCGGGCTCCAGGACGGAGGTGACCGTGAGCCGGGCCACGTCTGCGTCGCTCTCGCTGCGCGTGGTGGTGCGTCCCGGCCCGTCCACCACGTGGTCGGCGGCGACCGCCACCCGAAGACCGCTGCGCCGGGTGCGGTGCACGAGCCGCAGCCGGTGACCGGCCGCGAAGTTCTCCTCCGCCTCCAGCGGCGACTGGAGCGCCACGGCCGTACGCGGGTCGCCGTTCGGCTCCGGCAGCTGCTCGTTGGCCACCAGCTCCGACTGGATCACCACCCGGGTGCGGCGGCCGACGGCCTCCACCTCGTACGCCACGGCGGCCACCGCCCGCTGGGTGAGCGAGACGAGGCGTGTCGAGCGGACCCGTACGGTGGAGCCGGCCGGGGACGTCCACTCGCAGGTCCGCTCCAGGACCCCGCGACGCAGGTCCAGGGTCCGCTCATGGGCGACGAGTCGGCCGTAGCGCAGGTCGAACGGCTCGTCGTCGACCAGCAGCCGCAGGATCTTGCCATTCGTGACGTTGATGACGGTCTGGCCCGATTCCGGGTAGCCGTAGCCCGCCTCGGCGTACGGCAGCGGGTGCAGTTCGTGCATGCCGTTGAGATAGCTGCCCGGCAGTCCGTGGGGTTCGCCCTCGTCGAGGTTGCCGCGCCAGCCGACGTGCCCGTTGGACAGCGCGAACACGGACTCGCTCTGCGCCAGGACGTCCAGGCCGAGTTCGGTCTCGCGCACGGCCCACGGTTCGACGGCGTACGACCGTTGGGTGATCACTCCTTGCCTCCCAGTTCGGCGAGGTCCCCTACGACGACGTCGGCGCCGTGCGCGTACAGGGCGGCGCCCTGCCCGACGCGGTCGACACCGACGACGTATCCGAAAGCGCCGGAGCGGCCGGCGTCCATTCCCGCGAGGGCGTCCTCGAAGACGGCGGCCTGCGCCGGCCGTACGCCGAGGTCGTGGGCGGCGGCCAGGAAGGTGTCGGGGTGCGGCTTGCCCGGCAGCCCGCGTTCGGCGGCGCTCACGCCGTCGATCCGGACGTCGAAGAGGTGCTCGGCGTCGATCGCCCGCAGGACGTCACGGGTGTTGGCGCTGGAGGAGACGATCGCGGTGCGCAGACCGTGCGCGCGGGCGGCCTCGATGTAGCGCAAGGTGCCCTCGTAGGGTTCGACGCCCTGGGTGCGGATCCTCTCCAGGAGGAGGACGTTCTTGCGGTTGCCGAGGCCGTGGACGGTCGGGGCGCCCGGTGGGTCGTCGGGGTGTCCCTCGGGCAGTTCGATGCCGCGGGAGGCCAGGAAGGTGCGGACGCCGTCGGCGCGGGGCCGGCCGTCGACGTACTCGTCGTAGTCGCGCGCGTCGAAGGGGCGGTAGTGTTCGCCGTCCTGTTCGCGCAGGAACGCGTCGAACGTGTCCTTCCACGCGGCGGCGTGTACGACGGCCGTCTTGGTGACGACCCCGTCGAGGTCGAAGAGGCAGGCCAGGATTTCGCCGGGCAGACCGAGCTCTGTCATACCCAGCACTGTTCCCCACCCGGCGCGCCCAGAGAGTGTCCTGGGCCACACCCGGCCCACTTGTCGGCGAACTCACACCCGTCGCCCGCCGGGTGTCACACTCTGCTGTGTGCCGCTGACCTTCGACGACCTCCTGCTGCGCGCCCGCTCCCTCGCCGAGGGCGGAGGACGCGCGATCCTCGGGATCGCCGGCAGCCCCGGCGCGGGCAAGACGACGCTCGCCGCGCACCTGGTGCAGGCGTTGAACGGGTCCGGCGAGCCCTGGGCCGCACACGTCCCGATGGACGGCTTCCACCTCGCCGACGCCGAACTGGACCGGCTCGGCCGCCGGGACCGCAAGGGCGCCCCCGACACCTTCGACGCGGCGGGCTACGCGGCACTGCTGCGCCGGCTGCGCGAGGACAGAGACGACGTGGTGTACGCCCCCGGCTTCGAGCGGGTGCTGGAACAGCCGATCGCCGGGGTCATCCCGGTGCCGCCGGAGATCCGGTTCGTGGTGACCGAGGGCAACTACCTGCTGCTGGAGACCGGTTCATGGGCCCGGGTACGGCCGCTGCTCGACGAGGTGTGGTTCTGCGAGGCCGACGAGCAGGAGCGGATCCGCCGCCTCGTCGCCCGGCACGAGGAGTTCGGCAAGGACCATACGTCGGCGCTCGCCTGGGTGCTGGGCACGGACCAGCGCAACGCCGACCTGATCGCGACCACCCGCGACCGGGCCGACCTGATCGTCCCGGACACGGCGCTGCCGGCGCCCTGCGCACCGAGCGGAACGACGGCGACGGCCTGAGCGGCGCTCACGTACTCACGCGCTCAGGCCCGCAGCACCGCCGTCGCCGCCGCCACGACCGTCGCGCGGCGCCGCGCCCGGTGCCCCTCGGTTCCCACGCCCGGCGCGAGCGGCGAGTTGCTCAGCGACAGCAGGACCATCAGATCCCGCAGCTCCGCGGCGGGCAGCGTGCCGGGCAGCCGCCCCTGAGCCTGCGCCTCTGCGATCGCCTCGGCCTTCTCCCGCTGCGCCACGGCGACGGCCTCCGGCACCGGCAGATCGGGGCGCTCCAGCTGACGCCAGGCGGCGAGCCGTACGACGTCGGGGTGGGCCTCGTGGTAGTCGAAGAGGCGCGCCGCATAACCGGGGAGGTCGGAGGCGTCCATCGGGACCGCGGTCACCATCTCGACGACCAGGCGGCCGTAGACCGTGTCGAACAGGTCGGTCTTGCTGCCGAAATAGCGGTAGAGCAGGGCGTTGTTCACGCCCGCGTTGGTGGTGATGCGGTCGACCCGGGCGCCGGCGATGCCATGGCGGGCGAACTCCTCGGTCGCCGCGTCGAGGATCTTCCGGCGGGTGACGTCTGCGTTGCGGGCCATGTGTCCAGATTAGGTAAGTAGGTTCCTACCTGCAAAAGCCTCGGTCCACGTCTCATACGAACAGGGTCAGT
Organism: Streptomyces sp. NPDC002619; assembly: GCF_042889305.1. Classification (NCBI taxonomy): domain Bacteria; kingdom Bacillati; phylum Actinomycetota; class Actinomycetes; order Kitasatosporales; family Streptomycetaceae; genus Streptomyces; species Streptomyces sp. NPDC002619. The sequence goes on along the minus strand of NZ_JBIAQV010000007.1, from coordinate 243,102 downwards.
TCGGGTTCGCCGAGCGGGTCGCCGGACGCCTCTCCGATCACGGCGGTGAAGGCCTCGGTCCGCACGGTCAGGCCTCCTTCGCCGGCTTCGAGGGCGGGCGTGAAGGAGCCGTCGGGGCCGGGTCCGTACCGTACGGCGAAGACGTGCAGTCCCTCCGGGGCGCCCGGCGCCGGGCCGGCCTCGAGGGCCGTCGAGCTGACCAGGTGACGCCAGCCCTCGTCCGGGTTGCCGTAGACGCGCGGGTCGGCGGCCAGCTCGAACGCCGCCTGTTCCTGGGTCAGTTCGGCGCGGGCGTCGAAGTGGTCGACGCCCTCGGCGGCGGGATGCGTCAGCCGCATCCCGCCCGCGGACACCGCCTCGGCCCTCGCCGTCCTGCGCACCCGGTCGCCGTCGTCCGCGGCGTACGGCAGCCCGGCCAGCAGGTACGGCGCCCCGTCGAGCCGTTCCAGGGCGACCGTCACCCACAGCCGGGTGCCGTCCGTGACGTACAGGGACCGCACGTGCCGCAGCACGTGGTCGCGGCCGACCACCGGCTTGGTGACCAGCTTCGCCGTCAGGCCGTCCGCGTTCAGGTCGCGCACCCGGACCACGCCCATGGGGCGGCAGAACAGGAATCCGTCGAGGACCGGGCCGAAGCCGTGCTGCCGGTCGACGGCGGCCGGAAGACAGTACGTTCCGCCTGCCTCGATCAACGACGGGGTCATATGGTCGTCGAAGGCCACCGACACCGTGCCCGAGCGCAGTTGGTGCCGGGCCGGACGCGCGGACGGCTCGCGGTGCCAGCGCGAGGTGTCCTGGATCTGCCACACCAGCATCCAGGCGAAGTGCCCGTCGATGCCGCCGTCGGCCTGCGCCGCGTGCCGGGCCCAACGGGTGTCGCCCCGGTAACGGCCCAGGTCGGAGCGGATACGGCCGCTGAAGTAGCGCAGCCCGAGGACCGACTCGAACCCGGAGTGCTGCTCGCTGTAGCGCGGGCCGCCGAGGTCGAAGCCGCCTCCGGTCAGACGGGCGTCGATGTAGCGGGCAAGCGTGTCCCCGTCCTCGGCGAAGACCTCCTCGCCGCTGACGCGGTGGGCCTGCGCGAGGAAGGAGAGGGAGATCGGGCCGTAGTTGTTGTCGTACGCGCCGCCGTGTTCCGGGGGCAGCAGCGCGCCCCGGTCCCGGACGCGGCGGGCCCGGATCTCGTCGGTGTAGAGGGCGAGGGCCCGCGCGCGCACCGACTCGCCTTCGTCCCGGGGCAGATGAGGGGCCAGCATGAGGCCGCCGACGACACAGCCGATCGCCTGGTTGCCCGCCTCCTGTGGGTTGAAGAAGGTCGCCTCCGTCAGCCGGCGCCAGTAGCCGTGGGCCAACTCCAGGAGTGCGGTGCGCTGTTCGTCGCCGAGGAGCCCGTCGGCCGCGTCCAGGACGTTGACCGCCTGGAGCAGGGCCCACACCGTGCTGGGCCAGTCGCCGAGGGGGTGAGCTCCGGCCTTCAGGACGTAACGTGCGTACGGGAGGCCGGAGTTGCGGATCCTGAGGTTCGGGTAGCCGGGGTTGTCGTCGGTGTGGACGCGCTCACGCAGATGGAAGGCGAGGCTGCGGTGCACTGCCGCCGGCAGGCGCGGGTCCCTGCCGCGCTGCCAGGCGAGCGCCAGCAGGGAGGTCACACCGAGGGAGGTGTCGCCGACGTCGAGGCGGGCGCCGGGGTGTTCGAGGCTGCCCTCGGGCGTCAGCCGGGCCAGGGCCTGCTCGGTGACATCGGCGAGGACGGCGTCGTACGCCTCCGGGGTGTCCGGCAGGTCGTGCAACGGGCGGCGCTGGTAAGGAAGACGCACGGGAGATCAGCCCCTTCAGTCCGGTGGTCGCCAGGCCATGGTCAGGGTGGCCGAGGGCGCGCGGCCGGTTCGACCGTGCCGAGATGAACTCGAACGGGCCGCGTTACGTATTCGTGTGTACGGCAGAGGGTCTGCCGGTACGACTCGTGAAGCGGTGACGGCGCCGCGGGGCGGATGATGGCGCGCGAACTGCACCCGGTCCTCGAACCCGAGGTCCACGACGACGACACGGTACGTGGGGCCACCGGTCCGCGCCTGTACGCCGCACTGCGGCACCGGCGGCGCCGACTCGTGCCGCTCCTTGTGGTGCTGCTGCTCGCCCAGATGGCCGTGGCCATGGTGACGACGGCGGTGGAGCAGACTCCGACGATCGACGAACCGGTGTACGTGGCCACGGCCACCGACTATCTTCGCGAGCACCGACTGCGCTACAACCCCGAACATCCGCCGCTCGGCAAACTTGTCATCGCGGCCGGGGTGGCGATCGCCGACCCGCACTACGACGCGTCGTACACCGGCAGCCAGGGGCAGGTGGGGCGGCATCTGCTGTACGAGTCCGGCAACGACCCGTGGCGGCTGATGCTGTGGGCCCGGCTGCCGATGATCGTTCTGACGCTGCTGTTCGGGCTGGTCGTGTTCGCCTTCGCGCGCGAGGTCGTGGGTACCTCAGGCGGGGTGGCCGCGCTCGCGTTGTACGCCTTCTCCCCCGATGTCGTCGCGCACGGTTCGCTGGCCACGCTGGACGTACCGGCGGCCGGTTTCGTGCTCACGTCGGCGTGGCTGGTGTGGCGGGCGCGGCGACGGCCTCGGCTGTATCTGCCGCTCGCCGGAGTGGCGCTCGGGGCGGCCGTGGCGACCAAGATGAGCGCGCTGCCCGCGCTCGGGGCCCTGATCCCGCTCGCCCTGGTGTCCGTGTGGCACGCACGACGCGGCCTCGAGGGGCGGGCCGAACTCCGCCGGACCCTTGCGGTGGCGCTGGCGGGGGCGGCCGTGGTGGCGGTGGCCGCGATCGCCGTCGTCTGGGCGTCGTATCTCGTGGTCGATCCGCGCCTGCGCTTCACGCCCGCAGAAGCAGTGCCGGTCGTCCACGGGCTGCGCGAGCGACTGGTCGAGCTGCTGCCGTTCCCACGCGCCTACCGGGACGGGATGCGCGTCCAGTTCGGACTGGAGGACTACCCGTGGCAGGGCTATCTGTTCGGGCACCTGTACACCGGCTCGCTCTGGTACTACCTGCCGGCCGCCCTGCTGGTGAAGACACCGCTGGGCATGCTCGTGCTGTGGGCGGTGGGTGCGGTCGCGGTCGTGGCGGTACGGCGGCTGCGGCCCGCGGCGCCGTACGTGCTGCTCCCGCCCGCCCTGCTACTGGCGGTGGCGATGGACGGGGCCCGGGACTTCGGCACGCGGTACGCCGTGTTCGTGCCGATGTTCCTGGCGGTCGCGGCGGCCGGAGTCCTGGCCCTGAGGTGGCGATGGGCGCCCGTGACAGCGGGGGCGCTGGTGCTGTTCGTCGCCGTCAGTTCGCTGCGCACGTTCCCCTACTACCTGCCGTACTCCAACGAGGCGTTCGGCGGACCGGCGAAGACGCACCTGCGGCTGCACGACGCCAACGTGGACTGGGGCCAGGACCTGGGCCGGCTCGCGGAGCGGCTGGATTCGCGGTACCGGGGTGAGCGGATCTGGCTCGTCTACAAGGGCAGTGGTGTGCCGTCGTACTACGGCATCCACGCGCCCGACCCGCGCAAGGTGCCCGTCGGCGAGGTGCACGGGCTGCTGGTCGTATCGGATTCGTCCGTGGCCAAGGCGCGCGGCAGACTGGCCGAGTTGATCGACAGCAGTCGTCCGATCGATGAAGTCGGTCATTCGATCACCATCTACCGGCGCTGATCACCTCCGCGCCGGTCGATCACCGGGGGTCGGTCGCCGGTCCGCGGGGCGCTCGGGCGTGCCCGCACAACCTCTGGTCACCACGGTCCGTGAGCTATGTTGAATCTTCGTGGGAGACAAAGGACGCGCACCGGTGCCATCGCCCCAGCAGGCACGCGCGCAGGCATCCGCGATCACCTCGGGCAAGACCGTGCCGGCGGCCGAAGCCGCACCGACCTCCCAGCTCAGAGAACTCTTCGACGGACACGGGCTGTCCCCCGGGCAGCGCCGTATCGCCCAGTACCTCATCGAGCACATCACCGAGGCGGCGTTCCTGTCGATCACCGATCTCGCGGAGCGGGTGGGGGTGAGCCAGCCGTCGGTGACGCGTTTCGCCGCGGCCGTCGGCTTCAGCGGTTACCCCGCTTTGCGCGAGAAGCTCCAGTCGATCGCGCTGGGCGCGCTCGCCGTCAGCCCCGGGGCGGCCGAGGTGAACCGTGCGAACGAACTCCAGGCGGCCGTCGACGCCGAGATCCAGAACCTGGAGAACCTGCGCCGGGACTTCGCCGACCCCGACCGGGTGATCAGGATCGGCCGTGAACTGTCCCTGTCGGCCCCGCTGACCGTGCTCGGGCTGCGCATCTCCGTGTCGCTGGCCGAGTACTTCGCCTACGCCGCCCGCCGTATCCACCCCGACGTACGGCTGGTGACCCGGGGCGGCAGCGTGGCGTACGACGCGCTGCTGCAGTCCCGCGAGGCCGGCGGCACCTGGGTGCTGGCGTTCGGCATGCCGAGGCACGCGCAGGAGACGCTCACCGCGATCCGGGTCGCGCGCGGCGCGGGACTGCGGGTCGCGCTGGTGACCGACCTGGCGCTCGGGGCGCTCGCCGACGAGGCCGACGAGACCTTCACCACCGGCACCGGCTCCCGTCTCGTCTTCGACTCCTACGCCGCACCCGGCCTGATGTCCGCCGCACTGCTCCAGGCGATGACGGACGCCGACCCCGGGCGCACCCAGGCGCGGCTCGAGGAGTACGAACAAGTCGCCGAGCAACACCACTTCTTCCTGAAGGACTGACGTACTCCTCGGGACCGGCACAGCTCGTAACAGGATCATTCATGGCATATCACGCATGAATGTTTTCATACGTCTTGCAAAGCGGACGGCATATATAAATACTGCACACGGATCGCGCCCGGCCCGCTCCGGGCACGTTCCGCATCCACGGACTCACCCCTCGCACCCGCCCCGAGAAAGCCGGACCGCCCGTGCGCACGAAGCACCACTCGCCGCGCAGGCAGCCGACACTCGGGGCTCCTGAACGGACACCCGCAGCCGCCGTCTCCTACCCGCGTCGGCGCCGGGGGTGTTCGATCGGGCATCGCCTGCGCGATTCGCCCGTGGCGGCCCCGGTCATCCCCTAGGCCGGGGCCGCCCCACCCGTCGGACCACCCCGCACGACGCCGCACACCCGGAAGCGATGACCATGCAACTGACGACCACGCGCATCAGCCCGGACTGGCCCTGCCAGGTCAAGTCGCCTGGCAGCTACGACTGGGAGCGCTCGGCGGCCCGGTGGCTGCGCGAGCTGGTGCCGGCCCGATATGCCAGCTACCCCGCGCTGATCCGCCACCCCGTGCTGCTCGCGCGGCACGCGCAGATCCAGGTCCAGCACGAGATCCGGGTGGCGCGGACGGCACTTCACACCGCGCGGGCCGAACTGCCGGTGCTGGGACTGCCCGAGTCGGTCATCGAGCACACGATCAAGCTGTACGCGGCCGAACTGATGCAGCTTCAGCACATCGCCCGCAGCGTCCGCGTCGTCATGGAGGCCCTGGCCGGGCACAGCGCGGGCCGCTGACTCGACGGCCCCGCACGGGAGCCCGGCCCGGTCAGTCGTCGTGGCGGTGGAACCAGTACCAGCACGCGCCGGCGACGAGAGCCAGCAGGAACACGGCGGGCAGCACGAGGCCGGGTACGCGGGAGCCGTTCATGAGCGGGGCCTTCGGTCTTCGAACGTCGGTCCGCGGCTCCGGCGGGCGGTGCGCGGACACCGGCGGCCGCGATGCATGGGGTGACGGCCCATGGTGCCGCGTGACAGCTGCCCCGCCCAAGTCCTTTCCCGCGTGTTGCCCGGCGTTCGAACCCGCCCGCTCGTCAGCCGGCGTCGGTACTCGTGCGGGACTCCAGTGCCTGGCGGGTGTCGTTGCCGTACACGCCCGTCTCGTCGCCCCGGATCCCGTACCAGAGCTGGAATCGCGCCACGGCTTCGGTGAGTTGGGCGTCGTAACGGCCGTTGACGGTGCCGTCGCGGTAGACGTCCGGGATGCGCAGGAGGCGTTCCTGGAGTTCGGTGACCTCGGGGCCGCTGTCGCCCTGGCGGAGGGTGCCGAGGCCGTCGGGGACCGTGACGGAGGGGGCGGGGGCGGGCGTGGCCGCGTCACCCCTGCCGGGCAGCAACAGTGCGCAGCCGAAGCCGACGAGGGCGGCGGCGGTCACGGCGACCAGGGCGGCGGCTCCGCGAAGGCCACGGCCTGGGCCGACGGGGCCGGTGGCGGGCACGCGCGGCAGTTCCTGCGTCCGGTCGTCGGCGCCGTCAGTGTCGTGGCTCCGTGCCGTCGTGACGGTCTCATAGTCCTCGGCGTCCTGCCGTACCTCGCGCATGAGCTCCGCGAGGGCGTCGAAGCGACGCGGGCGCAGGACGCGTACGGGTTCGAGGGCGGGACCGCGCTGCGGCTGGTCCGGGTCCGGCGGTGTCGACACGTGCTCTCCTTCCGCGGTCCCCGGGAAGTGATACGGGCGCACCGGCCCGCCGGTTCAGCCCGTCCTCACGCGTCGACGAAGCGGCTCAGAGCCACCGTGAGGGCGGCGACGAACGCGTCCCGGGCCTCGGCGGTCAGGGCGTCCAGGGACAGGTACGGATTGAGGTCCTCCAACTCGACCAGAAGGAGAGCGCCGTCGTGGGCACGGCAGGCGTCGACGCGCTGGATACCGTGTTCGATGCCGTTCCAGTCGATGAACCGCCGGGCGAACTCCAGGTCCTCGTGGCTCGGCGTGTACGGCTCCAGCCGCCAGCGCTCGTCCGGGTCGGGCGCGTAGAGGGCGTACTGGAAGTCGTGGTCGACGAAGTAGAAGGACACCTCGTACGCGAAGTCCACGCACGGCTGCACGAGGACGGACCCGTCGGACAGTCCCCTCACCCGGTCGAGCACCCGGTCGGCGGGGACGATCTCCAGTCCTATCGAGTCCGCGCCGAGCTTCGGCTTGACGACGTAACGCTCGGACTCGGGCAGCCGGTCCAGGGATGCCGCGCGGTCGACGGTGGGGATGACCGGGAAGCCCGCCGCGCTCAGTTCGAGGAGGTACTGCTTGCCCGCCATGTCCGCCCGGCCGGTGAGCTGGTTGTAGACCCGCACGCCGTCGCGCAGAGCACGCGTACGGAAAGCGTCGTACGCCGCCTGGTACGCCAGCACGGGGCCGCTGTTGCGGACGACCACCGCGTCGAAGCCGTCCATGAGCGCGGACGCGTCCAGCGGATGACACAGAGCGAGGTCGAAGTGGTCGCGGAGCCGGGAGGTCAGATGGATGTCCTCGTCGCAGTAGCGGCGCCCGCGCGCCGGGTACGCCAGGTCGGTGACGTAGAGGATGCGGGGACGGGCGGCGGACATGCGGGTTTCCTCGACCTTCTGGGGCAGCGACGGCCCGGAGTGCACCGGGCGCCAAAAGGTTACGTCGGAGTGCGGACGGCTCCCGCCTCGGCCGTCACGAACCGTTCCGGCGTTCGCCGGGCGAGCACGAAGGCACTCAGTTCCCCAGGGCACTTGCACTGAGTGCCATCCACGTCGGCCGGGTGCTACGTTCGCGTTCATGAGCTCCAGCAGCGCGGCGCCGACCGCGAAGCCGCCGATGCGGGACGCCCTGGTCGCTGCGGCTTTCCAGCTCTTCCTGGAACGCGGCTACGAACAGACCACGATCGACGACATCGTGGCGCTCGCCGGCGTCGGACGGCGCTCGTTCTTCCGTTACTTCCCCTCGAAGGAAGACGTGGTCTTCCCCGACCACGAGCGCTTCCTGGCCGGCATGACCGCCTTCCTCGCCGCCAGCGACGACGCGCACGAACCGGTACAGCGGGTCTGCGACGCGGCCCGTCTGGTACTGGGGATGTATGCCGAGAACCCGACCTTCTCCGTGCAGCGTTACCGGCTCACCAAGCAGGTCCCGGGGCTGCGCGCGTACGAGCTGTCGGTGGTGTGGCGTTACGAGCGCGCCCTCGCCGAGTATCTGCGCGGCCGCTTCGCGCACCGCCCCGACGGGACCCTGCGCGCCGACGTGATCGCGGCCGCGGTCGTCGCCGCGCACAACAACGCGCTGCGCTCCTGGCTGCGTTCGGATGGCGAGGGCGACGCCGACGCCGCGGTGGACCGCGCGCTGGGATACGTCCGGTCCACGTACGGCGCCGGCCGGCCCGTCGCCCCGCCCACCGAGGAACGAACGGGGGTACGACCCGAGCAGCCCGATGACGTAGTCGTTCTCGTCTCCCGGCGTGACGCTCCCTTGTGGCGAGTGGTGCAGGAGTTGGAGTCGGCACTCGGCCGCGGCTGACCGCTTCCACCGAGTGGCTCCATCCTGCTAAAAATCGGGGGTACGGAGTGCCTTTACCGCTGACACTGAGTGCCATACGCTGTCGCTGTGCGCGGTGGCACCGAGAACCGGGCACAGGTGTGCCCGTTCGTTCCGGGCACGCGGGATTCCGGCCGAGCGCAGGGAGTTGACCAGCGTGTACCACCACTCAGGAAGCGCCGCGCAGCCGACGGCGGGCGGCACCGCGACGGGCGTCCTCGACGCCAAGCCCGCGGACGCCAGGGACGCCCTGCTCTTCCAGCGCTGCACCTGGTGCGGCACTGCCATGTACCAGCGGCTGCTGTGTCCGGTGTGCCAGGGCAGCGACCTCAGGACGGAGCGCAGTGAGGGCGTGGGCACGGTCCGGCACTCCGCGATCGTGCACCGCAACACCCCGGCCGCGCGCAACGTCTCCATGGTCGAGATGGCGGAGGGGTTCGTCGTGCGGGGCCGGGTCATGGGTCCTGCCGTCGGCATCCACAGCGGGGACCGCGTGCAACTGTCCACGGCCAAGGACCCGGTGCGCGGCGAGCCGGTCTTCCAGCTCCTGGACGAGCCGTACCGCGCCTGGAGTTGACGGCGACGACGCCGGGGCGGTGTCCTCAGGGCGTCAGGGTCACCCGGATACCGACGGTGCCGTCCAGGCCGTGGCGCAGTCGGCTGCCGAGGAGAGTGAGGCGGCCGGTGATGCCGTACTTGCGGGCGATGAGGTCGCGGTAGCGGGCGGTGGTGGCCGGGTCGCAGATCTCGGCGGTGGCCGGGACCTGGTCGCCGGTCGGGCGGCCGCGCAGGTCGCAGGGCCCGACCAGGACGTCGCCGCGGCGCCGGATCCGCTTGGTCTTCCAGGAGTCGGCGGCGGTCCAGACGCCGAGGGTGTCCCCGTCCCGTACCACCCAGACCGGGGTGGCGACCGGGGTGCCGTCCTTGCGGTAGCTGGTGACCAGCAGGTATTTGCCCGCGCCGAGGCGGTCCAGCGGCTTGTCCGTCATGCCCGGCAGTCTAGGAGCCCGTCACTCAAGGCGGCTCAGGCGTACGTGGTGGTGAACTCGGGTGCCGCGCCGAACTGGTAATCCCGTCGAAGTCCCGGCCGGTCGTGCGGGATGCTGGTCGTGGGACTCACGACAGGGGACTGGGCTGTGACCTGGAATCGGGCGCAGGGGGAGCGCGGAGCGGGAACGGCGGCGGCGCGGGGAGCGGGAGCCGCGCGGGACGGCCGCTTCGTGGAGGTCGCCTGTGACGAGTCCGGTTCGGACGGCGAGAACCTCACCGGCGGGAACACCGACGTCTTCGCGCACGCCGGCGTACGACTGCCGATGGACACGGCCGCCGAGTGCCTGCGGGAGATACGCGACCGCATCCGCTCCCCCGCCGAGGAGTACAAGGCCAACCATCTGCTGCGGGAGAAGCACCGGGCGGTGCTGGAGTGGCTGCTGGACGCTTCGGGGCCGATCCACGGGCGGTCCCATGTGCACCTCACGGAGAAGGCGTACTTCGTGGTGGACCGGGCCGTGGGCCTGCTGCTCGGCGACGACGACAGTGACGACGCGGTGACGCTGTTCCGGGCTGGGCCGGGGACGTTCGGTGCCGAGCGGTGGCGGGAGTTCCTCGCCGTGTCCAACCGGCTGCTGCGGGTGCGCGGCAGCGAGGGGGACCCGCCGGTGGACGCGTTCTTCCGGACGGTGGACGGCCTGTGGCGGGCGCATCCGGGCACGGAGGCGGCGGACGTGCTGCGACGCCTCGCGGCGGCCCGGCCGCGCGCGGATGCCTATCGGGCGCGGGTGGAGGACACCCCGGACCTGATCCCCCTGCTCAATCCGCTGCCGCCGGCCGTCGTGCGGACGGCCGCGTACTGGAGTGCGGGTGGTGCCACCGTGAACCTGGTGCACGACCGGCAGAACTTGCTGACTCCGGAGCGGATCGCCTGGATCGAGGAGAGCGCGCGACGCGAGGGGATCGCCCTGGGCGGGCTGCGGCTGGTGGAGTCGCGGCTGGACGCGCGCGTGCAGATCGCCGACTTCCTCGCCGGGATCGCCCGGAAGATCGCCTCGGACGAGCTGGGCGGGCGCGGGGACGCGACCCTGACCGCGCTGCTGCGGCCGTACGTGGGCGCGGAGTCGGTCTGGGGCGACCCGGACAGCTGGTCGCGGCTCGGTCCGGCTGCCGAAAACGCCGTACGAGCAGTGGATATCAACACCGGCGTCTAGATTGCGTGTTGGACCCCTGTACCCGTCATCCGGCCCCAGGAGCTGACTCCGTGACCGACAACCCGGCAGCCACGAACGACGTCGCCGTGACCCTGCGCCAGCGCATCAACACCAGCCAGCCGCACACGGCCCGGATCTGGAACTACTGGCTCGGCGGCAAGGACAACTACCAGGTCGACCGTGCGGCCGGCGACCAGATCCGCCAACTGCACCCGGGTATCGGTGAGTACGCCCGCGCGGACCGGCTGTTCCTCGGGCGTGCCGTCCGTCATCTGGCCGGTGAGGTGGGCATTCGCCAGTTCCTGGACATCGGGACGGGGCTGCCCACGGCCGACAACACGCACGAGGTCGCCCAGCGCGTGGCCCCGGACTCCCGGATCGTGTACGTCGACAACGACCCGCTCGTCCTCACGCACGCGCGCGCCCTCCTCACCAGCACACCCGAGGGCCGTACCGACTACCTCGACGAGGACCTCCGCAACATCGACGCGGTCCTCGAACACGCGGCGAAGACCCTGGACTTCAGCCGACCGGTCGCGCTGATGCTGCTCGGCGTGGTCATCTTCATCGGCGACGACGAGGACCCGTACGCGCTGGTACGGCAGTTGGTCGACCGGCTGCCCTCCGGGAGCCATCTGGTGCTGTCGCACACCATCACCAGTCCCGCGATGCCGGACGTGGACGAGGCGGTCAAGTTCTGGAACGAGCACGGCACTCCGAAGCTCACCCAGCGCACGCCCGAGGACGTGGCCCGCTTCTTCGACGGCCTGGAGCTGCTCGAACCGGGTGTGGTGTCCTGCTCGCGCTGGCGCCCGGAGGACGCCGACGGGGCCGAGCCCGAGGAGGTCGCGATGTTCGGCGGCGTGGCGCGCAAGCCCTGAACAGGCTCTGCAGAAACCCGAGAAGACCACGGTCGCGGTGAACGCCGCCGTCGCGGGCCACGTATGGAGGGACGGGCGCTCGACGACCGGAGGGCCCCGCGGTGGCGACGCCGCGCGTTCGGGGTTCGGGAGCCATGCATGAGGCACGCACGACGACGGGTCGTCCGGCGGGTGGCGCAGCTGGCGGCGGTCGGCGGACTCCTGCTGGGAGGCGCGATGGTCACCACGGCCATGGCGAGCGAGACTCCCGGCACGTCCGCCGTCCCGTTCAGCTCGGCGCAGGACGTCGCCGGCACGGGCGCGGGAGTGGTGGCCGAGCTGGGCAGCTCGCGTACGGCGGGCAGCTGGATCGGCGCCGACGGGCGGCCGGTCGTCGCGGTGACCGACGAGCGGGCGGTCCAGGTGGTACGGCGGGCGGGCGCCGAGGCGAAGCTCGTGCGGCACAGCATGAACGAGCTCAAGTCGGCCACCGCGGCGCTGCGTTCGGCACCCCGTGTGGCGGGCACCGCATGGGCGGTGGACTACCGGACCAACCGGGTCGTGGTGCAGGCCGACAGGACCGTCTCGGCCGGCGACTGGTCGCGGATGTCCCAAGTCGCCACGGCCATCGGTGGGTTCGTGCACATGGAACGCACCGCGGGCGCCTTCACCACCCGGATCAACGGGGCGCAGCCGATGCTGTCGACCGGTGGGCGCTGCTCCGCGGGGTTCAATGTCACCGATGGGCAGCGGGACTTCATCCTGACCGCGGGGCACTGCGGGCCCGCCGACACCATCTGGTTCTCGGACGGCCGGGGCGACCGGCAGCTGGGGACGACGGTCGACACGAACTTCCCGGGCAGCGACTTCTCGCTCATCCAGTACGCGTCGGGCAGGGCAGGTGACGGAGCCGACGTCGTCGCCGTGGGCGGCGGCAAGGGCGTGCGGATCACCGGGGTGGCCGATCCCACGGTCGGGCAGCGGGTGTTCCGCAGCGGCAGCACGAGCGGGCTGCGCGACGGCCGGGTGACCGGGCTCAACGCGACCGTCAACTACCCGGAAGGCACCGTCACCGGACTCATCCAGACCGACGTGTGCGCGGAGCCGGGAGACAGCGGGGGGCCACTGTTCTCCGAGGGGATCGCGCTGGGCGTGACCTCGGGCGGCAGCGGCGACTGCACGAGGGGCGGTACGACGTTCTTCCAGCCGGTGACGAAGGCCCTGTCCGCACTCGGCGTCCAGCTGATCGTGTCGGCGCAGAACGCACAGAGCGCGGCGCCCTCCCCCGCGCCGTCGGCGTCGGCCGCGCAGGGCGCGATCGCCCCGAGCGCGGCCTCGCCGGGTTCGTCGGCTCCGGCGACCGGTGTCGCGCAGGGCACGACCTTGCTGTCCCGGCTCACGGACAGCCGCAACGTCGGCCCGGGCCTCCTGGTGATCGGGGGCAGCCTGATCGCCCTGGTCGCGACCCGGTACATCCGAGCGGAACAGGACCGCAAGGCCTATCAGCGGTACTACTCGGCCACCTGGGGCTGATCCGACCGATCCGGTTGTCCCCAAGCTCGCACGGCTGACCGCGGATCCGGCTACCCTGGGTAGCCGCTCACGCACATGAGTTCGAGGGAGATCATTCGTGAACAGCCCCACCGGTCCGTCCGGTTACGGGAACATACGGCTCGACCGCACCGGTCAGGCCGAGGCCTTCGACGCGCTCGGCAATCGTTACGACGAGGCCTTCCCGCACAAGGAAGGGCAGGTCGCCGCGGCGGAATGGCTCGTCGAGTCGCTGCCGGCCGGTTCCCGTGTCCTGGACCTGGGCTGCGGCACTGGGCTTCCGACCGCGCGGCGGCTGGCGGACTCGGGGCTGAAGGTCGTCGGCGTCGATCTGTCGGGCGGGATGGTCGCGCTGGCCCGGGAGAACGTGCCCGGGGCCGAGTTCCACCAGGTGGACATCGCGGACCTGCGGCCGGGAGGCCCCCAGGACCTCGGCCGCTTCGACGGGGTCGCCGCGTTCTTCTCGCTGCTGATGCTGCCGCGCGCCGAGATCCCGCTCGCCCTGCGGACGGTGCACCATCTGCTGGTTCCCGGCGGCCTGTTCGTGCTGTCGATGGTGGAGGCGGACCTGGACAACTTCGCGATCCCGTTCATCGGGACCACTGTCCGGGTCTCTGGATATCTGCGCGACGACCTGCGTGACGTGGTCGAGAAGGCGGGCTTCGAGATCGTCGGCGAGGACTCCTACTCGTACGCGCCGGCCAGTGCGGATGTGCAGCCGGAGGAGCAGATGTTCCTGCGCTGCAGGCGGAACCAGGACGCGTGACGAGGCATCGCGACGAGGCCGCAGGGCTCTGAGAGGAGGCGGCCCGCGGGGACGGGAGGCGGCGCTCAGGCCGCCTCGGAGCGCTCCGGGGCCGCGGCGGCCCACTCGAGGACGAGTCGCCGGTACTCCTCGCGCTGCTCGACGCTCAGTGTCCCGCCGGACCGGAGCCACAGGGCCCTGATCTCCTCGTTGACCTCCGCGGCCGATCGCTCGGAGACGGCTTCAACAGGGGTGGACATGCTGTGAAGCATAGGCGGGTCGACGTGAAGACGAGGTGAGTAAGTACGAGCAATACGGGCATATCGGACCGTGTTACTTGTCACGTCCATCTGTCAAGGTTCACAGGGGAGTTCACCCCTGCGTGCTGCCGAGCACCAGCACCTGGATCGCCAGTACGGCGGCCCCGCGGGCCCAGTCGTGGAAGTCGGAGACCTTGGTCTCCAGACCTACCGGCGCCGCGAGCGGATGACGGTGGGCGCGGATCGTCTCGTCCACCACCGCGCCCGCCACGTCCATCAGGCCGACGCCTTCCCCGGCGAGCAGGATCTTCTGCGGCATCACGAAGTTGGCGATCTGGGCGACCAGCGTGCCGAGCGCCCGCGCCGCCTCGCCGATCACCCGGGCGGCCAGGGGGTCGCCCGCGTCGGCGAGGGCGAGGATCTCCTCGTACGTCGCGTCGCGGCCGGTGGCCGCCCGGATCTGATAGCGGATGCTCGGGATCGTGAGCAGCGACACGGCGCTGCCGCGCTCGCCGTCCGGGGTGAGCGGGCCGCTGGGATCGAGGATCCAGTGCCGTCCGAAGCCGCGGTCCTCCTCGGCGTGCGGCACGCGTCGGCCGCCGAGCACCAGCCCGTAGCCGATGCCGGCGCCGATGGTCAGGACCACGAACCGGTCGAGTCCGCGTCCGGCGCCGAACCAGGTCTCGGCCTCGACCAGGGCGGCGACGTCGTTCTCCACGACGACGGGCAGCCCGGTGCGCCGCTCCACCAGCTCGGCCAGCGGAACGTCGCGCCACATCAGGAACGGCGACTCGCCGACCACGGCCCGGTCCCGTACGAGTCCGCCGACGCCGATGCCGATGCCCGCGAGGGCCGGGAAGCACGCGGCGAGTGCGCCGGTCATCTCCGCGAGCAGGTCGGCGACTTGGGCGGGGTCGTGCGTGGTCAGCGGGCGGTCGAGGCGGGCGACGATGTCGCTGCGGAGGCTGGTGACGACGCCGTAGACCCTGTCGGCGGTGACCTTGAAGCCGAGGAAGGAGCGGGACTCGGCGACGACAGCGAGCGGCTGGGACGGCCGGCCCTGGCGCGCCTCCCCCGGGGTGCCCGCGTCCGGCACCTCCACCAGCAGCCCGGACTCGATGAGCGGCTTGGTCAGCCGGGTGAGACTGCCCTGCGAGAGACGCAGTCGGCGGGCCAGCTCGGTGCGGGACAGCGGGCCGTGCACGAGGACCTCGATCGCCACGGAGCGTTCACCTGGGCTCAGCGGCAGCCAGCTGGTCATGAGGACCGACCTTTCAATTCCTTTTGAGGAAGAAGTAACCAGGTCAGCCCATCGGGGTCAAGCGCACGATCCGTCAGCGCACGATGCACCCTTGACGGAATGATTCTTCCGCAGCAAAAGTAAACCGCATGACGCTCTCCCCGTTTTCCCTCGGCATCGTCGGAGCCGGACAGTTCTCCGGCCAGTTCGCCACGCTGTTCCAGGCCCACCCCGGCGTCGGCGACGTGTACGTCACCGACCTCCTGCCCGAACGCGCCGAGCGGCTCTCCGCCGCCCAGGGCCTCGCCGGCACCTTCCCGTCGTACGAGGCGATGCTGGAGTCGAAGGCGGTCGACGCGGTCGCGATCTTCACCCAGCGCTGGACCCACGGACCGCTGGTGCTCCAGGGCCTGAATGCGGGCAAGCACGTGTACTCCGCCGTGCCCATGGCGATCACCACGGACGAGATCGCGGCAATCATCGACGCGGTCAGGACGACCGGGCTCACCTACATGATGGGCGAGACCAGCCAGTACAACCCGGCCACGGTCCACGCCCGCAACCAGATCGCCGAGGGCGCCTTCGGCCGGCTCTTCTACGCCGAGGGCGACTACGTCCACGACATGGACCTCGGCTTCTACGACGCCTACCAGTACAGCGGCGGCGACAACTGGAAGGCGACCGCCAGCTATCCCCCGCTGCTGTACCCGACGCACTCGGTGGGCGGAGTGCTCGGGGCATGGCAGACACACGCCGTGAGCGTGTCGGCGATCGGTGTGACCGACGAGCGCCAGGACGGCGTTTTCGACCGTTCGGTCAGCCAGTTCGACAACGACGTCTCCAACGCGACCGCCCTGTTCGAAGTGGCGGGCGGTGGATCGTTCCGCACCAACGAGTTCCGGCGCGTCGGCTACCCCTCGCACATCCGGGAGTCCCGTTTCCGGTTCTTCGGCACGGAGGCGAGCATGGAGCAGCTCGCCACGGTAGCCCTGTGGCAGGACAAGAACGGGGTGAAGGACATCAGCGAACTGCTCGAGCCGAAGCCCACCATGGCGCCGGACGACCCGTCGCTGAAGCACATCGCGCCCGAGCTGCGGGCCGCGTTCACCTCCGGTTCCGCGCCGGTGCACGACCGTGCTCGGCTGCCGCGGGAGTTCGACCACCTCCACAACGGGCACGAAGGCAGCCACCACTTCCTGGTGGACGACTTCGTGACCGCCGTGAACGCGCGGTCGCTGCCGTCCGTGAACGCCTGGGTCGCGGCCCGCTACACCCTGCCGGGCATCGTCGCGCACGACTCGGCGCGGCAGGGCGGAGTGCGGCTGCAGATTCCGGACTTCGGGGACGCCCCGGACGCGTGACGTCTCCGCGCGGCCGTCGGGCCGGGGGCCCCGCAGGACTCAGGTGCCCGGCTTGCGGCCGTACACGTAGACGTCGTCGCCCTTCTTCAGGAGGGACCAGTACGCCTTGGCGTCCTTCGTGGTCATGTTGACGCAGCCGTGCGAGCCCGGCGGGTTCCACATGCTGAGGCCGACCGAGTGGAAGGCCTGGCCGCCGTCGAAGAACTGGCTGTAGGGCATCGGCACGTTGTAGAGGCTCGAGACGTGGTCGATGTCCCGCCAGTAGATCTTCTTCAGGCCGGTGCGGGTCTCGTACCCGTTGCGTCCGGTGCGCACCGGCACCGGGCCGTACACGAGCTTCCTGCCGTCCTGGATCCAGCTCAGCTGGAGCGTGAGGTTCACGCACGCGATCCGGCCCTTGTTCACGGGGCACTTGCCGTCCTTGTTGGGCGTCTGCCCGACGGCCTTCTGCTTGTTCATCAGGTCCATCACGCCCCAGGTGACGGGCCCTGCGTAGCCGATGTTCGGCGTGATGCCGTGCTTGTTCTGGAAGGCCTGGATGGCCTTGCAGTCGGCGGCGGACTGCTTCCCGTCCACCGGCCGGCCGAGGAACTTCTCCACCTGCTTCTGGTACGGCCCGGTCTGCGTGGTGCAGCTCGCGGCCTGGGCCGGTGCCGCGCCGAGCGCCAGCGTGAGCGGCGCGACCAGCCCCGTGACGCCGAGCGCGACGACGCCCCGTCTGCGTATGTCCCCCATGAGAGGCCCTTCTCCTGCTTTCGCTCGCGCGATTCCTGCGATTCGGAGACCTAGACAGTCGGGCGCGGCCGTCGGTTGTAGGGGCAGCCGAACTGTGACCAAACGGTGAAATTCCCGGTTCAGCAAGTGGCGTACCACCGAGGCGGACAGGCGGCGGGTGCTCGACGTGCTCGCGGCGGCCGTACGACGTCTCAGGTCTCCGCACGCAGGGCCGATCGGAAGCCGGTGTTGACGGCCGTCAGCCCGCCGTCGACGCACAGGGTGGTGCCGGTGATCCAGGCGGCGTCCCGGGAGGCGAGGAAGGCGACGGCGGCGGCGATGTCCTCGGGTTCGCCGACCCGGCCGAGGGGGTAGAGGACGCGGACGGCGTCCAGTTCGGCGTCGCGGCCCGCCCAGGCCGAGGTGCGGACGGTGCCCGGCACCACCAGGTTCACCCGGACCCCTCGGGCGGCCGCGTGCCCGGCGAGGGTGCGGGTGAGGGAGCCGAGCCCGGCCTTGGCGGCGCTGTAGGCGTGGTTGCCGAAGTCCTGCAGGCCGTTGACCGAGCCGATGGAGACGACGGCGCCGCGGCCGGAGGCGGCGAGGTGCGGGAGAGCGGCGCGGCAGCAGCGGAGGGCGCCGGTGAGGGTGACGTCGAAGTCGCGGGCCCAGGTCTCGTCCGGCTCGTCCTCGAAGAGGGGCATGTCCGGGGTGCAGTGGGCCGCGCTGTTGACGAGCACGTCGAGCGAGCCGAAGCAGTCGACCGCGTACGCGACGGCCGCCTCCACCGAGGCCCGGTCGGCCACGTCGCACGCGAACGCCCGTGCCACCAGCCCCTGTTCACGCAGACCGGCCGCGGTCTCCTCCGCCTCGGGCAGGTCCCGGTCGGTCACCAGGACCCGCCCGCCCTCCCCGGCCAGCCGCCGGGCGACGGCCGCACCGATGCCGCGTGCCCCGCCGGTGACGAGTACCCCATGTCCTTCGAAGCGCCTGAGTTCGGTCATGGGAGCGACCGTAGAGCCGAAACGATCAACACGACAGACACCGTGCGAACACGTCTGCGTTCATACAGCAACTTCCCGCGCTCATCGGCGTCGTGATCGGCGCGCTCGGTTCGTATCCGGCGGTCGTACGCGGGGATCGGGCCCGGTCGGGGTTGCCGCCCCCTTCGGCAACGACCCGCATCCGCATCCCTGTCGCCGCGGGAGGCGAAGCCCCTGCCGGCCGACGCCACTGTCGCCCGGGATCCGTCCGGGGAGGCGCTGATCCTGCTCGGCAGTCCCGAGGTGGTGGAGAAGGCGCGGGAGTGGGTCGTGGTGGTGATGGAGATGGAGCGGTTCCTGCGGGACGAGCGGCGCGATCCGCCGGTCTTGCAGACCTTGTTGGAGCGTCAGCGCGCCGGCCGCGAGGGCTACTGCGCGGCCGTACGCGAGGATCTGGCAGTGCCTCCCGGACACTCGGCGCGCTGGCCGCTGCCGTCGGCGTGAGTCACCGGTAGCCCGTCACGTCCGCCGGTCGGCCCGCGTCCTGCACCTCGACGAGGTAGCGCCAGGCGTCGGGACGGCTCCCGTCCAGGTCCGTGTAGCCGTACACCTGGGCGAGCCCGCCGCTCGAGAGGGACTCGCCGTTGAAGCGGGCCACGTCGGGGTCGGCGGCGAGGGCGGCAACGGCGCGGCCGACGTAGCGCGGGGTCTCCGAGATCGCGAAGTGCGGCGACCGGTCGAGGGCATCGCGCCAGTTGTCCTCCCGTACCCCGTAGTTGTCGAGCATGATCTCCGAGCGCAGCCAGCCAGGGGTGAGGGCGACGGCGGTGACGCCGCGCGGGCCGAGTTCGTGGCCGAGGGCGAAGGCCATGCGCAGGACGGAGGCCTTGGCGAGGTCGTAGAAGAAGTTCACCCGGTACGTGTCGCGGTTGTACTCGGCGGTGCCGTCGGTGACTTCGACGACCAGTCCGCCGGACCGGCGCAGCAGCAGGGGCAGGGCGTGGTGGCTGGTGATCGCGTGCGTCTCGACCGCGAGCCGCAGCAGTCTGAGGCCGTTGTCGAGATCATGTTCCCAGACCGGGGTGTCCCAGGCGAAGAGGTACTCGCCGCCCCAGATGTCGTTGACCAGGACGTCCAGGCAGCCCTGTTCGTCCGCGATGCGGTCCACGAGGGTGCGTACGGCGGCCGGGTCGAGGTGGTCGGTGGGTACGGCGATGCCGTGGCCGCCGGCCGCCGTGACGAGGTCGGCCGTGTCCTCGATGGTCTCGGGGCGGTCGTACTCCGAGCGGTGGGTCCGGGTGGTGCGTCCGGTGACGTAGACCGTGGCACCGGCCGCGCCGAGTTCCACCGCGATCCCGCGCCCGGCGCCGCGCGTCGCCCCGGCGACCAGTGCGACCTTGTTCTCCAGCGGACCCGACATGTCCGGCCTCCCGTTCCCGTACGACTGCTGTCGTGCTCCAGGGTGGCGGGAAAGCCGGACACCTCCTGTCACCTTTACCGGCCGAGTCGCTCCTCGAGCGCGTCGGAGTCGGCGAGGAACCACAGCTGGTCGCCGCGGTTCGCCTCGTACACGAAGTCCCGCAGTGCCTCGCTTGCCGAGACGTGGGCGGAGATGTCCCCCAGTACCGCGAGGCGCAGCCGGTAGTTGGCGAACTTCTGGACGACTGCACCCGCGACACCCGACCGCAGCCGGAAGAACTCGTCCGCGATCCGTTCCACGGGCACCGCGACCAGCTGCGCATCCCGGCCGATGGCGTCGCCTATCAGTTCGAGGGCCGTGCTCTCGCTGTCGAGGAGTGGGCCGGCGAGGGCGCAGCGCAGGACGCGTACGTCCCGCAGGGTCACGAGTGTGTCGGCGGTCATGGCAGGTGAGCGTACGGTTCGGGGCCGCACGCCCGCCTGCCGTTTTCCGGCTCAGTGGCCGCGGGCGATCCATTCCTCGAGGTGCGGGGCCTCGGCGCCGATCGTGGTGGAGTCGCCGTGGCCGGTGAGGACCTGCGTCTCGGGCGGGAGGGTGAGCAGACGGTCGCGGATCGAGGCGATGATCGTCGGGAAGTGGGAGTAGGTGCGTCCGGTGGCGCCGGGGCCACCCTTGAAGAGGGTGTCGCCGGTGAAGACGGTGGCGAGACCCGGGTCGTACAGGCAGACCGCGCCGGGCGCGTGGCCGGGGGTGTGCAGGACTGTGAGGTCGAGGCCGGGTGCCTCGATGACCTGGCCGTCGGCGAGATGCGCGTCGGGGTCGCGATCGGGGTGGGTGAGCTTCCACAGCGGCAGATCGTCGGGGTGCAGCCAGATCGTGGCGCCGGTGCGGTCGGCCAGGGCGGGCGCCGCGTCGATGTGGTCGCTGTGCGCGTGGGTGCACACGATCGCGGTGAGGCGACGGTCGCCCACGGCCTCGGCGATGGCGTCGGCGTCGTGGGCGGCGTCGATGACGATCACCTCATGGTCGTCCCCGACGATCCACACATTGTTCTCGACGTCCCAGGTGCCGCCGTCGAGGGTGAACTGGCCGGAGGTGACGAGGCGTTCGATGCGGGCGGTCATCACAGCACCACCACCGAGCGCAGCACGTCGCCCTGGTGCATCCGCTCGAACGCCTTCTCCACCTCGTCCAGTTGGATGGTCTCGGTGACGAACGCCCCAAGGTCCAGGCGTCCTTGGAGATACAGGTCGATCAGCATGGGGAAGTCACGGGAGGGCAGGCAGTCGCCGTACCAGGACGACTTGAGGGCGCCGCCGCGGCCGAAGACGTCGAGGAGCGGGAGTTCGAGCTTCATCTCGGGGGTGGGGACGCCGACGAGGACGACCGTGCCGGCGAGGTCGCGGGCGTAGAAGGCCTGCTTGTACGTCTCCGGGCGGCCGACCGCCTCGATGACGACGTCGGCGCCGAAGCCGCCGGTCAGTTCGCGGACGGCTTCGACGGGGTCGGTCTCGCTGGAGTTGACCGTGTGGGTGGCGCCCATCTTGCGGGCGGTCTCGAGCTTCCGGTCGTCGATATCGATGGCGATGATCTTCGCGGCGCCGGCGAGGTTCGACCCTGCGATGGCCGCGTCGCCGACACCGCCGCAGCCGATGACGGCGACGGAGTCACCGCGGCCGACGTTGCCGGTGTTGATCGCGGCGCCGATGCCGGCCATCACACCGCAGCCGAGGAGGCCGGCGACGGCCGGCGATGCGGCCGGGTCGACTTTGGTGCACTGTCCGGCGTGGACCAGTGTCTTCTCGGCGAAGGCGCCGATGCCGAGGGCCGGGGAGAGTTCCGTGCCTCCCCCAGACTTCGTCCGGGAGGTGCCCCCAGTCAGGGTCATCTTCTGCTTCGCGTTGTGCGTGTTGAAGCAGTACCACGGCCGACCGCGCAGACAGGCGCGGCAGTTTCCGCACACCGCACGCCAGTTGAGGATCACGAAGTCACCGGGCGCAACGTCGGTGACGCCCTCGCCGACGGACTCCACGATCCCGGCGGCCTCGTGGCCGAGGAGGAAGGGGAACTCGTCGGTGATGCCGCCCTGCTTGTAGTGCAGGTCGGTGTGGCAGACGCCGCAGGCCTGGACGCGTACGACGGCCTCGCCCGGCCCCGGGTCCGGTACCACGATCGTCTCGACCCGTACGGGCTGGTCCTTCCCCGGTGCGATCACGCCGCGTACTTCCTGCGCCATGCCTGGCCCCTTCCTCGTTGTGCCTGCCCTCAGACAGTACGCGGGAACGATCGGTCACGGCACGGAGCGCGACGAAGGTCGTGGATCTTTCGGGCCGCCGGGCCGGCGACAGAAACCACTACGCCAGCGACAGGAACAATTTCTCCAGGCGGGCCTTCAACTCTTCCTTGGTCTCGCCGTCCGAGGCCGTCCTGTCGGCGTCGGTCAGACACTGCTGCAGTCCGGTCGCGATGATCGCGAATCCGGCCCGGTCCAGGGCGCGGGAGGCCGCGGCGAGCTGGGTGACGACGTCCTCGCAGTCCCGGCCCTCCTCGATCATCTTGATCACACCGGAGATCTGCCCCTGTGCCCGGCGCAGCCGGTTCAGCACGGACCTGAGATCATCATTCTCGAACTGCAGCTCCACGACCACTCCTCCATATACCCTCAGGGGTATCCTACCGGACGGACGAGGAGCACCGTGAGCGACGCGGCGACGGACAGGACCGGACCGCCCGTGTGGCGGCTGCTCCTCGGGTACATACGGCCACACCGCTGGGCCCTGCTGTGGGGCGCCGTGCTGTCCCTGGTCACCGGTGCGACGGGGCTGCTGCTGCCACTGGTGGCGCGGGGCCTCATCGGCGATCTGGCGCACGACCGGTCCATCACCCGGCCCTTGCTCGCCATGGCGGGCCTGGTCGTCGCCAACGCGGCGCTCGGCGCGCTGGGTTCGTACGTGCTGCGCCGCACCGCCGAGTCAGTGGTGCTCGGTGCCCGGCGCGCCCTGTCGTCGTATCTGCTGCGCCTGAAGATCACCGCCGTGGACCGCAGCGAGCCGGGCGACCTGATGGCCCGGATCACCTCGGACACCACGCTGCTGCGCGAGGTCACCACCGACTCGCTGGTGGCCCTCGGCACCGGCGGGCTCACCCTGATCGCCACGGTGGTGCTGATGGGCGTGGTCGACCCCGTGCTGCTCGGGGTCACTCTGGCGGTGATCGCCGGTGCGGGCACGGTGCTCGGTGCGATCGTGCCGCGGATCAACCGGGCCAGCAGACGCGCGCAGAACGCGGTCGGCGTGATGGGCGCGTCGCTGGAGCGGATCCTCGGCGCGCTGCGCACGGTGAAGGCGTCCGGGGCCGAGCACCGGGAGGAGCGCACACTGCACGAGGCCGCCGAGGAGTCCTGGCGGCAGAGCGTGAGCGCCGCCAAGTGGTCGGCGGCCGCGGGCAACACGGCCGGACTCGCGATGCAGATCGCCTTCATCACCGTCCTCGCCGTGGGCGGCGCGCGGGTCGCGACCGGCGCGATCGACGTCGGCACGCTGGTGGCGTTCCTACTGTACGTCTTCTATCTGATGTCGCCGATCCAGCAGGTCGTCGGCGCCGTCACGCAGTACCAGACGGGTGCCGGGGCGCTGGCCCGGATCCAGGAGGCGCTGCGGCTGCCCGCCGAACCGTCGTCCGAGCCCGCCCCGTTGCCCTCTGCGGGCGCCGAGCCGGCGTCGCTCGCCTTCACGGACGTCCGCTTCCGGTACGACGGCGACCTGCCGTACGTCCACCACGGGGTCAGCTTCGACATCCCGGCCCGGGGCATGACGGCGTTCGTCGGCCCGTCCGGGGCGGGCAAGACGACGGTGTTCTCCCTCATCGAGCGGTTCTACGACCCCGACTCCGGCGCCATCACGCTCGACGGCCGTCCGCTGGCCGACTGGGAGCTGCCCCGGCTGCGTTCCGCGATCGGCTACGTGGAGCAGGACGCGCCGGTCCTGTCGGGCTCGCTGCGGGACAACCTGCTGCTGGGCAACCCGGAGGCGGACGAGGACGCGGTGACGCGGGTGGTGGCGACGACCCGCCTCGACGGGCTGGTGGCCCGGCTGCCGTTGGGTCTGGACACGCTGGTCGGGCATCGCGGGACCAAGCTGTCGGGCGGTGAGCGCCAGCGTGTCGCGATCGCCCGCGCCCTGCTGCGCCGCCCCCGGCTGCTGCTCCTGGACGAGGCGACGTCCCAGCTGGACGCGGTGAACGAGGCGGCCCTGCGGGACACGGTCGCGGACGTCGCGCGGACGACGACGGTCCTCGTGGTCGCGCACCGGCTCTCCACGGTGACGATGGCCGATCGGATCGTGGTCATGGACGCGGGCCGGGTGCGCGCGGTGGGCACGCACCGCGAACTGGTGGACGCCGACCCGCTGTACGCGGAACTGGCGGCGACGCAGTTCCTGGCGACGGCCGGCTGACGCCAGGACCGGAACCCGAGAGGCACGACGAAGGGCCGCCCGTTTCCGGACGGCCCTCGCTCGGTGCGGCGCGCGGCGCTCAGTACTCGACGGCGGGCAGCAGCTGGGTCACGGGTGCGGCCAGGTCGGTCACCTGGTGCAGCTGGTTGAGTTCGTTGAGACGACCAAGACCCTGCAACTGCTCGGAGATCCCCGGGATCTCGTCCCTGTGCTCCGCGGGAATGTCGCTGACGGCGAGCGAGTCGAGCGTGGCGATCGGGCTGATCTTCCCGCTCTCCTGTGCGCCCGCCGGGGCCGCGCTCGCCAACGGTGCGGCGAGGCCCGTGACACCCGCGGCGAGACCGACGGCGGCGACGATACGTCGTGTTGAGATCATGTCCTCAGCAACGGCGCCGGGGCCCGTGCGGACACGGTCGCACGGCTGTGCTCACCCGTCGGGCGGAGCCCTGAGCTGCGTTTGCCGAGGGCGCCGGGGCGGAGGAGTCTCGTATCAAGGGGGCCTCTGACGGCCCGCTCCTCACCGGGTCGCGCGACCCCTGAAGGAGGTCACCATGGGCACCGCGACAGGCTCCGCCTTCGACATCGAGACCCTGCGCCGAGGCATAGAAGGGAACACCGGGAACACCCTTCTGTCGCTCTACACGGACGACGCGGAGATCCGCATCATCGACCGCAACACCCAGCCGAGCCACCCCAGGATCCTGCACGGCCGACCCGAGATAGCGGCGATGCTGGACGACGTCTACAGCCGCGACATGACGCACAAGCTGGAGCAGTGCATCGTGCAGGGCGACCGCGCCGCCTTCAGCGAGTCCTGCGCGTACGGGGACGGCGTCCGTGTCCTGGCCGAGTCGATGATCACCTTGCGCGACGGGAAGATCGCCGAACAGATCATGATCCAGGCATGGGACGAGTAGCGAAGAGAGTCGCGAGGGTCCAGGTCACTTCCCGGCTGACCTGGACCTTCTCGGCCCGCGCGGCACTGGGACAAGGACACCGGACCCGGCCTCGACACCCCTCCACGACAGGCCGGCTGGCGTCCGCCGCGCTGCTTCGGTCCGTGCTACGGGCGGTACGCCCCCACACGCGCACTCCCGCCACCCACGCGCTCCGGACGCGGCACGTACGACCGCGCTGAGGCACTCGCGTCGACGAGCGGGCCACGTTCCGTACAGCACCCGGCCCGACGCACGCCCTCAACCCCCCGGCGACCACTCGGCGGGCCGCAGGATCGCCAGTAACTGCCGCACCAGTTCCTCGACCACCTCGTCCAGCGTCGCGTCCACCCAGCCCGCGTTCCAGTCGTGGAGCAGGCCGTTGACGCTGCCGATAAAGGCCGTCGCGGCGAGGCGGTAGTCGCGCGGCGCCGCCTCTCCCCGCTCGACCGCCGCCCGCGCCTCGGCGCAGATCAGGTCGACCCAGCGGGAGCGGCGGGCGAGGCGCTGTTCCTCCAGGCGGGGACTGACGCCGATGATCTCGACGAAGGTGATGCGGATGCGGCGCGGATCCGCCGTGACGTTCGCGGCGTACGTGCGGAAGATCACCGCGGCTCGCTCGGCGAGCGGCAGGTCCTCCGCGTCGGGCAGGGCGGCCGTCACGGCCTGCTCGGCCCAGTCGTTGACCTGGAGGTGCAGGGCGGCGAGGACGTCCTCCAGGGTGCGGAACTCCTCGTAGAACTGTCGGGTGGAGAGCCCGGCCGCCTCACTGAGCGCGGCCACGGTCGTCGTGCGGAAGCCCGGGGTGTCGCCGAAGAGTTGGAGCGCCGCGTCCAGAAAACGCCGCCGCCGTTCGGCCTGCCGCTCCTTCGCGGACTTGCCCGCATAGCGGCCGGTCGGCGCCCTGAGCCTGCCCGTCACGGCCCCTCCCGTCTCCAACTCGCCCGACAGAGCGCCAATTTTGTCGTGTACGCAGTCTTGTGGAGAAGCCGCCCCCTCCTTACTTTTCAGTAAGTTAACTCTGAATGCACGCGTGTTCAGATTCAACGGCCTGCCCGGGCACGTGCTCCGTCCACACCCCACCCAGAGGAGAGAGCAGTCATGCCTGCCTTCAGAACCAGGCACCTTTGCTCCGTAGCCGCCGCCCTCGTCCTGACTGTCACCGCCCCCGCGACCGCCGCCACCGCCGCGTCCGACGCCTCCCTGCGCGAGGTGCTGTTCGTGGGCAACAACTGGGACGGCACCGCGGACGTCATCAAGTCCTCCGGCGACTTCGCGAAGGTCGGCCGGATCAACGTCATCCCGGACAAGGACCAGCGGATGGCCGAGATCAACGCCGACCCGATCAAGTGGATCTACTTCATGGCCATCCGCAACTCCGTCGGCGAAGGCCACGACCAGTTCGTGGACGACATGTACGCCACGCCGGACGGAAATTCGGTCGTGGTCTCCCGGCCGAGCTTCGCCGACGTCGTCTCCCTCGATCTGGCCACGGGCCGGGTCAACTGGCGCTTCCCGGTGTCCGGTTACCGTGCCGACCACATGGCCGTCTCCCCCGACGGCACCCGGGTCGCGGTCTCCGCCTCGACGTCGAACACCGTGCATGTGCTGGACATCAACACGGGCGCACAACTGGGCTCGTTCGGCACCGGCGACAAGCCGCACGAGAACATCTTCACCAAGGACGGCAAGTACATCTGGAACATGGCCATCGGGGACGTCAACACCGACCTCGACGACCCGTTCTGGGACTGGACCAAGGGCGACCGGCACATCACGGTCGTGGACGCGACGACGTACAAGCAGGTCAAGGTCATCGACATGCGGGCCCGACTGGACGCCATCGGGCTCAAGGACTTCTCGGACGCGGTGCGCCCCGCGGTCTTCTCCCCCGACGAGTCGAAGCTGTACTTCCAGGTCTCGTTCTTCAACGGGTTCCTGGAGTACGACATCGCCACCGACCGGATCACCCGGGTGAAGACGCTGCCGAAGAACCCGGCGACCAGCGAGGACCGCACCACCTGGGTCAACGACTCGCGCCACCACGGCATTTCGATGAACCCGGACGGCACCAAGCTGTGCGTCGCGGGCACCATGGACGACTACGCCACGGTCGTCGACCGCGCCACGCTGCAGGAGGGCCCGCTCGTCGGCGCGTCCAAGCCGTACTGGGCGACGATCAGCGGCGACGGCAAGGACTGCATCGTCTCCGAGAGCGGCGCCGACCAGGTCACGGCGATCGACTTCGCGACCGGGGAGAAGTTGGTGTCCGTTCCGGTCGGCGACCATCCGCAACGTGTACGGCTGGGCCACGTACCGGCCGGCTGGACCGGCCCGTCCGCGGGATAGTGCCGACCGGCGCCCCGGACCGGCAGGTGCTCCACCGCCCTGATCGTGCGGCTCGCCGCGCCCTCCGTCGCCATGCACTGCACGGCGGTCGCGGCGACGCGGACGTACGTCCGCCACCGGCACGCGGGCATCCTGCGCGCAGCGCGGCAAGGCACGGGCCGCAAGAAACAAATGTGCTTAATAGTCCACTTTGTGTTTGTTTGCATGTTTCCTTGCGAGTTGCATAGATCTGGGCGGTGTAGCTGAGCCAATCTCGCCCATGGCATCGGCCATCACCCGACCCGATACACACAAGGAGCACATGCATGAGTCCTGAGAACAGGACGTCCCGGCTGCTGGGACCGCTGGCGCGAGACGGCTTCAGGAAGGCCGGTACGCTGGCCTCGTTCGCGGTGGTCATGGCAGTGGGCCTGGTCGGCCCCACCGCGGCGGCCGCGCAGAGCATGTCAAGTCATGGATACGTCCAGGGCGGCGACAACTGCAAGAAGGACCACCGTTCGGCCTCGCTCGGCGGCGGCGGCGAGCGCGGCTGCACGGGCCCGACCGGCCCGACCGGCCCGAGAGGCAAGACGGGCCCGACCGGGCCTACCGGTCCCACCGGCTCCGGCGCCACTGGTCCCACCGGGCCCACCGGCTCCAACGGCGAAAACGGCTCCACTGGTCCCACCGGTCCCACCGGCTCCAACGGCGAAAACGGCTCCACCGGTCCCACCGGGCCCACCGGGCCCACCGGCGCGACTGGAACGACCGGGCCGTGTTCCGACATCGACGCGGCACAGGACTCGTCCAACTTCGAGCTCCGAGGAGCGTTGACCGGCGGGATCACGTACGCGGGAATCCGTGACACCCGGACCAACGTGGACCACACGTTGAGGTGGACCGACCTCAGCGGCCGGACGAACTACCCCTCGGGCGGCGACGCCGGCGTCCCCTGCGGCGTGTCCGTCAACCAGCACGCCCAGAGCGACCCCATCACCATCGACGTCGTCACCACCACGGGGCAGGTCTGGGAAATCCTCTGCGACGAGAACATGCTTCTCGGCGACCCGACCCCGGCCACACTGACCTGCGCCGCCTCCTGGAACATGTTGCACACACCGCTTCCGGGCGCGATCAACAGCTAGGCCAGCGCCTTCAGATCGCCGGAACCCGGACGGGGGGGGGGGGGGGGCGGGGGGGCCCCCCCCCCCCCGGGGGGGGGGGGGGGGGGCGCCCCCCCCCCCCCCCCCCCCCCCGCCCCCCCCCCAACACCCCC
>NZ_JBIAQV010000007.1:0-214460 GCF_042889305.1 Streptomyces sp. NPDC002619 | reverse complement strand
TTTTTATTCTTGTTCCCACCCCCGGGCCCGGGCCCTCCAACCCGGGACCCCTCCCCCTTGCTCGCCCGCCCCCGGGGGGGGGGGGGGCCCCCCCCCCCCCCCCCCCCCCGTCCGGGTTTTGGCAGCCGTTTCCTCAACCACCCACCCTGCTCGTCACGTTCAAGAGGTACTCCTTCCGGTTCAGCGGGTTGTGGTCGGTGCGCGGCCGCTCGGGGACCGTGGCGCGGATGACCGGCGCGTAGTGGTCGAAGGCGCTCTCCAGCTCACCCTCGCCCCGGGTCAGACCGGGCAGCCGCTGTTCCAGCTCGTGCACCTGGGCGGCCGGCACCGCACCCTCAAGTACACAGAGCGAGCCGTGCGTCGTGGTCGTCCGCGGCGCCGCGTCCAGCTTGGCCAGCACCGGCAGCAGCGCGCCCAGCATGTCCGCCGGGGCCTCGACGCGGAAGCGGTGCATGGGCTCGTGGACCCGGGTGCCCGCGCGCCGCAGCGCCTCGGTCAGGACGAGCGGGGTCAGGCCCCGGAAGTCGTACCCCGTGCTCGACATGCTCTTGTCGAAGCCCTGGTGGGCATGGCTCTGCCGGGGCGAGTAGCCGGAGTGCGTCATGGTCACCGTGCAGTCGGTGACCTGCCAGCCGTGCAGCCCCTGGCCGAGCGTCTCGCGCACCGTGTCCTCGACGGCCTTGAAGAAGGCGTACGGCATCGAGCCCAGCTCGACCTCGAGCCGGAAGTCCACGCCCGCGCCGACCGGAGCGGCGTCGACGCGCAGGCCGACGGTCGCGAGGAACGGGTTCTCGTCCTTCTTGTTGAACTCGACGGCCGCTCCCGAGCCGACCGGGCGCTCGACGCAGATGGTGGACGACTCCCGGAACGTGACGTGGAGCCCGTACTCGTCGGCGAGGGTGGCCTGGATGACCTCCTTCTGCACCTCGCCGTAGAGGGAGACCGAGGTCTCCTGGCGCACCTCGTCGTGGCGTACGTCGATCAGCGGGTCCTGTTCGGCGAGCTGGGTGAGCGCGACGTGCAGGGACCGCCGGTCCGCGGCCGGCCCCGGGACGATCACGGTCTCGAGGGTCGGCGGCGCGAAGTGGTGCTCGTACGCGGTCCTCGGGACCCCGATCGCGTCGCCGATCCGGATGCCGCCGAGGCCCCACAGCTTGCCGATGCGGCCCGCGCCGACGCTCTCCTCCCGTACGTCCGTGCCGTGGTCGAAAACGCTGACCGCGGTGACCTTGCCTTCCGGGCGCGCGCCCCGGGACTCCTCGCGGCCGTTCCCGAACGGGATCCGGTCGCGGGTGCGGAGGGTGCCGGAGAAGATCCGCGCGTAGGCGACCTTCTCGCCCGCCGGCCCCCGCTCGACCTTGAAGACCGTGCCCGACAGGGGTCCGTCGGGGTCTCCCCCGGCCGTGGGCAGCAGTTCCTCGATGCCGTCGATCAACTCGGGCACACCGGCGCCGGTGATCGCCGAGCCGAAGTAGACCGGATGGACGCGTGCCCGACGGGTCTGGGCGGTGAGGGCGGTGCGCAGCCGGTCGTGCGAGACGGTGTCCTCGACGTACGCGGCGAGCAGTTCCTCGTCGTGCTCGGCGAGGACGTCGAGCGCGGCCGGGGCGAGCCCGGGGACGAAGCGGGCGGCGCGGGTACCGAGTCCGGTGGCGGTCCCCATCGGGACGAGCGAGGGAGTGAGGCGGTGGGCCATCGCCCGCAGGACGTCCTCGTCCCGCGCTCCGCGCCGGTCGATCTTGTTGACGAAGACCAGCGTGGGGATGCGCAGCCGCCGCAGCGTCCGCATCAGGACGCGGGTCTGCGCCTGGACGCCCTCCACGGCCGAGACGACCAGGACGGCGCCGTCGAGCACGCCGAGCACGCGCTCCACCTCGGCGATGAAGTCCGGGTGGCCGGGGGTGTCGATGAGGTTGACGGTCACACCGTCGAGCGGGAAGGAGACGACGGCGGACTTGATGGTGATGCCGCGCTGCCGCTCGAGCGCGAGGGTGTCGGTCGTCGTGCTTCCGGCGTCGACGCTGCCGACCTCGTCGATCACGCCGACCGAGTGCAGCAGCCGCTCGGTCAGGCTGGTCTTACCGGCGTCGACATGGGCGAGGATTCCGAGATTGAGCAGATGCACTGAGCGTGATGTCCTTCGGCATGGGTGGGATTCCGACCTGGGTGGACATGCACGCAGCGCGCATCTCTGGTCCTCTCTGGGTGACGACGGATCCCGTGCAGTGGAGCAGGAACCGGGTCCCGACAGCAATGGATTAACCGTCAACAAACCCTTGTCGCAGCACTCGCCGTCGCCAAGGCACGGTCATAGAGTGACCTACATCACGCCCGGTCGCTGATCCCCCTCGCTCACGCCCGCATGGTCTGGAGGGCACATGACCCACATCAAGGTGAACGTGGACGGCACGACGTACGAGGACGAAGTGCAACCCCGTCTGCTGCTCGCCCACTACCTGCGCGACCGCCTCGGTCTGACCGGCACCCCGATCGGCTGCGACACCTCGAACTGCGGGGCGTGCACGGTCGACCTCGACGGCGCGACCGTCAAGAGCTGCTCGGTCCTCGCCGTCCAGGCCGACGGTTCCGAGGTGACGACCGTCCAGGGTCTGGCCCGGGACGGCGAGTGGACGGCGCTGCAGCGCGCGTTCCACGAGCGGCACGCGCTCCAGTGCGGCTACTGCACCCCCGGGATGATCATGGCGGCGCGCGATCTGCTGCGCGAGAACCCGCAGCCGACCTCCGACGAGGTCCGCCAGGCCCTGGAGGGCAACCTCTGCCGCTGCACCGGTTACCAGAACATCGTCCGCGCGGTCCTCGCCGCCTCCGGGCAAGAGGCTCCCGAGGTCGCCGAGGAGGTCACGGCATGACCGAGGCCGTCGAACGCGAGGTCGGACGCTCCAGGCTGCGCAAGGAGGATGCCCGGCTGATCACCGGGCAGACCAACTGGACCGACAACATCCAGGTCACCGGCCTGCTGCACCTCGCGATCCTGCGCAGCCCGATGGCCCACGCCCGTGTCACGCGGGTGGACGTCTCTCCGGCCCTCGAACGCCCCGGTGTCGTCGCGGCGTTCAGCGGCGCCGACCTCGCCGACGGGATGGGCTCGCTGCCCTGCGCCTGGCCGGTGACCGAGGACATCGTGCTGCCCGACCACCCGCCGATCGCCCTCGACGAGGTCCGCTACGCCGGCGACCCGGTCGCCGTGGTCGTGGCCCGGGACCGGTACGCGGCGGCCGACGCGCTGGAGGCGATCGAGGTCGACTACGAGCCACTGCCCCCGGTCCTCGACCTGGAGGCCGCCCTCGCCGAGAACGCCCCGCTGGTCCACTCCGACAAGGGCACCAACCGCAGCTACCTCTGGCCGCTGGCGACCGGTGACAGCTTCGAGGCGGTGCGCGAGCGCGCCGAGGTGACGGTCAAGCGCCGCTACCACCAGCAGCGCCTGATCCCCAACGCCATGGAGCCGCGCGCGGTCGTCGTCACCCCGCTCGCCGCCTCCGGCGAGTACACCGTCTACTCGTCCACCCAGATCCCGCACATCCTGCGGATCATGCTGGCCATGGTCACCGGCGTGCCCGAGCACAAGCTCCGGGTGATCGCCCCCGACGTGGGCGGCGGCTTCGGCTCCAAGCTCCAGGTGTACGGCGAGGAGGCCATCGCACTCACCGTCGCGCGCAAGCTCGGCCGCCCGGTCAAGTGGACCGAGTCCCGCTCCGAGGGCTACCTCGCGACCCACCACGGCCGCGGCATGATCCAGGACATCGAGGTCGCCGCGACGCGCGAGGGCAAGCTGCTGGGCCTGAAGGTGGACCTGATCGCCGACATGGGCGCGTACCTGATGCTCGTCACGCCGGGCATCCCGATCCTCGGCGCGTTCATGTACCCGGCCATCTACAAGATGGACGCGTACGAATTCAACTGCACCGGCGTCTTCACCACCCGTACCCCCACCGACGCCTACCGCGGCGCCGGACGGCCGGAGGCGACCTTCGCCATCGAGCGCGTCATGGACGAACTCGCCGCCGAACTCGGCCTGGACCCGGTCGAGTTGCGTCGCCGTAACTGGATCCGGCACGAGGAGTTCCCGTTCACCTCGATCGCCGGGCTGACCTACGACAGCGGCAACTACGAGGCCGCGACCGAGAAGGCCCTGGCGCTGTTCGGGTACGACGACCTGCGGGCCGAGCAGCAGAAGCGCAACGAGCGCGGGGACGCCGTCCGACTCGGCATCGGCGTGTCGACGTACACCGAGATGTGCGGGCTCGCGCCGAGCCGGGTGCTGCGCGACCTGCGGTATGCGGCCGGCGGCTGGGAGGCGGCGAGCATCCGTATGCTGCCCACCGGCAAGGTCGAGGTCGTCACCGGCACCAGCCCGCACGGGCAGGGCCATGTGACGTGCTGGAGCCAGATCGCCGCCGACGCGCTGGGCGTGCCGTTCGAGGACGTCGAAGTGATCCACGGCGACACCAAGGCGGCCCCGCAGGGCATGGACACCTACGGCTCGCGGTCCCTGGTCGTGGGCGGCGAGGCCGTGCACAAGGCGGCGCAGAAGGTCGTGGAGAAGGCCCGGAAGGTGGCCGCGCACCTGCTGGAGGCGAGCGAGCGGGACCTGGAGTTCACCAACGGCGTGTTCTCCGTGAAGGGCTCGCCCGAGGCGCGCAAGTCGATCCAGGAGATCGCCTTCGAGACGTTCTCCTCGCACGACCTGCCCGACGGCATGGAACCCACCATCAACGCCGAACACCTCGTCGACCCGGAGAACTTCTCCTACCCGCACGGCACCCACCTGTGCGCCGTCGAGGTCGACACGGAGACCGGACGGACGCGGATCAGGTCGTACGTCTGCGTCGACGACGTCGGCCGCGTCGTCAACCCGATGATCGTCGAGGGGCAGGTGCACGGCGGCCTGGCGCAGGGCATCGCGCAGGCGCTGTACGAGGAGGCCGTGTACGACGACGAGGGCAACCTCGTCTCCGGGACCATGGCCGACTACCTCGTGCCGTCGGCGGCGGACCTGCCGCACTTCGTGACCGACCGCACCGAGACCCCTGCCGCGAACTCGCTCGGCGTCAAGGGAGTCGGAGAGGCGGGGACGATCGCCTCGACCCCCGCCGTGGTGAACGCGATCGTGGACGCGCTGCGCCCGCTGGGCGTGAACGACGTGCGGATGCCCTGTACGCCCGAGCGGGTCTGGCAGGCCGTACGGTCCGCCGACTCCGGCAAGGAGGCCTCGGCATGATTCCTCCCTCATTCGACTACGTCCGTCCGGCGAGCGTCGACGAGGCGGTGCGCGCGCTCGCCGACGCGGGCGAGGATGCCAAGGTGCTGGCCGGCGGGCAGAGCCTGCTGCCGCTGCTCAGGCTGCGGCTGGCGTTCCCCGATCTGGTCGTGGACGTCGGCCGGATCCCCGAGCTGCGCGGGGTCCGCGAGGACGGCGACACGCTCGTCATCGGCGCGCTGACCACCCACCACGACGTGATGCACGACCCGCTGGTGCGCCGGCACGCCGGTCTGCTGGCGGCGGCCACGGAGACCGTCGCCGATCCGGCCGTACGGCACCGGGGCACCCTCGGCGGCTCGCTCGCCCACGCCGACCCGGCCGGGGATCTGCCCGCGGTGGCGCTGGCGCTCGACGCCGAACTGGTCGCCGTCGGCCCGAACGGGCGGCGCACCGTCCCGGCCCGCGAGTTCTTCGTCGACTACCTCCAGACCGCGCTGGCACCCGACGAACTCCTGGTGGAGGTACGTGTGCCGAAGACGGACGGCTGGGGCTTCCACTACGAGAAGTTCCACCGCGTCGCGCAGGCCTGGCCGATCGTCGGCGTGGCCGCCCTCGTCCGGCGGGACAACGGGAACATCGCCGAGGCGCGCATCGGGCTCAGCAACATGGGCAGCACACCGCTGCGGGCCGCCGCGGTCGAGCAGGCGCTGGCCGGTGCCGGGGACCAGGACGCCGTGGCACGGGCCACGGAGTCGGCGGCCGAGGGCACCCGGCCGTCGCAGGACCCGTCGGGTTCGCCCGAGTACCGGGCGCATCTGGCACGGGTGCTGACCAAGCGGGCGGTCCTGACCGCCGCCGGGATGGGGTGAGCGCTGATCACCCGGATGGACGACCCGGAGCAGGTGCGGGCCCGCCTGGAGGAGACGGGATACCTCGTCGACGACGGGCTGGCCATCGCCTGCTTCCTGGCCCTCAGGCTGCACCGGCCGCTCTTCTGCGAGGGCGACGCGGGCGTGGGCAAGACCGCGCTCGCGACCGCCCTCGCCGAGGCGCTCGGCGCGCCGCTGATCCGGTTGCAGTGCCACGAGGGCATCGACGCCTCGCAGGCCCTGTACGACTGGGACTTCCCGCGCCAGTTGCTGCATCTGCGGGCTGCCGAGGCGGCCGGGGTGAGGGACGCGGACCGGCTGGAGAGCGAACTGTACGACCGGCGTTTCCTCATCGCCCGGCCGCTGCTGCGCGCCCTGCAGACCCAGCCGGCGGTGCTGCTGGTCGACGAGATCGACCGGGCGGACGACGAGTTCGAGGCGTTCCTGCTCGAGCTGCTGTCGGAGTACTCGGTGACGATCCCGGAGCTGGGCACGCTGCGGGCCGAGGTGCCGCCCGTGGTCGTCCTGACCTCGAACCGGACCCGGGAGGTGCACGACGCACTGAAGCGGCGGTGTCTGTACCACTGGTTCGACCATCCCTCCTTCGCCCGCGAACTCGCCATCGTGCGCAGCCGGTTGCCGAAGGTGTCGGCGCGACTGGCCGAGCAGGTCACGGCGTTGGTGCAGGCGCTGCGGGCCGCCGACCTGGTCAAGCCGCCGGGGGTGGCCGAGACGATCGACTGGGCTCAGGCCCTCGACCTGCTGGGGGCGAACGAGCTGGACGCCGATCTGGCCGTGGCGACGCTGGGCTCGGTCCTGAAGTACCGGGAGGACACGGACCGGGCCCGTGGCCTCGACCTCGCCGCGGTGCTGGCCGCGCGGGAGGCGTGAGCGGCGTGATGGGAACGGACGACACAGCGCGGAGGGACGGGCCTGCCGCTGCCGACGCCGTCCTGCTGGGGTTCGTGCGCGCGCTGCGGGCGGCCGGCGTCG
Source organism: Streptomyces sp. NPDC002619 (assembly GCF_042889305.1). NCBI lineage: Bacteria > Bacillati > Actinomycetota > Actinomycetes > Kitasatosporales > Streptomycetaceae > Streptomyces > Streptomyces sp. NPDC002619. The sequence goes on along the minus strand of NZ_JBIAQV010000007.1, from coordinate 207,374 downwards.
ACGCGAGCACCGAGCGGGTGTACGCCTTCCTGCGCGCTGTCGACGTCCTGCGGCCGGGGATGCGCGGTGACGTGTACTGGGCGGGGCGGGCTACTTTGTGCGGCGGGCACGACGATCTGGAGCGGTACGAGCGGGTGTTCGCAGCCTACTTCGGGGCGGCCGGCGAGGTCCCGCGGCAGCCGGTGGGCGCCGCCGTCCCGCCCCGGGTGCGGCTCGTCCTGCGGGACGCGCCGCCCGGCGCCCGCGCACCGGGCGACAACGAGCCGCTGGGGCCGCCCACGGCAAGTCTCGCCAGCTCCGTCGAGGTGCTGCGGCACCGGGACGTCGCCGAGCTGGACGCCGCCGAACGGGCCCAACTCAACCGGCTGCTGGCCGTGTTCGCCCTGAACGGGCAGACCCGGCGCTCGGCACGCCGACGGCCGTCCCGGCGCGGGGACGTCGATCCGCGCCGTACCGTACGGGAGTTGCTCCGACGCGGCGGTGAACCGGCACGGCTGCGGCGGCACGCGCGCGTGGACCGGCCGCGCCGGGTCGTGCTGCTGGTCGACGTGAGCGGCTCGATGGCGCTGTACGCCGACGCGCTGCTGCGGTTCGCGCACGCGGCCGTGCGCGGGGGCCGTACGGAGGTGTTCACGATCGGCACCCGGCTGACCCGGGTCACCCGTGAACTCTCCCACCGCGACCCCGACTTGGCGATGGCGGCACTCGGGGCGGCCGTACCGGACTGGCGCGGGGGCACCCGGCTCGGGGAGCTGCTGCGCGAGTTCCTGAACCGCTGGGGTCAGCGCGGTATGGCGCGCGGCGCGGTCGTGGTGCTGCTCTCGGACGGCTGGGAGCGCGGCGACCCGGAGCTGCTGGGCGCGCAGATGCGCCGGCTGCACGGGCTGGCGCACCGGGTCGTCTGGGCCAACCCGCGCAAGGCGCGGCCGGGTTATGCGCCCGTGGCCGCCGGAATGGCGGCGGCGCTGCCGTACGTGGACGCCTTCGTCGAGGGGCACAGCCTGGCGGCGCTGGAGCGGCTGGCGGCGGTGGTGCGCGGGGCGGAAGCGGCTGAAGCGGTGCCCCCGACGGGGGTCACAGGTCTGGAAGGAGCGGATCGTGCGTGAGATGTTGCCGGCCCTGGAGCGCTGGTACACGGCCGGCGCCCCCTTCGGGCTCGCCACGGTCGTCGCGGTCAGCCGCAGCGCGCCGCGCGGGCCCGGCGCGGCCATGGCGGTGGGGCCCGACGACGAGGTCCTGGGGAGCGTGTCCGGGGGCTGCGTCGAGGGCGCGGTGTTCGAGCTCGCGCAGGATGTCGTGGCGAGCGGCGAGGCCCGGCTGGAGACGTTCGGGTACAGCGACGAGGACGCGTTCGCGGTCGGCCTCACCTGCGGCGGCGAGATCACCCTGCTGGTACGGCCCGTGACGCCCGAGTCCGACCCCACGTTCAGCGAGGTCGCGGCCTCGGTCGCCGCGGGTGAGCCGGTGACCGTGGCCACAGTGGTGGATGGGCCCGCCCCCCGCGGAGCCACCCTCGCGGTGTGGCCCGGCGCGGTCTCCGGGACGCTCGGCACGACCGGTCTGGACGCGGCCGTCACCGCCGACGCCCGCGGTGAACTCGCCCTCGGCGCCACGGGATTGCGGCACTACGGGCCGCACGGTGAACGCCGCGAGGACAACGTGACGGTGTTCCTGCACTCGTTCGCTCCTCCCCCGCGGATGCTGGTGTTCGGGGCGATCGACTACGCGGCCGCGGTGGCTCGGATCGGGAACTTCCTCGGCTACCGGGTGACCGTGTGCGACGCCCGCCCGGTCTTCGCCACGCCCAAGCGCTTCCCGGCGGGCGTGGAGGTCGTCGTCGACTGGCCGCACCGCTATCTCGCCGGCACCGACACGGACGAGCGCACGGTGATCTGCGTGCTCACCCACGACCCGAAGTTCGACGTGCCGTTGCTGGAGGAGGCGCTGCGCCGGCCTGCCGCCTACATCGGGGCGATGGGCAGCCGCCGTACCCACGACGAGAGGCGCAAGCGGCTGGCCGAGTCCGGACTCACGGGGGACGAACTGGCCCGGCTGCGCTCCCCGCTCGGGCTCGACCTCGGTGCCCGTACACCCGAGGAGGTCGCCGTGTCCGTCGCCGCCGAGATCGTCGCCCTGCGCTGGGGCGGCACCGGCGCGCCTCTCACCGCGACCGCCGGGGCCATCCACCCGGCGGGCGTGTCCTGAGCACGAGGAGGAAGTCATGGAACTGCACCACGAGTTCACCGTCCCCGTCCCGGTCGACGACGCCTGGCGCGCGCTCCTCGACATCGAACGCATCGCGCCCTGTCTGCCCGGGGCGACGGTGGACGACTACGACGGCAAGACAGTGACGGGCTCGGTGAAGGTAAAGGTCGGCCCGGTCACCATCACCTACAAGGGCACCGCCGTCTTCGAGGAGCAGGACGAGACGGCGCACCGGATGGTGCTCAGCGCCAACGGCCGGGAGACGCGCGGGCAGGGCACGGCCAGGGCCACGGTCACCGGCACGCTGAGCGAGCGCGACGGCGGTACGGCGGTGTCGGTGCGGACGGATCTGACGGTGACCGGGCGTCCGGCGCAGTTCGGTCGCGGGGTGATGGCCGAGGTCGGCGACCGGCTGATCGGACAGTTCGCGGCGTGCCTGGCAGAGCGGCTGAGCGAGCCGGCACCGGTCGCGGGCGAGGAGCCCCTGCCGCCGGTTCCGCAGGAGGCCGAGCCGCTCGATCTGTTCCGGACGGCCGGGGTGCCGGTGGCGAAGCGCGCGGCGGTCGTGGTGGCGGCGGCCGCGGTGCTGGTGCTCCTTGGCCGTGTACGGCGGCACTGGCGGCTCGGCCACCCGCGCGCAGGGCGGTAGCTCACGCTTCAGAGGTCGCCCTTGATCAGGGCGTGCAGGTGCTGGTCGTGCCGGCCGTCCGCGTGCAGGAGCGCGCCGCGCATCGTGCCCTCCAGGGTGTAGCCCGCTTTCTCGGCCACGCGGCAGGACGCCGGGTTGGCGACCGAGTGGCACAGCCTGAGGCGGTGCAGGCCGAGGTCGTCGAGGGCCCAGCGGCTCACCGTACGGGTGGCTTCGACGACGATGCCGCCGCCGCGGGCCGCGGGCAGGACCCAGTAGACGATCTCGGCGCTGCCGCCCGCGAGGTCCATGTCGTTCCAGCCTATGAGTCCCAGAGCCTCGCCGTCGGGCTGGGCGATGGCCCAGACGACACCCGTCTCGGCTCGCCGGCGCTCGTGCATGCGCTCGATCCGGCGGACCGCCTCCGCCCGGTCGGCCACGGTGAACAGATTCCAGCGGCGGATCGCCGGGTCCTGTCCGGCGGCCAGCAGGGCTCCCGCGTTGTCGGGGCTCCAGGGGCGCAACTCCAGGCCGTTCGGCAGGGGCAGTACGGGCTGGCAGATCATCCCGGCATGCTGCCACAGGGTCAGCGGCGCTGCGGCAGGCGGTGCAGGGTCACGTCCGTGAGCGTGCCGTCGGTGACGGTGGCCGTGAGATATGTGCAGTGGGGCTCGCGGCGCCGGTCGGTCGGGGAGCCGGGGTTGAGCAGGCGCAGGCCGGTGGCGGTGGTGGTGTCCCAGGGGATGTGGCTGTGGCCGAAGACCAGGACGTCGAGGTCGGGGTAGCGAGCGGCGCAGCGTGCCTCGCGGCCCTCGGCGGGACCGGTCTCGTGGACGACGCCGAAACGCAGGCCGCCCAGCTCGGCGCGGGCCACCTCGGGGAGGCGGGCGCGCAGGCCGGGGCCGTCGTTGTTGCCGTACACCGCGATCAGCCGCCGGCTCCGCTCGGCCAGCAGGTCGAGGGTGGCGGTGTCCACCCAGTCACCGGCGTGGAACACCACGTCGGCGTGCAGGAGTTCGGCGAGGAGCTCGCCCGGGAGCTCCTTGGCGCGCCGGGGGACGTGGGTGTCGGACATCAGCAGCAGGCGCACACGGTCAGCGTAGGGCAGGGCGGGTCGGGGCGCGGGGCAACGCGTTGGGGCACGGCATCGGGTGGGAAATTAGACAGTCTTGACTGGACAGTTTGAACTGATGGTTCTACGGTGGCGGCGTGGCCCACATCTCCGACTCCGCCGCACGCGCCGCACGCGACCTGCGCGTCGTCTTCAGCCGGCTGCGGCGCCGTATACGGGAGGTCGCGCAGGACGCCGACCTCACCCCGTCCCAGGAGTCGGCGCTCACCCTGGTCGGCAAGCACGGCGCCGCCACGGCCAGCGCCCTGGCCGCCGCCGAGGGCGTACGGCCGCAGTCGATGGCGGCCACGCTCGCCGCCCTCGACCAGCACGGCCTGATCCGGCGCTCCCCCGACCCCGACGACGGCCGCCGGCAACTGGTCACCCTGACCGAGCCCGGCCTGGCCCGCGTCGAGGGCAACCGGCAGGCCCGCGAGGAGTGGCTGGCCCGCGCCTTCCAGGACCGGTTCACCGAGGACGAGCGGCAGGCGGTGCTGGCGGCGCTGGCACTGATGGAGCGGCTGTCGCAGCAGTGACGTCGAAGCTCCTGGAGCGTCCCGGGCGGGACACTCAGCCCTCCGCCACGGCCTTCGACCGGCGCCTCATCGCGCCGATGATCCTGGGCTCCGTACTGAACCCGATCAACTCCTCGATGATCGCCGTGGCGCTGGTGCCGATCGGGATCGCCTTCGGGGCGCCGCCCGCCGAGACGGTCTGGCTGGTCTCGGCGCTGTATCTCGCCACCGCCGTGGGGCAGCCGGTCATCGGGCGGCTCGTGGACATGTACGGGCCGCGCAGGCTCTACCTCGTCCACTCCGGCAGCCCGGTCTGGCTGCTGCTCGCCGTCCTCGGCGTCCCGCAGGGTCTGATCGGCCTCGCCGCCCAGACCGCCCTGTACCGCCAGGCCGACCCGGCCCGCATCGCCTCCGCCGCCGGGCTGCTGCGCACCTTCATGTACCTCGGCGCGCTGGGCGCCTCCGCCGCGACCGCGGCGTTCTTCCCGCATCGCGCCGACACGGCCGGGCTGCACGGCCTGGCCCTGTTCCTGGTCGCCGGCTCGGCCCTGCTGCTGGCGACGACCCTCGTGGACCGATCCCTCGGTTCCCTCACGCCCCGGGAAACCACCCGGACAACCGCCCGAGCCTCGGCTCGAAGCACCTCCCGAAACACCCCCGGAAAGGCCTGACCCCATGGCGCTCACCGCCCTCGACCCCCGTACCGCCCTCGTCGTGATCGACCTGCAGAACGGCATCGCCGCCGCGCCCACCCAGCCGTACAGCGGCCCCGAGGTGGTGGCCCGTTCCGTCGAGCTCGCCGACGCCTTCCGGGCCCGGGACCTGCCCGTGGTCCTGGTCCGGGTGTCCTTCGCCGCCGACTGGGCGGACCGCGTCCCCGGCCGCACCGAGGAGCAGGGCGCCGGCGGGGCCTACCCGGAGGGCTGGGACGTGATCGTCGACGAGCTCTCCGGGCACCCCGGCGACATCCGCGTCACCAAGCACAACTGGGGCGCCTTCCACGGCACCGACCTCGATGTTCAGCTGCGCCGCCGCGGTGTCACCCAGATCGTGCTGACCGGCATCGCCACCAGCATCGGCGTCGAGTCCACCGCCCGCGCCGCGTACGAGCACGGCTACCATGTCACCGTCGCCACCGACGCGATCGCCGACCTCACGCCCGAGGCGCACGCCAACAGCGTCGAGCGGATCTTCCCGCGGCTCGGCGAGACCGGTACGACGGCGGAGATCCTCGAACTTCTCGCCAAGACCCACGCCTGACGGCCGGCCCGGCCCCTTGTGGGGAGGACGTTCATCTTTTGGAGGGTGGGCGTTCGCCTTCAGAAGGGGCCGGGTTAGCATTCGGCCACGCGCACCGTGTCACCGAGACAACGGACAGCGAACCGAGGGGGCTGGGAAGCCGGATGCCGGTCAAAGTCAGCGTCATCGTCCCCGTGTACAACCCCGGGCCGTACATCGAGGACTGCGTCGCCTCGCTGCTGCGGCAGTCGCTGCCTCCCGACGAGTTCGAGGTGGTCTTCGTCGACGACGGCTCCACCGACGAGACCCCGGCCAGGCTGGACGAGCTGGCGGCCGAACACGCCCATGTCCGGGTGATCCACCAGCCGAACTCCGGCTGGTCGGGCAAGCCGCGCAACGTCGGGATCGCCGAGTCGCGGGGCGAGTTCGTGATGTTCGTCGACAACGACGACTATCTCGGCGACGAGGCCCTGGAGCGCATGTACGAGTACGGGGTGGCGAACAAGGCCGACGTGATCGTCGGCAAGATGGCCGGGAAGGGCCGCCCGGTGCCGGTGGAGCTGTTCCGCAGGAACCATCCGCACGCCACGGTCGAGAACGCGCCGCTGATCGACAGCCTCACCCCGCACAAGATGCTGCGGCGGGCGTTCCTGGAGCGCACCGGGCTGCGGTTCCCCGAGGGCCGGCGCCGCCTCGAGGACCACGTCTTCGTCACCGAGGCGTATCTGCGCGCGGACAACGTCTCGGTGCTCAGCGACTACGTCTGCTACTACCACGTCAAACGGGACGACGCCTCGAACGCGGGCTTCCAGCGCTTCGACCCCGTCGGCTACTACAAGAACCTCCGTGAGGCCCTGGACGTCGTCGAGCGGTACACCGAGCCGGGCCCGCTGCGCGACCGGCTGCTGCGCCGCTGGCTGCGCGTGGAGATCGTCGACCGGATGAGCGGCCGCCGGCTGCTGGCCCTGCCGGACGACTACCGGCGCGAGCTGTTCCGGGAGATGCGCGGCGTAATCGTCGAACGCTTCGGCCCCGGTGTCGCGCCCGGCCTGCGCCCGGGACAGCGCGTCGTCGCCGCCTTCCTCAGGGACGACCGCTACGACGACCTCGTCGCCTTCGCCGAGTTCGAGGCCGGCATCGGTCCCAAGGCTGCGCCGACGGGTGTCGAGTGGCAGGGCGGCACGCTGCGCGTCGGCTTCACGACCGAGTTCAAGTCCAAGGGCAAGCCGCTCACCTTCCCGGCCGACGGGTGCGCCGGGCCCTCCGACACCCCGCCCGCCGACCTCGACGAGGCGATCGCCCGGCTGGGCACGGCGGCCGTCGACGGATTCGAGAAGGCGACCGTCGACCTGATCGTGCGCGACCGCGCCAGCGCAGCCTCTTTCTTCCAGCCGGTCGAGGTCACCCGCGAGCGGGTTCCCGCCGACGACGGCCGTATCCGCCTCGTGCTGCACGCCACGGCCACCGTCGACCCGGGCACCGCCGCGGGCGGCGCCCCGCTGCACGGCGGCCTGTGGGACCTGTACGTCCGGGTCGGCCTCGGCTCCTGGACCAAGGAGTGCCGTCTGGGCCCGGCCCCGAAGCAGGGCCGGCCCAGGCCCGTCGCCGGGGTCGTCGCGGGCCGCGTGGTGCTGCCGTACTGGACGAAGCAGCACGACAACCTCTCCCTGGACGTCGACAAGGCGAGCAAGTCCCTGGGCCTCGGCCGGCTCACGCCCGAGGACGCCACGATGTCCGACACCGAGCGGCTGAACCTCGCGCTGCCCGTGTACGTCCCGGACCGCACCGACGTCCTGGTGCGGCTCACCGACACCGGGTCGGGCCGGTCCCTGCGGCAGACCGGGACGCTCACGCCCGCCCACGCGGCCGGCTCGCTGCTGGACGCGTCGCTGCCCCTGCCCGACATGAAGCGCGCGACCTGGCGGCTGGAGCTGTGCCTGGCCCCGGAGTCCGGGACTCCGCGCCACCTTGGTCTGCCGCTCGTCGCGCACGTGGGCCGCAGCGGCGCCGTCCGCCTCACCCGGCCCGTGCCGCCAGGCCTCCTGCAACGGCTGGTGCGCAAGGCGCGGCGCGGCCTGGGCGTCGCCCCGACGACGAACCGATCCACGACACGGGAGGCCTGACGCATTGCGCCAACTGGAGATCGCCGACGCCTGGGTGCTCGAGCCCAAGGTGTTCCCGGACGACCGGGGCAGCTTCCACGAGTGGTACCGCGGCGAGGAGTTCAAGGAGGCCACGGGCTACGGCCTGAGCCTCGCCCAGGCCAACTACTCGGTGTCCCGGCGCGGTGTCGTGCGCGGGATCCACTTCGCGGACGTGCCGCCCGGCCAGGCCAAGTATGTGACGTGCGTGCGCGGGGCGGTGCTGGACGTCGTCGTGGACATCCGCGTCGGCTCGCCCACCTTCGGCCGGTGGGAGGCCGTACGGCTCGACGACGACACCCACCACGCCATGTTCCTCGCGGAGGGCCTCGGACACGCCTTCATGGCGCTCACCGACGACGCCACGGTGGTCTACCTGTGCTCGACGGGGTACGCGCCGGGGCGCGAACACGGGATCCATCCACTCGACCCGGCCCTGGGCATCGCCTGGCCCGAGGGCATCGAGCCGGTGCTGTCGGCCAAGGACGCCGAGGCGCCCTCGCTGGCCGAGGCGGAGCGGTCCGGGCTGCTGCCCAGCTACCCGGACTGCTCCGCCCACTACGAGCGGCTGCGGGGGCGGTAGTTCAGCGGATGCTGCTGAACGGCTCCAGCGCGCGGCGCAGGGGTTCCCAGCCGCGGGAGCGCTTGGTGCCGCGGTTGCGGGACGACTCCAGTGCCTTCCAGAAGCCCGCGGACACCAGGTCCTCGGGCTTCACGGCCGTGGTCCGCTCCAGGATCGACTCGGGCACCTTCTGCGGGTCGGGAACCTCGAACTCCGCGATGATCTCGTCGTACTTGTCCTTCAGCACCGTGTTGTCCGGGTCGGCGCCGAAGACCAGGAGCTGGCCGGTGGGCGCGGTGTCGGCCAGGACCGTCACCAGGTCGGGACGGTAGCGGTTGAGGATCTCGACGACCTTGTAGACGTCCCCGGTCCAGGCGTTGGTGTGCCGGTCGCGGGCCGCCTCGTCGACGTTGCGCGGCAGCATGTCGTCGAAGACGATCACGCTGGCCCAGTCCGAGTGCTTCTCGACGTTGATGAAGTCGCGCAGCGCGTACTCGAACAGGTGCATGCCGTCGATGAACGACAGGTCCAGCGTGGTGCGCTTCCAGTAGCCGAACGGGCTGCGGTTGCGGGCGAGGTTGCGCAGCGGGTGCCGGCCGCCCCGCAGATGCGCGAGGGGGTTCTCGCGGGCGAAGAAGTCGTCGCTGGTCGCCTTCGCGAGGTGCACGTCGCAGCGGATCTCCGCGACCACCTTGAACGCGGGGTCGACCGCGATGCTGGGCACCCGTGACAACGTCAGGCTGCGGCCGTCGTTGACGCCGATCTCCAGGTAGTTGCGGTTCGCGCTGACCTTGTGGAGCTCCCGAAGGAACTCGTGCCGTTTCACTGAGACATCTCCTTGCGGATGTGGGGCAGTGCTTCGTGCAGGGCGGATCGCCAGTCCCTCGGGGGTTCCAGGCCGATCTCGCGCCAACGGGCGTGCCCGAGGGCGCTGTATGCGGGGCGCGGGGCGGGCCGGGGGAAGGCCTGGCTGTCGGTGGGGCGCACCCGGTCCGGGTCCGCGCCGACGAGCAGGAACACCTCGCGGGCCAGTTCGTGCCAGGTGGCCTCGCCGGAACTGGTGGCGTGGAAGACACCTCGCGCACCGCCGTCCGGGGAGAGCCTGGTGCCGAGGTCCGCGATGCGGGCGGCGACGTCGGCGCTCCAGGTGGGCTGGCCCCGCTGGTCGTCGACGACGTCGAGGGTGTCGCGGCGGGCTTCGAGTTCGAGCATCGTACGGACGAAACTGCGGCCGTGGGCGCCGTACAGCCAGGCCGTGCGTACGATCGCGCTCGCACCCGGGAGTTCCTCCGACACCGCTTGTTCGCCGGCGAGTTTGGTGCGGCCGTAGGCGGTGCGCGGGGCCGGGGGGTGGTTCTCCGGGTACGGGGTGGCGCGGGCCTCGCCGTCGAAGACGTAGTCGGTGGAGACGTGGACCAGGCGCGCGCCGGACGCGGCGCAGGCGCGGGCGAGCAGGCGCGGGCCTCCGCCGTTGATCGTGAGCGCGCGTGCCTCGTCGGTCTCGGCGTCGTCGACAGCCGTGTAGGCCGCGCAGTTGACGACGACATCGGGGCGGTGCTCCTCGAACGCCCGCCGTACGGCGCCGGGTTGGGTGATGTCGAGGGTCGCGCGGTCCAGGCCGGTCACGTCGGCGCCGCGCCGGTGCAGTTCCTCGACGGTGTCGCGGCCGAGCATGCCGCCCGCGCCGGTGACGAGCCACCTCATCGGGACCCCCGCTGCTTGAGCGGCTCCCACCAGGCGCGGTTGTCGCGATACCAGGCGACCGTCTCGGCGAGGCCGGTGGCGAAGTCGCGGCGCGGCCGGTAGCCGAGTTCGTCGTGGGCCTTGCTCCAGTCGACGGAGTAGCGCAGATCGTGGCCCTTGCGGTCGGTGACGTACTCGACCCGGTCCCAGTCCGCGCCGCAGGCCTCGAGCAGCAGGCCGGTGAGTTCCTTGTTGCTCAACTCGGTGCCGCCGCCGATGTTGTAGACCTCGCCGGGGCGGCCCTTCGTGCGGACCAGTTCGATGCCGTGGCAGTGGTCGTCGACGTGGAGCCAGTCGCGGACGTTGCGGCCGTCGCCGTACAGCGGGACCTTGTGGCCGTCCAGCAGGTTGGTGACGAAGAGCGGGATGACCTTCTCGGGGAACTGGTGCGGGCCGTAGTTGTTGGAGCAGCGGGTGACGCGCACGTCCAGGCCGTGGGTGCGGTGGTGGGCCAGGGCGAGGAGGTCGGAGGAGGCCTTGGAGGCGGAGTAAGGGGAGTTGGGCGCGAGCGGGTGGGTCTCCGGCCAGGACCCGGAGTCGATGGAGCCGTACACCTCGTCGGTGGATATGTGCACGAACGGGCCGACGCCGTGCCGCAGAGCCGCGTCCAGGAGGGTCTGGGTGCCGACCACGTTGGTGCGCACGAACTCGCCGGCGCCGTCGATCGACCGGTCGACGTGCGACTCGGCGGCGAAGTGCACCAGCTGGTCGGCGTCGGCCATGAGCTTGTCGACCAGGTCGGCGTCGCATATGTCGCCCTGGACGAACTCCAGGCGGGGATGGCCTGCGGGGAGGTTGGTGAGCGTGCCCGCGTAGGTGAGCTTGTCGAGCACGGTGACGCGCGGCGCGTCCGGGGAGTCGTCGGCGAGGAGTGTGCGGACGTACGTCGAGCCGATGAACCCGGCGGCGCCGGTGACGAGGAGATTCATGAACGGATCTGCACCTTGCTGTGGTCTCCGAGGACGAGGCGGTGGGCACTGGGCACTCCGGGCGCCGGGGTCACCTCGACATGCCGGCCGATCAGCGAGGACTCGATCCGGCCCACCCCGTCGATGGAGGAGTCCCGCAGCACTATGGAGAACTCCAGCTCACTCTCCGTGATCCGGCAGTTCTCCGCGACGGAGGTGAAGGGACCGACGTAGGAGTCGCTGACGACGGTCCCGGCTCCGATGACGACCGGGCCGACGATCCGGGAGTTGGTGATCCGCGCCCCCTCCTCGATCACCACCCGGCCCAGGATCTGGGACGCCTCGTCGACCTCGCCGTCGATGCGCCGTTCCACGCCCTCCAGCACGGTGCGGTTTACCTCCAGCATGTCGCCGACGTTGCCGGTGTCCTTCCAGTAGCCCCGGATGACCGTGGAACGGACGTCGGCGCGCTCGTCGATGAGGTGCTGGAGCGCGTGGGTGATCTCCAACTCGCCCCGCCAGGACGGCTTGATCGCCCGTACCGCCTCGTGGACCGCCGGGGTGAACAGGTACACGCCGACGAGCGCGAGGTCGCTCTTGGGAAGCTCCGGCTTCTCCTCCAGGCCCACCACCTGCCCCGAAGGACCGAGTTCGGCGACGCCGAAGGAGCGGGGGTCGGGGACGCGGGTGAGCAGGATCTGGGCGTCGGGGCGGGTGGTGCGGAACTCTTCGACGAGGTCGCTGATGCCGCCCACGATGAAGTTGTCACCGAGGTACATCACGAAGTCGTCGTCCCCGAGGAAGTCCCGCGCGATCAGCACCGCGTGGGCGAGTCCGAGGGGACGCTCCTGGGGTATGTAGGTCACCTCCAGGCCGAACTTCGACCCGTCGCCGACCGCCTCCTCGATCTCGGCGGCGGTGTCCCCGACGATCATCCCGACGTCGGTGATCCCGGCCGCGGCGATGGATTCCAGCCCGTAGAACAACACGGGTTTGTTGGCCACCGGTACGAGCTGTTTCGCCGACGTGTGCGTGATCGGCCGCAGCCGGGTGCCGGCGCCGCCGGAGAGCACGAGTGCCTTCATCTGCCACACCTTATCTGCGATCGCCGGAATGGAAACCTTTCTTTGTCTCGCTGATTGGTTACGACAGTACGTCCCCGGTCCTACGAGCAGCTGGCGGGGGGATGTCAGTTCGCGTGGAGCTCCGGGTTCTCCGGGGGCTTCCCGGCCGCCCGGGCCAGCTCCGCCTCCACCTCGGCCAGGGAACGGCCCTCGTCACGGGCGTACTCGCTCACCGCGCTCTGCAGGTCCCGGTCCAGGTCGCGCCAGGCCCGCAGGGCCGTCTCGTAGGTCTCGCGCTGGGTCCCGGTCAGCTGGCCCTCGGCCGGGGGGCCGTAGGTGTCCCGCAGTTCCTGGACCTGGTTGTGGGCAGCCTCCGCCGCGCGCTGCTTGGCCACGAGCTCTTCGATGGTGTGAGACACGCCAAGGACCCTAGGCACGGCGGCCGCGGCAGCCCCCACGACCTGCCGGGGGCGGCCCGCCCCGCACCCGAGTGGCCGTCAGTCGTCGAGGACGATGTCGGCCCACACCTGCTTGCCGCCGCTCACCGGCACCGTCCCCCACGCCGCCGACATGGCCTCCACGAGGACGATGCCGCGGCCGCCGGTGGCTTCCCAGCCGAGGCTGGTCGGCTTGACGGGCGTACGGGGCGAGGAGTCGGCGACGGCGACGCGGAACCGGTGGTTGACGAGGGTCAGGTCGAGGCGGACCTGCCCGCCGGTGTGCACGAGGGCGTTGGTGACCAGCTCGGAGACGACGAGCTGGACGGCGTCCATGTGGTCGTCGGGCACACCCCAGGAGCGCAGGGTACGACGGGTGAAGCGGCGGGCGTGCCGGACGGCCTCCGGTACCCGCCACACCGTCCAGGTCTCGCGCAGCGGGCGTACGTCCATGCCGTCGTAGCGGACCAGGAGGAGGGCGACGTCGTCGCCCCGGTGGGCGTCGCCGAGCACGGCGTCGGCGACCAGGCCGAGGTGGGCGGGGTCGGCGGCGGCCAGGTCGCGGGCGAGCCGGTCCATGCCCTCCTCGAGGTCGGACTCGGCGGACTCCACCAGGCCGTCGGTGGTCAGCGCGAGCACGGTGCCGGGCTGCAGGCGCAGCGGGGTCATGGGGAACTCCGCCTGCAGGACCACACCGAGCGGCGGGCCGCCCTCGGCCTCGACGATCTCGGCGCCGCCGTCCGGGTGACGCAGCACCGGCTGGACGTGGCCGGCGCGCACGCACAGGGCGGTGCCCTCCTCCATGTCGACGTCGACGTAGCAGCACGTGGCGAAAAGGTCGGTCTCCATCTCCATCAGGAGGCGGTTGGCGTGCGAGACGACCACGTCCGGCGGGTGGCCCTCGGCCGCGTAGGCGCGCAGGGCGGTGCGCATCTGGCCCATCAGGGTGGCGGCGCCGGCGTTGTGGCCCTGGACGTCGCCGATGATGAGGGCCACGTGGTTGTCGGGCAGCGGGATCACGTCGTACCAGTCTCCGCCGACCTGGAGCCCGGCGGTGGCGGGCAGATAGCGGGCGACGGCGACCGCGCCGGGCAGCTTGGGGAGGCGGCGGGGCAGGAGGGTGCGCTGGAGCATGCCGACGAGTTCGTGCTCGGCGTCGAAGGCGTGGGCGCGTACCAGGGCCTGTCCGGCGAGGCCGGCCGCGGCGGTGAGCAGGGCGCGCTCGTCGGGGCCGAACTCGTGCGGGCGGTCCCAGCCGATGAGACAGGCGCCGGCCATGCGGCCGCCGGCGGGCAGCGGCAGGACGGCGAGGCCGCCGGGGCCGACCTCGGCGAGGGCCGGTTCGAGGGTGCTGCCGGCGGGCCAGATCTGGGCGCGGCCCTCACGCAGGGCCAGGGCGAGGCTGGGCATGGCGCGCACCGGCGCGTCCGGCCACTCGGTGCGCCACTCCGTGCGCCACAGCTCGGGCCAGCACTCGGGTTCGGGCGGGTCGAGGAAGGTGACGACGAGGCGCTCGTTCTCCAGTTCGGCGAGGGCGATCCGGTCGGCCTGCAGCGGCTTGCGCAGGGCGGTCACGACGGCCTGGCTGACGTCCTTGACGGTTCCGGCGGTGGCGAGTGCGGCGGCCAGGCGCTGGACCCGGGCCACGTCGGTGACGTCGGAGCGCAGCGTGGAGGCGTCCGCGACGGTGCCGACGAGGCGGGCGGCCCGACCCTCGCCCCCTGGCAGCAGCCGGCCGCGCAGCCTGAGCCACTTCGGCGGGCCTGAGGGCTGCAGGATGCGGAACTCCAGTTCCCGGTCGCCGATGGACATGTGGTCGGCCTCGACGACGGACATCAGCGCGGGCAGGTCCTCGGGCACAGTGCGGCCGAGCAGGGTCTCGACCTTGCCGTCGAAATCGTCGCGGGGGATGCCGAACAGCTCCAGGATCTCGTCCCCGACCGTCACGTGCCCGGTGTCCATGGCCAGGCTGAAGGCGTCGGCGGGCAGCTCACCTGTGTCGACGGCCTCCGCCGGCGTGCGGTAGACGACCGCCTCGGCGATCCGGTCGAGGCAGTCGCGGTCCTCGGTGTCGAAGCCGCCGGGACTCTCGGTCACGGCGACGAGGCAGCCGTCGCCCGCGTGCACCGGCAGGACGGCGACGGAGAAGTCCGCGGACGGAGTGCGGCGGGCCTCGGGGCCGACGGCCAGTTCCTCGGGGCCGAGCCACACCGGCCGCCCGGTGCCGTGGGCCTCGGCGAGCGGGGACCGGTCCGACACAGGGTAGGTGTCGCGCAGCCCGTAGAGCGTGCGCGGGAGTCCGGCCGACTCGGTCAGGCAGAGCAGGGTGCGGTCGTCGCACGGGGTGTACACGCCCGCGAAGGCCGCACCGGCGAAGACGAGGGCCTGTTCGAGGACGCGACGCAGCCGTTCCGGTGAGTGCGGGTCGGCTGAGAGCGTTTCGAGGGCAACTTCGGCACGTTCCGTTCTCGTTCTGCGTACCGCAGCGCCCTCACTCACCACGTCGCCATTACAGCGCTTATGGGGCGCCTGCGCAGCCCCTGTGACCGTTCCGTGGAGTTCAGGGGGCGGACGACGCTCGAAACGTACCGAACATGACGTCATGGGTGAGTTTCGCGTGGTGACGCGGTGACGGTCGTGACAGTGGGCCCCGGCGTGCGCTCGCCGTGCGCCTGGACCCCGTAAGAGGGAGTCTTGTGGCTGGGGTGTGACTCGCGGTCGTGCGAGGAGGTGGTCGCCTTGTCCGAGAGGCAGCCCCCCACGCAGGCACCGGCGGCCACCAGGGCGCACCTCGGCCGGCCGCTGCTGTCGTTGTCGCTGGCCGCGATGATGGACGACGTCCACGCGCACTCCGGGGCGGTGTATCTGCTGGCGCCTGGCGAGCCGGTGCTCGAGATGGCGGTGATGGCGGGGCTGCCCCGGGCGTTCGCGGCGCCGTGGGAGCGGGTGGGGCTGAGCGCGCCGATCCCTGTGGCGGAGGCGTTGCGCGAGCGGCGGCTGGTCTGGGTGGGTGGCGAGGAGGAGATGGCGCGCCGGTACCCGCGCATCGCGGTCGTCCTGCCGTACCCCTTCGCGCTGGCCGCGCTGCCCGTGGCCACGGCGGACAGGGCCTTCGGGGCGGTCTTCGTGACCTGGCCCGGCTCCCATCCGCCGAAGCTGTCGGAGCGGGAGCGCGCGCACCTGACCGCGGCCTGCGAACGGCTCGCGCTGCGGCTGCAGCGGACGGCGCGGCTCAACCGCCCGCTGCCCCGCGAGCCCGATCTGCCGGCGGCCCCCGTGCCGGACCTGGCGAGCACGCTCGGGTCGCTGGAGGCGGCGCGGATGGTGGCCCGGCTGCCGTACGGGCTGCTCTCGCTGGACGTGCACGGCCGGATCGGCTTCGCCAACGCGGCCGCGGCCGAACTGCTCGGCACGGCGGCCGACGAACTGCTCGGCACCCAGCTGTGGGCGTCGGCGCCGTGGCTGAACGACCCGATGTACGAGGACCGCTACCGGGCCGCGCTGATCAGTCAGCACGTCACGTCGTTCGTGGCGCTGCGCCCGCCGGACGACTGGTTGTCGTTCCGGCTGTACCCGAGCACGACCGGACTGAGTGTGCGCGTCTCGCGGGCCCGGGCGGTGGCGCAGATGGCGCACGGCGCGCCGGAGACCGGGGACGGTCCCGCCCGGCTGGTGACGATCTCGCAGGTGCTCAGTCTGGCGGGCGCGCTGACCGAGGCGGTCGATGTGCAGGACGTGGTGCAGCTGGTCGCGGACGAGGTCTGTCCGGCCGTCGGCAGCCAGGCGCTGGCCATCCTCGGCGCGCGGGCCGGGCGCATGCTCATGCTCGGGCACCGGGGGTATGCGGACCCGCGCATGATCGAGCAGTTCAACGGGATGCCGCTGACGGAGCGGACGCCCGGCACGCACGTCCTGGGCACCGGGGTGCCCGCGTTCTTCGACTCACGGGAGCAGTTGGATCGCCTGTACCCGGCCCGCGAGTGGACACCGGACGGGTTCGCCGCCTGGGCGTATCTGCCGCTGATCGCGTCGGGGCGGCCGGTCGGCACCTGTCTGCTCGCCTACGCGCAGCCGCACGTCTTCCCCGCGGACGAGCGGGCCGTACTGACGAGCCTCGGCGGGTTGATCGCGCAGGCCCTGGAGCGGGCCCTGCTCTACGACGCCAAGAACCAGCTGGCACACGGGCTCCAGGCGGCCCTGCTGCCGCACTCGCTGGCCACGCTGCCCGGCATCGAGGCGGCGGCGCGCTATCTGCCGGCCACTCAGGGCATGGAGATCGGCGGCGACTTCTACGACCTGGTGCCGACACGGCCCCTGTCGGCGGCGGTGATCGGGGACGTCCAGGGGCACAACGTGACGGCGGCCGGGCTGATGGGGCAGATCCGTACCGGGGTACGGGCGTTCACGACCGGTGGTCAGCCGCCGCACGACGTCATGCGCAGCACCAACCGGCTGCTCGTCGACCTCGGTTCCGAGCTGTTCGCGAGCTGTCTGTATCTACAGCTCGATCCGGCGAACGGGCGGGCCGTGATGGCGCGTGCCGGGCATCCGCCGCCGCTGCTGAGACGGCCCGACGGGCGGGTGCGCGTCCTGGATCTGGCGGGCGGTCCGCTTCTCGGCATCGACGCGGCGGCGACGTATCCGACCACGGAGGTCGAGTTCACGCCGGGCTCGCTCCTCGTGCTCTACACCGACGGGCTCATCGAATCCCCCGGCGTCGACATCGAGGACGCCCTGGCCCAGCTCGGCGAGCTGCTCACGACGATGGGGGACCAGCCCCTGGAGTACCTGGCCGACGAACTGGTCCGGCACAGCTTGGCCACGCGGGAGCGGGCCGACGATGTCGCGGTGCTGTTGCTGCGGGCTCGCGGGGACGGCTGAGACCCAACTGCCTTGTGCCGAGCGACGCGGCCCGGCCCTCCCGCCGGAGGGCCGGGCCGTCCGCTGCCGGCCGGTCAGCGGGTCTGCGTGAGCGACGAGCCGTCGTCGGCGCCGGTCCCCGATGGGTCTCCGGTGCCGGTCCCGGACTGCTCTCCGCCCGTGGCCGAGGGATCGGCCGTACCGCCGACCCCTTCACCGCCCGCCTGCTGGTCGCCGCCTCCCGCGCCGGTACCGGCCCCTGCGTCGCCCAGTGTCGCGCCTGTCGCCTGGAGTGCCGTGGTCACCGGCTGGAAGAAGGTCTCGCCGCCGTTCGTGCAGTCGCCGCTGCCGCCGGAGGTGAGGCCGACCGCGCCGCCGTCCTGGGTGAACAGGGAGCCGCCGCTGTCGCCCGGCTCGGCGCAGACGTCGGTCTGGATGAGGCCGGTGACGGTGTCGACGCCGCCCGGGTCGGTCTCGCTCTGGAAGTTGACGGTGGCGTCGAGGCCGGTGACCGTGCCGTCGTGCAGTCCCGTGGTGCTGCCCATGCGGAACACGGTCTCGCCGACGGTGGCGTCCGCGGCCTGGGTGATCTGGACGGTCTGACCGTTGCCGACGTTGACCTCGCTCGGCGCCTGGGTGGCGGGGTCGTCGTACTTCACGAGTGAGAAGTCGCCCTCGCCGGGGAACGTGGCCTGGTCGACGGTGGCGATGGGCTGGCCGGTCTCGGAGTCGGACCACTGCTTGGCGGCGACGCCGCAGTGACCGGCCGTCAGGAAGGCGGGGCTGCCGTCGGACCCGGTGACGTTGAAGCCGAGGGAGCAGCGGACGGTGCCGCCCTGCACCTGGGAGAAGATGGCGTCGCCGCCCGACACGAAGGTCTTGAAGGTGCCCGCGGACTTCTTGACGGTCGCCGTGCCGGAGCCGAGGCTCCGTACGGTCGACTCAACCTTGTCCCAGTTGGTACCGGTGACCGTGCTGTCGGCCGTGACCAGGATCTTGTTCGTTCGTGGGTCGACGGCCCAGGAGGTGCCGGGAATGGTGGCCTTCGTCCGCAGGGTCTGCGCGGCGGACTTGAGTTCGGCGGTGCTGTTCGCCACCTGGCGGACGACCGCGCCCGCCTTCTCGGCCTGCGCGATCGCGTTGTCGTCGCCGTCGGCCACGTTGACGACGAGCTGCTGCCTGCCGCTGTCGTAGTAAGAGCCGGCGAAGGTCTCGCCCAGCAGGCCTTGCAGCCGTGTGGCGAGATCCGAGGCGTCCGTCGCCTTGAAGGTCCTGGGGGTGGCGTCGCCCGCCGCGTCGTCCTGGGACGCGTTGGCGTTCGGCAGCAGGAGTGCGGCCGCTCCGAGCGCCGCGACACCACCCACCGCTATCACGGCCTTGCGCTTCGGAATTCGCTTGTGCCTCAAACTTCTCGACCTCCTGGGGACGGGGTCTGTGCCGCCGTGGCGGCAGTCGATTCGGGGGCGCCTGGATGGCTGTAGGTACGCACGGGCCGGGTGATGCGTTCATCGCCATCCGACAACTGGCCGTGTGCGAGGGCGAATCGGCCATGCTCCGCGTGTCGTGGGGCGGGGCCGGGAACAATCGCCCATATGACGCTGACCACCGCCGAAGCCGACAAGATCCTCTCCGCCAACTTCGCGCCCTGGGTGCTCGATCTCGGGCTGTCGGTCGAGGGGGTGGGCGAGGACCGGGCGGTGCTGCGCCTGCCCTGGTCGCACCGACTGGCCCGGGAGGGGGGCGCGCTGTCCGGGCAGGCGCTGATGGCCGCCGCCGACACCGCGACCGTGATCGCCATATCGGCGGCGCGGGGCGGGTTCGTACCGATGACGACGGTGCAGCAGTCCACGTCGTTCCAGCGGGCGGTGACGGGTGCGGACGTCCTGATCGAGGCGGTGCTCACCAAGCTGGGCCGGCGTATGGCGTTCGCGGACATCACGCTGACCGACGGGAGTTCGGGCACGATCGCCGCCCGCGCGAGCACGGTCTACGCGATCCTGGGCTGACACGTTCGGCGACCGGTCGGCGACCCTCCGTCGCGAACGCGGGCCGGAACCCTGGTTTCAGGGAATCTGCACATCCATTACCCAAGCAGGTCACCGAGTTCGGCGGATCTGCACATGCGCGCGCCCCCTCGCGCGCCTTTAATGCCGAGTGTCGGATTCGCCGCTCCGGGGGCAAGCGATGGTGTGCGCCGATGCCGTGCGGCATGTGAAGGAGTCGCCGACACGGCGTGCGCACACCTGCACGGTTGAGCCCTTGTGAGGCTCAAGTGCCCAGGTGGGACCGGTGATTGATTGGAAGCGTAAGCGGCGTGCGTGCTTTGATCCATCGCACCGCGGGGGCCACGCAGGGCTCCTGGAAACGAGTGCCCGGTGCCCGCGGCCGCGGCCGTCGTCTGTCCCCAGAGGGGGCCGCTCCCCCCTTATGAGATATCCATATGAAGGGAAGTTCCATCATGAACTCCACCCCCCAGGTTGAGACCGTCGAGATCTCCGACGCCGAGCTCGACAACGTCTCCGGCGGCCTGTCCCTGAACGCCGTTGGCTCCGTCACCGGCCTGGTGGACGGCGTCGCCCCGGTTTCCGGCCTCATCGGCACCGGCGTCAGCACCCTCGAGGGTGTCACCGGCCTGAGCACCGCCCCGGTCACCAACCTGGTCGCCGGTCTCTGATCGCGCCTGGTCACCCCTGAGTCCCGGAGCCGAACCCCGGCTCCGGGACTCTCGGATGCCCGCAACCACGTCGTAGCGAAGTCTCTCCCACAGGTGAGGGAAGTTCCGTGCAGTTCCGCCAACAGGCCCTCGCCAAGCTCCAGTCGCCGGAAGAGCTCGACCTCCCGGTGCGTCTCGCCCGCCCCCAGGGCTGGCTGGCGCTGTCCGTCACGGTCGTCGCCATGGCCGCCGCCTCCGTGTGGGCGGTGACCGGCTCGGTCTCCTCCACGGTCGGCGCGCCCGCGATCCTGACGCACGGGCAGGGCAGTTACATCCTGCAGAGCCCGGTCGCCGGCCAGGTCACCGCCGTCCTCGCCAAGCAGGGCGAGCGGCTCCCCGCCGACTCACCGGTCCTGAAGGTCCGTACGAGCCAGGGCGACTCGGTCGTGCGCACCGTCGCCGCGGGCCGGATCACCGGACTCGCCGCCACCATCGGGCAGATTATCCAGACCGGTACCAACGTCGCCGCGGTGGAAAAGGTCGCCCACACCTCCGACCCGTTGTACGCGACCGTGTACGTCCCGGTCGAGAACGCCGCCTCGATCCCCGCCGACGCCGCCGTCGACCTGACCGTGTCGTCGGTGTCCACCCAGGAGTACGGCGTGCTGCGCGGCCATGTGAAGTCGGTGGACCGCACGGCCCAGTCGGCGCAGTCGATCGCCGCGTTCCTCGGGGACGGCCAGCTGGGCGAGCAGTTCACCAAGAAGGGGCGGCCGGTGGCCGTGCTGGTCAGGCTCGACAAGTCCCGGGCCACGAAGAGCGGTTACAAGTGGAGCTCGGCCGAGGGACCGCCGTACGGCCTCGACTCCATGACCCTGGCCACGGCCTCGATCCGGCTGGCCGACCAGCGTCCCGTCGATTGGCTGCTGCCGTGACCACCGCCCAGGAAACCCGCGGCCGGCGTCGCGCCGCCCCGCCCAAGCGGCCGGTACCCAAGAGCTCCACGAAGACGGTCCGCACGCCCAGCGTGCTGCAGATGGAGGCCGTCGAGTGCGGCGCCGCCTCCCTCGCCATGGTCCTCGGACACTACGGCCGGCACGTCCCGCTGGAGGAGCTGCGCATCGCGTGCGGTGTCTCCCGCGACGGCTCGCGTGCCAGCAACCTGCTGAAGGCGGCCCGCAGTTACGGCCTGACGGCCAAGGGCATGCAGATGGACCTGGCCGCCCTCGCCGAGGTGGCGGCACCGGCGGTCCTGTTCTGGGAGTTCAACCACTACGTCGTCTACGACGGCATGGGGCGCCGCTTCGGGCGGCGCGGGGTGTACATCAACGACCCCGCCAAGGGCCGCCGTTTCGTGCCCATGGAGGAGTTCGACGGCAGCTTCACCGGGGTCGTCCTGGTGATGGAGCCGGGCGACGGCTTCGAGAAGGGCGGGCGCAAGCCCGGCATCCTCGGCGCGATGCCCGCCAGGCTGCGCGGCACCGCGGGCACGATGCCCGCCGCGGTGCTGGCCAGCCTCCTGCTGGTGGCGGTCGGCGCCGCGCTGCCCGCGCTCAGCCGCACCTACATCGACATGTTCCTCATCGGCGGCCAGACGTCCCTGCTGGGCGTGCTGTTCGCGTCGATGGGCGCCTGTGTGCTGCTCACCCTGATGCTGACCTGGCTGCAGCAGGCCAACCTGCTGCACGGCCGCATCATCTCCTCCACCCTCTCCAGCGCCCGCTTCCTGCGCCATCTGCTGCGGCTGCCGGTGACGTTCTTCGCCCAACGCAGCCCGGCCGACCTGGTGCAGCGCCTCCAGTCCAACGACCAGGTCGCCGAGACCCTGGCCCGGGACCTGGCGGCGGCGGGCGTGGACGCGGTCGTGGTCGTGCTGTACGCGGTGCTGCTGTACACGTACGACCCGCAGCTCACCTTCGTCGGTATCGGTGTGGCGCTGCTCAACATCGTGGCGATGCGGCTGGTCGTCCGGCTGCGCGCGACACGTACGGCGAAACTGCGCGCGGACACCGCCCGGCTCACCAACACGTCGTACACCGGGCTGCAGTTGATCGAGACGATGAAGGCGACCGGCGGCGAGGACGGCTACTTCCGCAGGTGGGCCGGACAGCACGCGAGCACCTTGGAGGAGCAGCAGCGTCTCGGGGTGCCGAGCGCCTGGCTCGGGGTGGTCGCGCCGACCCTCGCCACCCTGAACAGCGGACTGATCCTGTGGATCGGCGGTATGCGCGCGGTCGAGGGGCACATCTCCATCGGTCTGCTGGTGGCCTTCCAGGCGCTGGTGGCGCGCTTCACCGCACCGCTCACCCGGCTCAACGGTGTGGCGGGCCGCATCCAGGACTTCGCGGCCGATGTGGCCCGGCTCAAGGACGTCGAGAACTTCCAGGCGGACCCGCTGTACGCCCGCCCCGGCGCGGGCGACTCGACCCGCCGGCTGCACGGACACGTGGAGCTGCAGAACATCTCGTTCGGCTACAGCCCGCTCGACAAGCCGCTGCTCACCGGCTTCGACCTGACCGTCGGCCCCGGGCAGCAGGTGGCGCTGGTCGGCGGGTCGGGCAGCGGCAAGTCCACGGTGTCCCGGCTGATTTCGGGGCTGTACGCGCCGTGGGAGGGCGTGATCCGCATCGACGGGCAGCGCCTTGAGGACATCCCGCGCGGCTCTCTCGCGGCCTCGGTCTCCTTCGTCGACCAGGACGTGTTCCTCTTCGAGGGCTCGGTGCGGGACAACGTGGCGCTGTGGGACCCGTCGATCCCAGACGAAGCCGTGGTGGAGGCGCTGCGCGACGCGGCCCTCTACGACGTCGTGATGCGCCGGCCGGGCGGCATCCACAGCAAGGTCGAGCAGGACGGCCGTAACTTCTCCGGCGGGCAGCGTCAACGCCTTGAGATCGCACGGGCGTTGGTGCGCCGGCCGAGCATCCTCGTCCTGGACGAGGTGACCAGCGCGCTCGACGCGGAGACCGAGCTGGTCGTCATGGACAATCTGCGCCGGCGCGGCTGCGCCTGCGTGGTGATCGCCCACCGGCTGAGCACCGTGCGCGACAGCGACGAGATCGTCGTGCTCCAGCACGGCACGATCGTGGAACGCGGGCGGCACGACGAGCTGGTGGCGCGCGGCGGAGCGTACGCCGTGCTGGTCAGGGAGCGGTGAGATGACCTCCGTGCACGATGGCGACCTGGTCCTCGGTGCGCTCGGTTCGCTGGGCACACCGATCGACTGCAGCGGTTTCAACCGCCTCGACCTCGAAGGACCGCAGGTGCTGTGGCTGGTCGCGGCGGGCGCCCTGGACCTGTTCGCGGTGGACGCGGTGCACCAGGGCCACTGGCACCACCTCGGCCGGCTCGAGGCGGGCGCCCTGCTGCTCGGCCCGGTCGCCGGCCCCCAGCACACGCTCGTCGCACGCCCGTTGCGCGACTGCGTCGTGCACCGGATCGGGCTGCGCGAGCTGTACCAGCCGCCGCAGACCCAGACCTGGTCGTACGACGAGTACGGGAACCCCCAGTACGTGCCGCCGACGACGAGCCCGCTGGAGTACGCCCTCGCACTCGGCGTGGGACGCGGCCTGTCCGTCCTCTTCCAGGCACCGATGGCCGGTGAGCGCCCGGCGGAGGTGACCGACGACGACGTGTTCTGGATGCAGGTGCCGCCGGGCAGCGTGCAGTACGGCTCGCTCTACGGCGCGGAGGCGGCCGCCGATCTGCTGATGGACCCGGCGCTGTGGCAGAGCATGGTCGACCAGCAGTACCGGCTGCTGACCGCCCTGGACCGCTGGATCGAGCAGCTGGAGCGCACCCACGAGACCCGTACGGCCGCCGGTATCAAGGCCGGTGAGGCGGTCCGCGCACAGGCCGACCGGACGCTGCTCGCCTCCATCGGCAAGGCGTCGGCGAAGCGCACCACGGCCGCCGACGCGGACGCGAGCTACGCCGCCTGCAAGTTGGTGGCCCGGGCCGCCGGGATCACCCTGGCCGAAGCCGCGCAGGGCGGCACCGAGAGCGAGCGCCTCGACCCGGTCGAACGGGTCGCCCTCGCCTCCCGGGTGCGCACCCGGGCCGTACGCCTCGACGGTTCCTGGTGGCGGGACAACGTCGGTCCGCTGGTCGGGCACCGGGCGCTGTCGGGGGCGCCGGTCGCGCTGCTGTGGCGGCGCGGCGGCTATGTGGCCGTCCATCCGGCGACCGGCCGGGAGACGCCGATCGAGAAGGCGAACGCGGAGGAGTTCGAGCCGCGCGCGGTGATGTTCTACCGGCCGCTGCCGGACCGGAAACTGGGCCCGCTCGGCCTGCTGCGGTTCAGCATGCGCGGCACCCGCGGCGATCTGCTGGGCCTCCTGCTCGCCGGTCTGGTGACGGTGGCGATCGGCGCGCTGGTGCCGATCGCGACGGGCAAGGTGCTCGGCGAGTACGTGCCGAAGGCGCAGCAGGGTCTCATCGTGCAGGTCTGTCTGGCCGTGATGATCAGCGGTGTCGTGGCGGCCGCGTTCATGCTGCTCGAGAACCTGACGATGCTCCGCCTGGAGGGGCGTGTGGAGGCGACGCTGCAGCCGGCCGTCTGGGACCGGCTGCTGCGGCTGCCGACGAAGTTCTTCACCGAGCGTTCGACCGGCGAGCTGGCGAGCGCGGCCATGGGCATCAGCGCGATCCGGCGGCTGCTGGCGGGCGTCGGCCCGGTGGTCGCCCAGTCGGTGACCGTCGGCGTGATGAACCTGGCCCTGCTGTTCTGGTACAGCGCGTCGATGGCGCTCGCGGCGATCGGCATGCTCGTGGTCATCGGCGCCGTGTTCCTCGGCCTCGGCCTCTGGCAGGTGCGCTGGCAGCGGCGGCTCGTGGTGCTCGGCAACAAGCTGAACAACCAGGCGTTCCAGACGCTGCGGGGCCTGCCGAAGCTGCGGGTGGCGGCCGCCGAGAACTATGCGTACGCGGCCTGGGCGGGCGAGTTCGCGCGCAGCCGGGAACTCCAGCAGAAGGTGGGCCGGATCAAGAACCTCACCACGGTGCTGGGTTCGGTCTATCTGCCGGTGTGCACGCTGCTGATGTTCATGCTGCTGGCGGGTCCGGCGAAGGGCGCGATGTCGGCGGCCGGGTTCCTCACCTTCAACACGTCGGTGACGATGCTGCTGACCGCGGTGACCCAGCTGACGGGTTCGTTCGTGTCGCTGGTGGGCGCG
This sequence comes from Streptomyces sp. NPDC002619, assembly GCF_042889305.1. Lineage (NCBI taxonomy): Bacteria > Bacillati > Actinomycetota > Actinomycetes > Kitasatosporales > Streptomycetaceae > Streptomyces > Streptomyces sp. NPDC002619. The sequence goes on along the minus strand of NZ_JBIAQV010000007.1, from coordinate 182,137 downwards.
CTGCCGCTGTTCGAGGAGATCAGGCCGGTCCTGGAGGCGACGCCCGAGGTCCGCACGGCGAGCACCCGCCCCGGTCCGCTGTCCGGGGCCCTGGAGGCCCGTCGGCTGTCGTTCCGGTACGCGGACGACGGTCCGCTGGTCCTGGACGACGTGTCGTTCGAGGTCCGGCCGGGCGAGTTCGTGGCGATCGTCGGCCCCAGCGGCTGCGGCAAGTCCACGCTGCTCAGACTGCTGATCGGCTTCGACCGGCCGGTCTCGGGGAGCGTGCTGTACGACGGTCAGGACCTGGCGGCCCTCGACCAGTCGGCGGTGCGACGCCAGTGCGGGGTGGTGCTCCAGCACGCGCAGCCGTTCACCGGTTCGATCCTGGACGTCATCTGCGGCACCGAGCCGTACACGCCCGAGGAGGCCCTGGCGGCAGCCGAGCTGGCGGGGCTCGCCGAGGACATCAAGCGCATGCCGATGGGCCTGCACACGATCGTCTCCGGGAGCGGCGCGATCTCGGGCGGGCAGCGGCAGCGGCTGATGATCGCCCAGGCGCTGATCCGCCGCCCGCGCATCCTGTTCTTCGACGAGGCGACCAGCGCCCTGGACAACGACACCCAGCGCACGGTCATCGAGAGCACCCGCAAGCTCAACGCCACACGCATCGTCATCGCGCACCGCCTGTCGACGGTGCTGGACGCCGACCGCGTCATCGTGATGGAGGACGGCAAGGTCGCCCAGCAGGGGCCGCCCGCACAGCTGTTGGCCGACACAGGGGGCCGACTGCACGAGCTGGTGCGGCGTCAGCTGGCGTGACGGGTCAGTCGAGGCCGGGGACGACGGCGCCGGAGGGAACCCCGGCTTCGAGGTAGGCGGAGTAGTACTCCTGCCAGCCCGGGGTGAGCCCGGCGTGCGGGCCGTCGTACGGCCGGCCTGCCACCTGCGCGTCGAGGGCGGCCAGGCACACCTCCCAGCCCGCGCCGTTGCGAGCCGCGGTGTTCCCCTCGCTCAGGACGTTGGTGAGCGTGAAGCGGGTGCGCTTGTCGTCCAGTGCCTCCAGGTCGAAGCGCAGTTCGTCGCCTCCCCAGGAGAAGGAGAGGTGCCGGGGCGCGTCGACGGCGAGGACCGTGCCGGTCGTGTCCTCCTGCACGGGGTCGCCGGTGAACCTGATCGTGCTGCCGGAGGCCAGTTCCAGCTCCACGCGGGTCGGGAACCAGTGGGCCAGCTCGTCCGGGTCGGTGACGAACCGCCAGACGCGCTCGACGGGGTGGTCGTAGGTGCGGCTGAAGCGGACGGCCGGGCGGCCGTCGTCCAACGTCAGGTAGGTGCCGGTGAGTTCGGCGGTCATGGCGGATCAGTCCTTCGGAGTGGGGTCCTTCGGGTCGTCCGGCGCCTCGGCGAGGCGGCGCCCCAGCGCGTCCAGGCTGCGGTTCCACAGCTTGCGGTACGGGGCGAGCCAGGCGTCGAGCGCGGCGATCGGTGCCGGGTCGAGGGTGTAGACCCGACGTTGCGCGTCCTGTCGCACACGCACGATCCCCGCCTCCCGCAGCACCTTCAGGTGCTTGGAGGTACTCGGCTGGCTCAGCCCGCACGCCTCCACGATCTCCCCGACGGGCCGGGGCCGCTCCAGGAGCAGCGCGACGATGGCCCGGCGGTGGGGATCGGCGAGGGCGGTCCAGAGCGCGGAGTCGGACATGCGCCCAATATGCCCCGACGGTTATATGCCCGTCAAGGAATACAGGTAGCCACGAGAGGTCCTACGCGAGCCTCCTGGCCCGAGCGGGACGCGGCCGCCGCCGCGCCGCCGCACAGGTCGTCCACGTTTGACTGCTCCCTTCCCTTGGGGGGAGGGGATTCCCGGCTCAGGCCGCCTCCGGGAGCAGCGCTCCCGGGGGTCTTACGCCCTCGGCACCAGCCGGGTCCAGACCAGCCCGGACGAGCATCACGCGGGCGGAGTTCTTGTCCCTGGAGGACACGGCTCCGCCCCGACCTGAACACCGGGGCTCCTTCGGGAATGCCGGTGACGGCCACCAGGGCTCCGCAGAGCCGCTGTTCGGAGCCGACCGGTCCGAGGGGGCCGCCGTCCGCAGGGAGACGGCGGCCCCTCTTCGCTGTCATGGTGGCGGTATGCGCAAGTCGTCGGCGGCACTGGGCAGTGCGCTCTTCCTGATCCTCGTCTCCGGCACCGCGGCCGTCCTGGTGCCGTGGTGGCTGACCGGATGGCGGGCCGGTGACTGGTGGCTGCCGCTGCGGCTGCTCGGTCTGGTGCCGCTCGCGGCCGGCGCCGCGGTGATCCTGGCGGCGTTCGGACGATTCGCGCTCGAAGGGCTCGGCACTCCGGCGCCGTTCGCCCCGCCCCGGCGGCTGGTGGTGACCGGGCCGTACCGCCACGTCCGCAATCCGATCTACCTGGCCGTGCTCGCGGTGCTCGGCGGGCAGGGGCTGCTGCTGGCCCGGCCGGTGGTGTTCGGGTACGCCGGGTGCGCGGCGGTGGCGATGTGGGCGTTCGTCCACTGGTACGAGGAGCCGGGCCTCACCCGGCGGTTCGGCACCGACTACGAGCGCTACCGGCGGGCGGTGCCGGGCTGGTGGCCCATGCGGCGGCCCTGGACCGGCGGCTGACGGAATGCCTCCAGCCACTCGAAAGCGCTGCGCCGCTCCCCGGTGTGGCCGAGGAGCGGCGGTCGTGATCCCGGGGGCCGGCGGGCGGCCCCACTCCGCCCTGCCGGCCCCCGGTGCGAGATCGCGCCGGTCCCCGCGACCGGGGCTCGCACTCCCCAGCTACGAGCCCGTTCCGTAAAACGCGGGAACCCGGCGATCCCGGTCTCTCAGAACGTGAAGACGCTCGTCCCGTAGGAGTTCTTCACGCACTCGTTTCCGAAGGTGCGCTCGTAGGAGACGCGCTTGCCCTGCCAGACGCCCTGGACGGTGACGATCACGGGGTTGTACTCCTTCGTGCACTGCACGTCGTCTCTGGCCGTCAGGGCGTCCAAGTCGCCGCCGGCGCCGCGTAGTTCGGCACAGGCCTCGGCCGCCGCCGGATGACTGCCGGACGCCGTCGGGGCGCAGGTCAGGGTGACGGCGCGCTCCGGGGTGACGGTGGCCGCGTCGTCGCCGTGGCCGGTGGTGAGCACCAGGGCCGAGGGGGCGTACAGCGACGCGGGTGCGGCGCCCGGAGAGGCGACGGCGGCCCCGGTCAGGGGTCCACAGACGGCGGTGGCCGTGAGGCCGAGGGTCGCTGCCCAGCGCGCGGTGGTTCGCATTGTGTGCATCCTTCCGCTCGATTCGAGGGTGTGCCGGCTCCGGACGGGTGGGTCCCGGAGCGGCGAGCGCGAGTCTGCCGAGTCCGCCGCCGAAACTCACCTTCGACCCACGGCTTTCAGTAACCTTGCGTGTTGAATCAGTGGCGTGAAGTCACAGAATTCGAACGTTCCAACCCCGGAACGGTGCGGTTCTTGATCAGCGAATGGGGTCGGTTGGCCGGTTTTCGGCGCCTCGTTAATAGTCCTGAAACATTCCGGTTCAGCTCTCGGCAGACCTCTTCGCGATCCCTTGCATTCATGCAGCGACGGAGTAATCGTCATTACATGATTACGACAGAGCAGCTAGAGAAGCTGCGCGGCTGGTTCGCCGGCCGCGTGCCCGACGACCTCTTCGAGGAACTGGCCGAAGTGACGGCCGACCGCGAGGAGATCACCGTGATCGGCCGCATTCCCGAGCCCCGGCTCGCCGAGGACGCCTCGGACGCCGAGCGGGAGGCGGCCGTACAGAGCCGGATCCAGGAGTTCCGGGAGCGCACCCGGGAGGCCCGGATGGCCGTGGCCCGCGAGGCCGAGCACCAGTTCGGGCGGAAGGTGTCCTGGGGCGTGGTGTGCGGGACGGAGCGGGCCCTGTTCACGCACATCGCGGCGCCCGTGATGACCCGGCTGCGGCAGCCGGAACGCCAGGTCCTCGACACGTTGATCGCCGGGGGCGTGGCGCGCAGCCGCAGTGACGCCCTGGCCTGGTGCGTGCGCCTGGTCCAGCGCCACACCGACGACTGGCTCACCGAACTGCGCGAGTCCCTGGAGCACGTCCAGCGGGTGCGGGCCCAGGGACCGGACACCGAGGAGGTGGCTGATTCGTCCAGTACTGACGCGGAAGATGGATGAAACGTCCGCTGGCCGGGGTCTTGACCTGCGCCGTATCGTCGCCAGACCCCGCCAGCACGTCCTCCGGCCGCCCCGCGCGACCCCCGCGGCCAGGGCAGCCGTTCACCGCCACCGCGTCACCACGCGCTCCACCGCCGGTCCCCCGCCGACTTCCCGTGCGGGCGGTCGCCGGGGTGCTCTGACGAGGTCCGCGGCGCATCCTCGGTGGACGGACCCGCACTTACCCGCGAGTATCGTCGGCGGGACGCAGGCTCGACGACGAGGGGCGGGACGTACGGATGGCGAAGCACTGGGCGGACTTCCAGTACGAGATCTATCTCAATGGGATGTCCGGGGCCGTACCGCGGCTGCCCACCGATCTCAGCCGGCTGGAGGAGCTGACCGAGCAACGCCTCGGGCCCGGTCCGGTGGGGTACGTCGCGGGCAGCGCCGGGGACGGCAGCACCGCGCGCGCCAACCGGGTCGCCCTCGATCGGCGCCGGATCGTGCCGCGCATGCTGCGTGACGTGCACGAGCGGGATCTGTCGGTCGAGGTGCTGGGCCGCGCACTGCCCGCACCGCTGGCGCTCGCGCCCGTCGGCGTGCTGTCGATCATGCACCCGGAGGCGGAGACCGCCGCCGCCCGGGCCGCCGCCGCGCAGGGTGTGCCGTTCGTCCTGTCCTCGGCGTCCAGCACACCCATGGAGCAGGTCGCGGAGGCGATGGGGGACGCCGAGCGGTGGTTCCAGCTGTACTGGGCCAAGGACCGTGAGGTGACGCGGAGTTTTCTGAACCGGGCGAAGACGTCCGGGTTCTCGGTACTGGTCGTCACGCTGGACACCCCGCTGCTGGCATGGCGGCCGCGCGATCTCGACCAGGCCTATCTGCCGTTCCTGCACGGGGTGGGCACCGCCAACTACTTCTCCGACCCGGCGTTTCAGGCGGGCCTGGCCAAGCCGGTGCACGAGGATCCGAACGCGGCGGTGCTGCACTTCGTCGGCATGTTCGCGGACCCCGGCAAGACCTGGCCGGACCTGGCGTTCCTACGGGAGAACTGGGACGGCCCGATCGTCCTCAAGGGCATCCTGCACCCGGACGACGCCCGGCTGGCCGCCGACTCTGGCATGGACGGGGTGGTGGTGTCCAACCACGGCGGCCGGCAGGTGGCCGGTTCCGTCGCGGCGGCCGATGCGCTGCCCCGGGTCGCCGAGGCGGTCGGCGACCGGCTCACCGTGCTGTTCGACAGCGGGGTCCGCACCGGCGACGACGTCTTCAAGGCCCTCGCCCTCGGCGCGCGGGCGGTCCTGCTGGGGCGGCCGTACGTGTACGGGCTCGGCCTGGACGGACAGCCCGGCGTCGAGCACGTGATCCGCTGTCTGCTCGCCGAGTTCGACCTCACCCTCGCCCTGTCCGGACACGCCACGCCCGGCTCGATCGGCGCGGCCGACCTGGTGGAGGAGTCCACATGACCGGCCCGAAGAACATCCTCGCCGTCGTCTCGCCGCACGTCGGCGGCGTCACCCGCGAGACCGTGGTCCGGATCGCCCTGGCCGCCGTCCGGAACGTCACCGGGTATCTCGCGGGGAACGCGCCGCGCGACGTCGTGGACTAACCCCCTGCCACCACGGCTCGTGCCGCTGGTTCGCCGGTGCCGGTGATCGACAGGGAACCCGGGGTGGCCGGGGGCGGGTCGGTGAGCCAGCGCTGGCCGGCGGAGCGGTCGCGGACCTTGACGACGAGGTCGGCGCCGGGGTCGCGGCCGGTGGCGGCGAGCGCGAGGGTCTCGTCCCAGCGGGGCAGCAACTCGCCGTGGACGGTGAGGTCGTAGCGCACGTCGTCGCCACGCCGCGCCGACGCGTCCGCGCAGCCGCCGAGGATGACGACCCCGGCGTCCGCGTGCGAGTCCAGGCACAGGTCCGCGTCGGCCACGCTGCGCAGCAGCCCGTCGTCCTCGTACGTCCACTGCTGCGTCCACGCGGAGGAACACACCGCGAGGACCACGCCCGCCCCGGGCTCCGGCCTGCCCTTGATGTCGAGACACAGGCCGGCCTCCGCGTTGCGCAGCCGTGTCTGCCGGTTCGTGGTGGGCTGCCCCGAGGCAGGCGGGGACTGGGAGTCGGTGCCGGGCAGCGCGCCACGGGCGCCGGACGCGCTGGCGGAGGCGACCGGGGCGCTGCCGCCCCCGTCCGGCCACACGCCGACCGCGAGGATGGTCGCGAGCAGGCCGGCACCGGCGATGCCGACGCCGGTGAGCAGCGCCCTCGACGACCGGAGCGCTCCGGGGGCACGGCGCGCCGGGAGCGGGATGCGGGCCAGGAGGCGGTGCCGCCCTCCCCCGTGCGTGTGTCCGCCGCCGTGCCGGGAGGCGCCGCGGCCGCGTGCTCCCGCCGGGCGTCTTCGGCCCGGACGCGAGTCGAGGTAGCGGCGGCCGCCCCAGCCGAGGACCGCTTCGGCCAGCAGCATGCCGAGTCCGGCCTCGACGTTGCCGAGTTGTTCGGCGGCGTGGCGGCAGTACCGGCACTCCGTCAGATGCCGCTGGACGTCGGGCAGCAGTGCCCCACCACGCCGGATCGGCACGTCGAGGAGGCGGTTGTAGTGGCGGCAGTCCTTGCTCGGCGCGAGTTCCCGGTGGGCGCGTACAAGACCCTCGCGGAATTTCTCCAGGGCCCCTTCAAGGGCGACCGACGCCGTGTCGGCGTCCATGCCGAGCAGGGCGGCCGGGACGTTTATCGACTCCGCCTCGACGCCGGTGTGCCACAGCAGACACTGGGCCATCGGCGTAAGGCCCTGGAATGAGCGCTCGGCGAGTTTGCGGTTTTCGGGGGTCATCGACTTCGCCGCGCGCATACCGCGGGCCCCGGCCGGTTTCTGGAGGTCGGGGAAAATCTCCGATATCCGGTCCTCCGCCGACCAGTTCGCGACGGCGTCCCGGACGGCGACCAGCAGCCGGGGGCGCAGCGCGTCGGCCGACTCGCCCAGCACCAGCCGGTCGAGGATCTGGTGGAAGGCAGCGGCGGTGACGAGGTGGGCCAGGGTACCCGGCGTGGCCAGGCAGATGGCCGCATAGTCCTGGGCGGACTGCCAGTGCCGCGCCATCAGCAGCGCGGCGGACCGGGAGGCCTCTGCGTCCGAGCCGGCGCGCAGCGGGGCGACGAGGGACTCGTCCGATTCTCCCGTCACGCCGACGGGCGGTGGATAGGGAGGACGAGGGGGGTGGGGGGTGTGCACGGAGCGGATTCCTTTGGGGCGTGTGGTGCGGAGCGGTGCGCTGTGGTGCGTACCTTTTCGGTGCGCGTACGGGGAAGCGGAATTCACCGGCGCCGCGTCGGCGCCGGTTCCTCAACCATTCAATGAGACCCGGCCATTACCCCCGCACGGACGTTTCAGCCTCGCACAGGTCCCACACGGCCAACAAGGCACTCGTGTCACATCGACAGCTTTGAAAGAAAGTCAGAAAGCCTGTGGGCGCCGGTACTTCGCACACGCATTCCGGGCCACCCCGCGCCCCGTGTGAAGCACGCGCACACGCCGGTACGTCACGCACGCTCCCGGCACTCACGGCCGGGGAGTCCACTGGGAGGCGGCCCTTCTCGGAGGCCCCGCGCGGGACGGCGGCTCTCCCACGCGAAACCGGCCGCCGGCCCCGTTCCTCCCGCCCTCGGCCGGCGGCCCCGAGAAGCCCGCGTCCCCTGTATCTGCCCAGGGCTATATCTGCCAGGAGCGGAGCCGGTCGGCCGCGCCGTACACGTCCGTCTTGCCGGAGATCAGGTCGCGCGCGAGGTCGACGAGCGCGCCGTAGGGCGGGTCGATGCCGACGCCGCTGACGAACATATAGGCCACGGCCGTGGCGCAGGCGAAGCGGGCGTTGGCCGAGGGCAGCGGTTTGAGCAGGGCGAGGGTGTGCAGCAGGGCGGCGGCCCGCCAGGCGGGGTCGGAGTCCACGCCGAGGCGGGGCGGGTCGACGCGGTGCCGGGCGACGGCGGCGACCAGGGCGGAGAAGTCGTTGATCGTGGGCTGCTCCGGCAGCACTTCCTCATGGCGCTGAAGCAGCCAGGGCACGTCGATGTGAAGGACCGGTGGCATCGGTCAGGCGGCCTCGCCCTTGGCGGGACGCTGTTCGTCGTCGGGGAAGGCGGCGGCGAACTCGTCGGCGTGCGCGGCGAAGAAGCGGCGGAAGGCCTCCGCGCCCTCCTGCAGGGCCCGGTGCCGGGCGATGTCGGCCGCCGCGGCCTCGCGTACGAGCGCCTTCATCGACGTACCCCGCTCCTTGGCGATCTCCCGGAGATCCTCTAGCTCACGTTCGCTGAACTCCACATTGAGAGCTGGCATGCGTTTACGGTACCGCGCGGGTACTTACCCGTAAATAAGCGCAGGTCAGGACGTACGCCAAACGGTACCCGGGCCAGGTGGCCCCGCTAGGCGCGGGCCCAGATGCCGCGGCGCCGGTAGCTTCCCTCCCAGAACAGCCGGTTGAGGACCCGGACCGGTGGGGGCAGGGTGCCGAGGAAAGTGGCCCGGTCGGCGGGCGGGGCGCCGTCGACGATCCAGGGCACGAACAGCGCGGCGCCGCGCAGGCCCTGGGTACGGCGGATGCTGCCGGTGAAGGCGGCCCAGTCCGCGTCGGTCAGCACGTCCTGCATCAACGGGAGCGCGCTGTCCTCCTCGTGCCCCAGATGATCGTCGAGGGTGCTGGTCAACGCCCGTACGAGGTCCGGGAGTTCGGGTGCCTGGTCGGTCATCGCGGTGTCGACGGCGGCGAGCAGGGGGTCGATCCGGGCGTGCTCCTCCTCCATCTCGTCGAGGAGGGCGAGGTCGCGCGGCCGGCCCACGGCCCGCTCCCTGACCCGCGGCCACAGGTCGGTGTCCTCGGTGGTGTGGTGGATGTGCAGCTGGCGCTTGAAGTTCTCCCAGCCGGCCCGGACCTGCTCGGTGCCTGCCCTGCCGTCCGTGACGGCGTTGGCGAGCCGGGCCAGGTCGCGGCGGAAGGCGTCGTGCGAGGCGTACATGCCGGTGAAGTCGATGGTCATGGTGCGGTGTCCTCCGGTCCGGGGTCCTTGAGTCCGGTGTCGTCGGACTCGCGTTCAAGAGGGCAGGACACCGGGCCGCTGTGACACGAGGCTCCCTGGCTGAGAGGTACGTCACATATCGCCGCGTGGACGTCACATTCGGGCCCCTCCGAGGCCTCGCACTAGTGAGCGCACCACGGGAGGCCCACGCAATGTCCCAGAACCTTGCCGCCGACGACCGCACAGACGAGGCGACCGACGTGTTCGTCGCGCACCGCGAGCTGCTGTTCGGCCTCGTCTACAACATGCTCGGCAGCGTCGCCGACACCGAGGACGTCCTGCAGGAGACATGGCTGTCGTGGACGTCCCGCGGCGGCGGCGACCCGCTGGACGGGATCGCCCATCCACGGGCGTACCTGGTGCGCATCGCGGTGAACCACGCGGTGCAGCGCCGCGCGGCCATCAGCCGCCGACGGGAGACGTACGTCGGCCCGTGGCTGCCCGAGCCGCTGGTGGACAGGGCCGCCACGGACAGCGAGGACCCCGCGCTGCGCAGGGAGTCCGTGTCGCTCGCGATGCTGGTCGTGCTGGAGTCGCTGACCCCGCTGGAGCGGGCGGTGTTCGTGCTGCACGAGGTGTTCGCGTACGCGCACACCGAGATCGCGGAGATCATCGACCGCACCCCGGCGGCCGTACGGCAGCTCGCGCACCGTGCGCGGGCCCATGTGCACGCACGGCGGCCGCTGTACGAGGCGCATCCCCGGGTGCGCCGGGAGGCGACCGAGCGGTTCGTGAAGGCCGCGCTCGGCGGGGACATAGGCGCGCTGATGGAGATCCTCGCGCCGGACGTGACGGTGTGGACGGACGGGGGCGGCAACCGCAGCCGGGCCGGGCTGCGTCCGGTGCACGGCCGGGACAAGGCGGTGCGCCTCATCACCTCGCACGCGGCACGGCAGGGTCAGCACAACCTCGACCTGCGTCACCGCCGGGTCAACGGCGACGACGCGGTGGTGCTGTTCGCGGGCGACGAGCCGTACGCCGTGATGGTCATGGACCTCACGCCCGAGGGCGACCGGGTGTCCGGTGTCTACATCGTGACGAACCCCGAGAAGCTCACGCATGTGCGCAAGGAGGAGGGATGAGCGGCGAGCGGAACACCCGGCAGGCGTCGCGGGGCGAGCGGGTCGCCGACTGGGCCGATGGGCGCCTCGGCATCTACTCCCTGGGCCGACAGTATCTGCGCAAGGTCTTCCCGGACCACTGGTCGTTCCTGCTCGGGGAGATCTGTCTCTACAGCTTCGTCGTGCTGATCCTGACGGGCGTGTACCTCACCCTGTTCTTCCATCCGTCGATGAACGAGGTGACGTACCACGGCAGTTACGTCCCGCTCAACGGCATCCGCATGTCGGAGGCGTACGCCTCGACCCTGCACATCAGCTTCGACGTGCGTGGCGGACTGCTGGTGCGGCAACTGCACCACTGGGCGGCGCTGGTGTTCGTCGCGGCGATGCTGACGCACATGATGCGGCACTTTTTCACCGGGTCGTTCCGCAAGCCGCGCGAGGTCAACTGGCTGTTCGGCTGGACGCTGTTGTTCCTGGGCCTGTTCGAGGGCCTCTTCGGGTACTCGCTGCCGGACGACCTGCTGTCCGGGACGGGGCTGCGGTTCGTCAACGGGGCCCTGCTGTCGGTCCCGATCGTGGGGACGTACCTCTCGATGTTCCTGCTGGGCGGCGAGTTCCCCGGCCATGACATCGTGGCCCGATTCTACTCACTGCACATCCTGCTGATTCCCGGGGTCATGACGGCCCTGGTCGTGACGCACGTCCTGCTGGTCGTCTACCACAAGCACACCCAGTTCGCGGGTCCCGGGCGGACCGAACGCAACGTCGTGGGCTCGCCGTTCATGCCGGTGTACCTGGCGAAGGCGGGCGGGTTCTTCTTCCTGGTGTTCGGTTTCCTCACGCTGATGGCCGCGGTGGCGACGATCAACCCGGTGTGGCAGTACGGCCCCTTCCGGGCGGACCAGGTCTCCACGGGCGCGCAGCCGGACTGGTACCTGGGTTTCGCGGAGGGCCTGGTACGGATCATGCCGGGCTGGGAGATCACGCTGTGGGGGCACACGCTGGTCCTGGGCGTCCTGATACCGATCGTGGTGTTCCCCCTGCTCCTCCTGTTCATCGGCGTCTACCCGTTCCTGGAGTCCTGGCTGACGGGCGACCGCCGCGAACACCACATCCTGGACCGCCCCCGCAACCGCCCCGTCCGCACGGCGATCGGAGCGGCCTGGACCAGCGCGTACCTCGTCCTGCTGGCGGGCGGCGGCAACGACATCCTGTCGACCCGCCTCCATCTGTCGATCAACGCGGTGACATGGTCGATCCGCGCCGCGGTCTTCGCGGTCCCGGCCGTGGTCTTTGTCGTGACCCGCCGCATCTGCCTGGGCCTGCAGCTCCGGGACCGCGAACTGGTCGAGCACGGCAGGGAGACGGGCGTGATCAAACGGCTCCCGAACGGCGAGTACGTCGAGATCCACCAGCCCCTCACCCAGGCCGAACTGCACACCCTGACGGCGCACGAACGGCCTGGGGAACTCGTCGAGCGGACCGGAAGCGCCAATCCTGATCAACCACGAAGGACGCCATCCAGGCCAGGGCCGCGTTCCGGTTGACGGCCGTTTCGTTCGTCGACCAGGCGGTCGAAGGCGAAACCCGCGTAGCCGTAGGGGTGGTGGCCAACCTCGGTGCCGTTGCAGTGGACGTGCGAGTCCATGTAGATGCCGCCGAACTCCACCGAGATCCGCTTGCCGGCGAAGGCGGGAGGCAGAGTGAAGGCCAGGCGGTACCAGCCGAGGCCGCCGGGGAAGAAGCCGGTGCCGCTCGTGGTGCCGTGTTCGGTAGTGGGGGTTCAGAACTGCTGAGCTGGGACGCCGACGTGGCCCTGCTGCTCGCGCGCACCCGGTGCCTGCCCGCCTCCCAGGGGGCGACCTGGGACATCCCCGCCGATCCGGCGCTGGTCGCCCCGGTCTGCAAGCAGGTCGTGGAGCAGCTGGACGTGTGGTCGCTGAGCGAGGCCGCGTTCGCGGCGGAGCTGGTGGTGAGCGAGCTGGTCACCAATGCCATCCGGTGCGGCTCGCGCCCCATCCGGCTGCGGCTGATCCACGACGCCACCACGCTGATCTGCGAGGTGTCCGACACCAGCCACACCGCCCCGCATCTGCGCCGTGCCAAGACTTGGGACGAGGGCGGCCGCGGTCTGCTGCTGGTCGCCCAGCTCACCCAGCGCTGGGGCAGCCGGCACACGGCCGAGGGCAAGACGATCTGGGCTGAGGTGAGCCTGGTCGAGGAGGACTAGAGGGTGTCATCTGGATCACTCCGGCGACGCGGGGGACACCCCCTGGCGCTCAGTTCGCGGTGAGCCAGGGCCGTACCTGTTTGCGGGCCTCGTGGAGTCGGGACTTGAGGGTGCCGAGGGGGATGCCGATGCGCTCGGCGACCTCGGCGTAGTCCAGCTGGCAGATGTCGCGGTAGACGAGCGGCGCGACCAGGTGCGGGTGCTCGCGCTCCAGCCGGTCCAGCGCCTCCAGCAGATCCACGCGGGAGCCCGCGATGACGCTGGTGGTGCGCGGGTCGACGTAGTGGGACGGTTCGATCGCCTCGGGCTGTTCGGCGGCGCGCCGCTTGAGCTCGCGGTACTTCTGGCGGGAGCAGTTGGCGACGACGGTGTAGAGCCAGGTGCTGAAGCGGCTGCGGCCCTCGAAGGAGGTGATCTTCCGGGCGATCTGCAGCAGCACGTCCTGCGCCGCCTCCTCGGCGTCCTCCCGGCACGGCAGGAAGCGACCGCAGCGCCGTAGGACCTCGGGCCGGACCTCGGTCAGCAGCTGCTCCAGGGCCGCCGGGTCGCCCGCGGCGGCGCGCCGGGCGAGGTCTTCGGTCAGCGCCGGGTCGTGCACAGGAGGTCCCCCTCGGAGTCGATCTCAGGCCAGGCATGATAGTCGCATGCAATCCCTCGAGCGGATCGGCCGCTACCGACTTGAACGGCGCCTGGGCACGGGCGCCTTCGGCACGGTGTGGCTCGCCCACGACGACCAGCTCGAGGCCCCGGTGGCAGTGAAGGTCCTCGCCGAGAACTGGTCGCACCGCCTCGACGTCCGGGACCGCTTCCTGTCCGAGGCACGGCTGCTGCGCCGGGCCGACTCGAACCGGGTGGTGCAGGTCTACGACATCGGTGAGCTGCCCGACGGCAGGCCGTACTTCGTGATGGAGTACGCCGACGCCGGCACCCTCGCCGACCTCCTCGCCGCAGGGCCTCTCCCGCTGCCCGAGGCGCTGCGGCTGACGGCGCAGGCCGCTCGGAGCGCGGCCGCGCTGCACGAGGCGGGGATCGTGCACCGCGACATCAAGCCGAGCAACGTGCTGCTGCGCACCGCACCGGACGGCACCCGGCGGGTGCTGCTGGCCGACCTCGGGCTGGCCAAGAGCCTGGCCCAGGCCTCGGGGCTCACGCTGGCCGCCGGTTCGGCCGGCTATCAGCCGCCCGAGCAGGCCGAACCCGGCGCGGGCATAGACGCGCGCGCCGACGTCTACAGCCTGGGCGCGGTGGGCTACGAGTTGGTCACCGACGCGGTGCCGGGCGCGCCGGGCCGGGTCGTACGGCCCGACCGGCTGCGTCCGGACCTGGGCGAGGACGTCGTACGGGCGCTGATGCGGGCGTTGGAGCCGGACCGTGAGCGGCGCTGGCCCAGCGCGCGGGATTTCGCGGACGAGCTGGACCGGCTGGCCGGGCAGGCGCCGCCGGCCCCGGCCGACCGCGGGCCCGACGGCGACCGGCGGGCGTCCGCGGGTCACCACCCGGGCCGTCGCATCGACAGCGGCGGACAGGTATCCGCGGGCCCGGCCGGCCACAGCATCGACGGCGGCGGGCAGCCCTCGGTGGCTCTGGCCGGACGCAGACTCGACGGCGTCCGCAAGCGGCTCGGCGTGGTCACCCTCACGGTGGCCGCGGTCCTCGCCGCCGGTGCCGCTGCCCTCATCGTCACGCTGGTGAACCGGCAGTCGCCGGCGGGCGAGGTGCGGGTCGCCGACTCCACCGGACGGATCGTCGCCGAGGTGCCCGCGAGCTGGGGCCGTCAGCTGCGTGACTCGGGCTGGAACCCGAAGGCGCTCGGTCTGCGGTCGGGGAAGGAGCCGGGGCTGGCGGTGGCGGACGACCTGGCGAAGTGGCCGGATCTGACGGCCGAGGTGAACGGGGTGTTCATCGGCCTGAGCGAGCACGGCGACGTCACGGCCGAGGTGAACGCCCTCGCCCACCAGGACTGCCACTACGACGGCAGCCGGGCCTTCACCGGCGCAGACTGGAAGGGCCGGACGCGGACCTGGAGCGACTGCACCGGCGGCGGTTCGGTCACCGAGACCGCGCTGACCTCGGCGGACGGCGACGCGCAGCCGCAGGTGTACGTCCAGGTCCGCGAGCACGGGGGCGACGACGTGGCCGCCGCGACCGACCGTGTCCTGCGCTCGCTGCGGATCACCTGACGGGACGGGAGGGAAGTCGCTGTCCCCTCGCTGTGCCGGGGAAAAAAGTCCACTGGGGCTGCGAACCTTTCCCGTGGCCCGCGCATCGGAGTGTCATGAAGGCGCACGAGGCGCCGCAGGCACGCCCCGCCGCGTGCCGTGAACATCCAGGAGTGTTGAGAGACATGGCCTACACGTCCCAGTCCCTGCAACGGGCGGCCCTGTTCGTGAGCTCGGTCGCCGTACTGGGCCTCCTGACCGCGTGCGGCAACGGATCCGGCGTCCAGGTCAGTCCCTCGAAGGTCTCGGGGACGGCCGCGCCCGCGACCGACGGCGCGACGGGTGGCGGCGAGACGAAGTCGCCGAGTGCCGCCGCGCCGGGCGACTCGTCGCCCTCGTCCCCGGCGTCCAGTGGCAAGGCGAGCGAGTCGAGCGGCGGTGGCACCAAGACGGCAACGACCACCGGCGCCCGCTGCCACACCTCCGAGCTGAGCGCCTCGGTGGGCCGCAACAACCCGGGCGCGGGCCAGGAGAACTTCCCCCTCGTGCTCACCAACAAGTCCGGCCGCACCTGCACCGTGCACGGCTATCCCGGCGCCGCGTTCGTGAACGCGTCGGGTGACCAGCTCGGCCCGGACCCGAAGCGCTCCTCCGGCTCGCCCACGACGGTCACCCTGAAGCCGGGCCAGAGCGCCTGGGCGGGCCTGACCTTCTCCAACCCGGAGATCAGCGGCGCGAAGACGGCGACGCCCGCCGCGCTGCTCCTCACCCCGCCCGACGAGCGGGACTCCCTGAAGGTGACGTGGACGGCCGGCACGGTGCCGGTGTCCGGCAACTCCTCCTCCGCCTTCCTCACGGTCTTCAGCCCCGGCACCGGCGCCTGACCCACAGCCTTCCGGCCCCGCTGTCCGCTCCCGGGCAGCGGGGTTCGTCATGCCACGGCCACAACTGTCACAGCACGGCAACACGTCCCGGCCGCCGCGATCTTTCCGCCGAAGCCGCCCATCGAACCCCTCGACCGCACAGCGAGAAGGCTCCGTCCGGAGCCATGACGAGGGGATCGGGGACGCACATGAACGGCATCTCACGCAGGCGGCTGCTGACCGCGGGGGCGACGGCGGGCGCACTGGGCGCCCTCTCCGCCTGCTCGGCGGGCGGCTGGTCCGTCGGCGGCGACAGCTCCGCGGCCAGTGGCGACAGCTCCGCGGACAGTACGGCCACGGAGCAGGCCCGGCCCGTACGGCTGATCGGGGACGGCTCCACCGCCGACACCGGCCCGCAGCCGAAGCAGCCGACGCCGACGCGGCTGGCGGAGGGAGCCCGGCCGCCGCAGTTCGTGGTGTTCTCCTGGGACGGCGCGGGCGAGCTCAGCAACAAGCTGTTCTCGCGCTTCCGCAAGGTGGCCGCCGACCACGGCGCCGCGATGACCTTCTTCCTCAGCGGCATCTACACGCTGCCCGAGTCGAAGAAGAACCTCTACCGTCCGCCGCGGCACGCGGTCGGCGCGTCCGCGATCGGCTACCTCGCCGACCGGCACATCCACGCCACGCTTCAGCAGGTGCGCGCCGCCTGGTTGGAGGGCCACGAGATCGGCACGCACTTCAACGGGCACTTCTGCGGCGCGGACGGGGTGCGCAACTGGTCGTCCGCCGAGTGGCGCAGCGAGATCGACCAGGCCGTCCGCTTCGTCACCGAGTGGAAGACGAACACCGGCTTCACCGACCTCGCACCGCTCCCCTTCGACTACCGCAAGGAACTGATCGGCGGCCGCACCCCGTGCCTGGAGGGCCAGTCGGCGCTGCTTCCCACGGCCGCCGCACTCGGCTGGACGTACGACGCGAGCTCGCCCGGCGGCCTCCAGATCTGGCCGGGGAGGGTACAGGGCGGCCGGATCTGGGACTTCCCGCTGCAGTCCATACCGTTCTCCGGCCACTCCTTCCAAGTGCTGTCGATGGACTACAACATGATGTTCAACCAGTCCGGCGGCAATCCCCTGGGCGACCGCTCCCAGTACGACACCTGGCGCGCCCAGGCCCGCGACACCTATCTGGCCGGCTTCCGGCGCGCCTACGAGAGCAACCGCGCCCCCTTCTTCATCGGCAACCACTTCGAGCGCTGGAACGGCGGCATCTACATGGACGCCGTCGAGGAAGCCATCGGCCGCATGGCCGAGTACGACGACGTGCGCTTCGTGTCCTTCAAGCAGCTCGTGGCATGGCTGGAGGCACAGGACCCGGCGATGCTGCGCAAACTGCGCACGCTGGCACCGGGTCAGACCCCGGCGGGCGGCTGGGCGGAGTTCCTGGGCGCGGCGGGGACGCGGTCGTCGTAGCCCGCGCGGGCGTCTGTTTTCATGGGCGGGCACCGTCCGAATCCCTTCACGGACGGGCACCGTCCGATCCCGTTCCGTCCCGGAGGCAGGAGCCCTGAACACAGCGCTCGCCGAGGCCGTGTCCGTCGTGCTGCTCGGCGCCGTGCTCGCCTGGGCCGTGGTCCGGCCCTTCGGTCTGCCCGAGGCGGTGATGGCGGTTCCGGCAGCGGGGATCGCCATCGGTACCGGGGCGATCACGCTCGACCACGCCCGCGCGGAGGCCGAACGGCTCGGTCCCGTCGTCGGGTTCCTGGCGGCCGTCCTTGTGCTCGCCCACTTCTGCGACGTCGAGGGGCTCTTCCGGACCTGCGGGGCGTGGATGGCCCGCTGGGCGGCCGGGCGCCCGGTGCCGCTGCTGACCGCGGTGTTCGCGCTCGCTTCGGCGATCACGGCCGTCCTCAGCCTGGACGCCACGGTCGTGCTGCTGACGCCGGTCGTGTTCGCCACGGCGGCCCGCACCGGCGTACGGCCCAAACCGCACGT
Source organism: Streptomyces sp. NPDC002619 (assembly GCF_042889305.1). Taxonomy (NCBI): domain Bacteria; kingdom Bacillati; phylum Actinomycetota; class Actinomycetes; order Kitasatosporales; family Streptomycetaceae; genus Streptomyces; species Streptomyces sp. NPDC002619. Next base: position 164,649 of record NZ_JBIAQV010000007.1, on the reverse strand, counting down.
GTACGCCTGTACCCACCTCTCCAACACGGCGTCGCTGCTGCTGCCGGTGTCCAACCTGACCAACCTGCTGGCGTTCGCGGCGAGCGGGCTCGGCTTCACCCGGTTCGCGGCGCTGATGGCGCTGCCGTGGCTGGCCGCGATCGGTGCCGAGTACGTGGTGTTCCGGTGTTTCTTCGCCCGCGATCTGTCGGCGGCGGCCCCGGTGTCGCGGGACGCGGGCGAGGCCCCGGGGCTGCCGCTGTTCGCGCTGGTGACCGTGGGCTGCACGCTGGCGGGGTTCGTGGTCGCGTCGGCCGCCGGTGTCGAGCCGGTGTGGGCGGCGCTGGCGGGGGCGCTGGTGCTCGCCGGGCGGGCGCTGCTGCGGCGGCGGGCCACACCGTCGTCGGTGGTGCGTGCGGCGGCACCGGCGTTCCTGGCGTTCGTGCTGGCGCTCGGCATCGTGGTCCGCGCGGTCGTCGACAACGGGCTCGCGGACGCGCTCGGGCATGTTCTGCCCGGGGGTTCGGGGCTGCCCGCGCTGCTCGGCATCGCCGCGCTCGCCGCCGTACTGGCCAATCTGATCAACAATCTGCCCGCGGTGCTGGTCCTGCTGCCGCTGACCGCCCCGGCCGGGCCCGGCGCGGTGCTGGCCGTGCTGCTCGGGGTGAACATCGGCCCGAACCTGACGTACGCCGGTTCGCTCGCGACCCTGCTCTGGCGGCGGATCGTGCATCAGCACGAACACGGGGTGGATCTCAGGGAGTTCACGAAACTGGGGCTCGTCGCCGTGCCGTCCGCGCTGGGCGTCGCGGTGGTGGCACTGTGGGGGGCGTTGCGGGTCGTCGGCGTCTGACGAGGAGCGTCCGATCACGCGCGGCGGTTTCGTCCCGGAGACCGGGAGTTCCGAGAAGGCGGGAGGGCGTCGGGATGCGTGTGGTCGTCTGGGTCACCGAGGGGACCTGGCCCGCCTGTGTGGACGCCGTGCGCGCCCAGGTCCCGGCGGCGGCCGACGTGGTGCTGTTGCACGTGGCCGAGCCGGGTGTGCCGGGCCTCGCGCACGGGGCGTTCGCCGGGCTGCTCGGCCGCGGCGGCAGCGAGCACGATCCCGGTGACCGGATGGACGAGCTGGACGGCAGGTCGGCGGCCGCGCTCCTGGAGGCCGCGGCGGCGCGGCTGGGGCGGCCGTGCTCCCGGCTGGAGCGGACCGGGCGGGTCGAACGCGAGGTGGTGGCCGCGGCCGAGGGCGCCGGCCTGCTGGTGCTGGCCCGCGACGGCGATCGCACCCGGCTGGGCCCGCGCAGCCTGGGCCACGCCGTGCGGTTCGCCGTCGATCACGCGCCCTGCCCGGTACTGCTGGTGTGGCCGGAGGCGGCGCCGGACCTCACCACGATCCCTCCGCCGCCACCGCGCCACCGCTGAACGCGCCACGCCTCAGTGACCGTGTCGGCCGCCCCCTGTGCCGCCGTAGCCCCAGCCGCCGTTCCTCCCGTCCCCGTAGCAGTAGTCGGGGTAGGCGTCGCAGGGGTCGGAGGGCCAGGTGTCCGACGGGGTCGGCGTGGTCACCGAGGGAGTCGGTGACGGTGTCGGGGTCGTCTTCGGGGTGGGGCTGGCGGAGGGGCGGGGCGCGGGCGGGGTGTCGGTGTCCCAGTTGACCACCTCCATCTGGAGGTCGGGCTTGGAGGTGTCGACGACCCAGCGCTGGGTGGCCGTGTCGGCGCGGTTCTTGAGGACGAGGGCGCCCGCGCCGTCGGTGGCGGCGGGGGTGAGGGCCAGATCCTGGTTCCAGCGCGGTACGAGGGCGCCCTGGAGGGTGAAGTCGTAGCGCACGTTCTTGCCGCTCTTCGCGGACGCGCTGGTGCACGGGGCCAGTTGGACCGAGTAGCCGAGGTGCGAGTCCAGGCACAGGTCGGGGGCGGCGGTGCTGCGCAGGCGTCCGTCGGTTTCGTACGTCCACTGCTGGCTCGCGCCGGTGGAGCACTTGGCGAGTGCGCTCTCCGCGCCCTTCACCGCCTTGCCCCCGACCACGTCGACGCACAGCCCGGAGCCGAGGTTGTGCAGCCGTCCGCGCAGGACCCCCTGGGAGGGCCCGTCGGCGCCGGCCCAGGACGGGCCGGACTTCGAGGAGCCGGAGCCCGGCGTGGCTGCAGGCCTTCCGTCGGGGGCGGGGCCACCACCGTCGCCGGAGCCGAGGACGGCCCACAGCACCAGCGGCAGCACGACCAGGCCGCTCACGGTCGCCACGGCCAGCGCCAGGTTGCGGCGGCGGACCCGGCGGGCGGCCCGGTGCGCGGAGCGACGCCCGCCGGTACGCGGGCGGGGCAGCGTCGGCGCCGCGAAGGCCTCCCCGCCGGCCGGAGCCATGGGTGCGGTCCGGATGGGCTCCGGCCCGGCGGGCTCCTCGGCCGCCCCCGCCCGGGACTCCGTGTAGGCCTGGGCGCCCCAGCCGAGGACCGCCTCGGCCAGAGCGAGTCCGAGACCGGCGTTGAAGCGGTTCAGCTGGTCGGCGGTGTTGCGGCAGTGCGTGCAGCGGTTCAGGTGCTGCTGGAGATCCGGGTCGACGTGGGCCCCGCCGCGCCGGAAGGTGACGTCGAGCATGCGGATGTAGCGCAGGCACTCGTCCTCGGCGGCCAGTTCGCGGTGGACCTGGAGGCACTCCTCGCGCAACCGGGCGCGGGCGCGGTGCAGTTCGACACGGACGCCGTCCGCGTCGAGGCCCAGCAGGGCGGCCGGTACGGCGAGGGGTTCGGCCTCGACCTCGGTGTGCCACAGCACGGCGCGGGAGGACTGGGTCAGCCGCTGGAACGCCCGGGACAGCAGGCGCCGGTCCGCCGGCGGCAGCAGCCGGGCACCGGCGCGGTCCCCGGGTCTCGTGCCGAAGCGCAGTTGCGGGTGGAGCAGTTCCTGGCGTCCGTCGTTGTCCCATTCCGCCGCGATGCGCCGGACGGTGACGAGCAGATGGGGGCGCCACGCGGAGGTCGGGCCCGCCTGTCGGAGCGATTCGCCGAAGAGCCGCGTGAATGCGGCCGTGGTGAGCATTCCGGCGGCGCGCGGTCCGTCGGTGCACAGCCGGGCATAGGCGAAGGCCGCTTCCCAGTGCCGGTCGAGGAGTTCACCCACGGGGTGCAGCGCGGGTGTCGCCCCGGTCCACTTCTTCAGTTCAGCACTCAGCTGCTCGTCCGTGATGTCGAACGGTCGAGCGGAGCCCGGGGAATTCGACAGGCCTGCGTCATTCACGGCTGCATTCCTCCCAGACGCAACGCGGAAATCAGTCCGTACCAGAGGTATGCGACAACTCGAACGTCCGCCTACGGCAGCTCTTTTGAAGCGTGGGGGGCGTACGGGGAGCGGCCACGCGCCTGCAGAAGTCGGGGAGTAATTGTCTGCACGCGAACAGTGCTCACCTTTGCACAGGCCAGCACGCCACAACAAGGGATCCCGAAACTTTTCGTAATACTCGGTCAGCCGCTCGAATTGACGAAATGTCAAGAGCGGGCTTTTGTCGGTTGTCGCCGTATCGACATCCCCATTACGGCCCGTTCCTGACCCGGGACCGGTATGCGCCCGGCGGAACGCCCCAGCGCTCGCGGAACACCCGGTTGAAGTGGAACGGACTGGGAAATCCCGACGCCGCGGCCACCCGCTCGACGGTAAGGTCGGTGTTTTCGAGAAGGCGGGCGGCATGACGCAGCCGGGCCTCGCGCACGGCACGCATCGGCGAGCGGCCGGTCTGCCGGGCGAAGAGGTGTGCGAAACGGGAGGGCGACAGGGCGACGGCCGCGGCGAGCGAACCGACGGTGTGCGGGGCGCCCGGGTCGGCGGCGATCAGTTCCTCCGCTCGGCGCACGCGCGCGTCGACGCCCGGCAGCGGGGCCGGCTCGTGCGCCGCGGCGGCGGTGAGCAGCACGATCTCCTCCAGCGCGCACAGGGCCAGCTCCCGCGCTGCGCTGCCGTGGGCGACGGCCACCGGGTCGCCGTCCGCGAGTCCGGCCGGTGGCGGTGCTCCGGTACCGATCCAGCGGGCGTCAGCGAGCATGCGCCGGAACACCGTGCCGATCCGGTCGTGCAGGGCGCCGGGAACGGGGGTGACGGCGTACAGCCCGTCGGCGACTGCGTACGGCCGCAGCCAGGCCGCCCAGGCCGGACGCGCCTGGCAGTGCGCCCACCAGAAGCCCCAGTGCCGGGCACCCGGCGCGACCGCGTAGCGGTGGCGGACACCGGGCGCGAGCACGACCAGGTCGCCCTCACCGGCGTACGCCTCGGCCGTGCCCTGACGGACCAGGCCGCGTCCGCTCGTGGTCCAGGTGAGCAGCCAGCTGTCGGCACCTGCGGGCCGGTCGACGCTGTAGCCCGGGTCGCGGTCGTAGCGGCCGACCACCACGAGGCCCGGCGGCGGTGAGGGATCGCCGGGTGCGGCAGTCTCGGGCAATTCCGCAGGGGTCATGGGCATCCTCCGGTCGCGGGCGTCGGCCTAGCGTGAAAGGGCGAGGACACCGGACCGAGGAGTGGACGGATGACAGCCACGGACAGCGGCGCCGCCGGCGCCCCCATCCTGCCCGAGCCGCTGCGACGGCGGGCCGGGGAGTTCGAGGAGCAGGGCTTCACGGTCGTACGCGGACTGTTCGGCCGGGACGAGACCGACCGTCTGTGTGCCGAGTTCGCGGCGCTGCGCTCGGCCGGTCCGGTGCCCGGGCACTTTGAGCCCCGGGTATCCGCGGTAGACAGCCCGGCCGATCCGCTGCAGACGCATCCGCGGGTGATGCACCCGCACGAGATCAACGCGCTCGCCCGGGACGTCCTCCTGGACGGGCGGCTGCGGTCGATCCTGGAGGTGTTGCTCGGTGAGGAGGTCCTGGCCGCGCAGAGCATGTTCTACTTCAAGCCGCCGGGGGCCCGCGGCCAGGCGCTGCACCAGGACAACTTCTATCTGCGGGTGGAGCCGGGCACCTGTGTGGCCGCGTGGCTGGCCTGTGATGTGATCGACCGGGACAACGGCGGTCTCGAGGTCGTCCCCGGCACGCACCGGATGGATCTGTTCTGCCCGGAGGAGGCGGACGAACGGCTGTCGTTCGCCCGGGAGTTCGTGCCGCCGCCGCCCGGCCTGAGCGCCGTACCCGTGGACATGGAGCCGGGCGACGTCCTGTTCTTCAACGGCAGCCTGGTGCACGGCTCGCAGCCCAATCGCACCACGGACCGCTTCCGCCGTTCCTTCATCGCGCACTACGTGGGCCGCTCGGCCGAGCGCGTCGGCCGTCACTACCGGACGCTGTCCATGTCCGGCGCCCGGGTCCCGCTCCCGGAGAGCGAGGGCGCGGGTCCGTGCGGCACGGAGTTCGCTCCGCACGGACCGCACTGATTGCTCTGCGGGTCGGGCCGTGAATCGGGTGCGGGTCCGTTGTGGCTGATCGCGCCCACACGGCGGAGCCGCACGTCGATACTGCCCCGCGCCCCTTCGGCGCGCTTCAGTGACCGCTGATCGCTCGCGGCGTGTAGGCCTGCTCCAACTCCTCGATCTCCTTGTCGCTGAGGTCGAGTTCGACGGCGGCCACCGCGTCCTCGAGGTGCTGCGACTTGGCGGCGCCGACGATCGGCGCGGTCACCGTGTCCTGGTGCAGCAGCCAGGCCAGCGCGACCTGGGCGCGCGGCACGCCACGCTCGCCGGCGATCCGGGAGACGGCCTCGACGATGGAGCGGTCGCCCTCCATGTACAGGCGGCTGCCGAAGTCGTCGTTGGCGCTGCGCCCGGTGACGGTGCCCCAGTCGCGGGTGAGGCGGCCGCGGGCGAGCGGGCTCCAGGGCAGCACACCCACGCCCTGGTCCGCGCACAGCGGCAGCATCTCCCGCTCCTCCTCGCGGTAGAGGAGGTTGTAGTGGTTCTGCATGGACACGAACCTGGTCCAGCCGTGCCGTTCGGCCGTGTACTGGGCCTTGGAGAACTCCCAGGCGTACATCGAACTCGCCCCGATATAGCGCGTCTTGCCGGCCTTGACCAGGTCGTGCAGCGCCTCCATCGTCTCCTCGATCGGAGTCTCGTGGTCGTAGCGGTGGATCTGGTAGAGGTCGACGTAGTCGGTGCCCAGACGGCTGAGGCTGTGGTCGATCTCGGACATGATCGCCTTGCGGGACAGCCCGCCGCCGTTCGGCCCCGGCCGCATCCTGCCGTGCACCTTGGTGGCGAGGACGTACTCGTCGCGCCGGGCGAAGTCGCGCAGCGCCCTGCCCACGATCTCCTCGCTGGTGCCGTCGGAGTAGACGTTGGCCGTGTCGAAGAAGTTGATGCCCGCCTCCAGCGCCTGCCGGATCAGCGGGCGGGACGCCTCCTCGCCGAGGGTCCACTCATGGACACCGCGGTCCGGTTCGCCGTAGGTCATGCAGCCCAGACAGACCCGCGACACGTCCAGGCCCGTCGAACCGAGCTTCACGTACTGCATCGTTGCCGCTCCTTCGCGTCGGTTACCACTGGGAGCGTACGTCGCACGGGCCCCGGTTGACGGGGCTGCGCGGGGACGCTTTGATCTTGGGCGTGCCACGAGGACTCACACCGGCCTTCGCTGCCACCGCTGTGGCCATGGTCCTCGCGCTCACCGGATGCGGTTCCTCCGGCGGTCCGCAGGAGAACGCGCCGAAGCCCGCCCGGACCGCGACCGAGGTGCGCCTGCCGCCCCGCCACGCCGGTTTCGACTACCAGATCGGCGGCGCCTACCCGCCGCCCTCCGGCGTGCGGATCGTCAGCCGGGACCGTACGGCTTCCCCGGCCCCCGGGCTCTACAACGTCTGCTACGTCAACGCCTTCCAGGCCCAGCCGGACGAGGACGCCTCCTGGCCCGCCGACCTGCTGCTGCGCGACGCGCACGGGAACGTCGTCGTGGACGAGGACTGGAACGAGGCGCTGCTCGACATCGGCACCCCGGCCAAGCGCGAGCGCGTCGCGGAGCGCGTGAACCGCTGGATCGACGGCTGCGCGGACAAGGGCTTCGACGCCATCGAGCCGGACAACTACGACAGCTACACGCGCTCACGGCATCTGCTGACCGCCGCCGACGCGACGGCGTTCATCACGCTCCTGTCCCGGCACGCGCACGCCCGGCACCTGGCGGGGCAGGCCCGGGCGGCGGCGGAGGTGCTGCTGGCAGCGGCGGGCTGACATCAGGCCGCGGTCTCGGTCTCCTTCACGTTGATCGCGCTGACCGGGCAGGCGCGGGCCGCCTCCCGGACCAGCGGGTCGCCGGCGCCGTCCTCCCGGCCGGGGAGCAGCGTGCTGTAGCCGTCGTCGTCCTGAGTGAAGACGTTCGGGGCGGTCAGTGCGCACTGACCCGCGCCGATGCAGAGGTCCCTGTCGATCTCGATCTCGATGTGCATGGGAGGAAGCCTCTTACCAGCTGACGGGGAGTTCCAGCATCCCCTGGATCGTGTCGCCCGGTTTGAAGGGGATCTCCTCGGGCGGGGCGGCCAGCCGGAGCGTGGGCAGCCGCTCGAGGAGGGAGCCGAGGGCGATCTCCATCTCGGCGCGGGCCAGGTTCTGGCCCAGGCACTGGTGGATGCCGAAGCCGAACGCGACGTGGTGGCGGGCGGGGCGGTGCCAGTCGAGGTCATCGGGCTCCTGGTAGACGGACGCGTCGCGGTTGATCACCGAGGTCGAGAAGAGCACCCCTTCCCCGGCCCGGATCGTGGTGCCGTCCACCTCGATGTCCTCGGTGGCCTGGCGCAGCAGCCCGTCCGCGATGGACAGCATCCGCATCAGCTCCTCGACGGCGTCGGGCAGCAGTGCGGGGTCGGCGCGGACTTCGGCGAGCCGTTCGGGGTGCTGGAGCAGCGTGTACGTGCCGAGGGAGATCATGTTGGCGGTCGTCTCGTGGCCCGCGACGAGCAGGATGACGGCCAGGGAGACCAGTTCTGCGCGGTCCGGCGTGCCGTCGCGCAGGTGTCGGCGGACGAGTTCGTCGAGGATGCCGTCGCCGGATTCCGGCCGTGCGCTCCTGCGGTCGATCAGCCCGCCCAGGTAGTCCTCCAGCCGGTCGCGGGCGTCGAGGGTGTCGGCGGCCTCGGGACCGCGCAGAAGCCGACGTGACTGCTCCTCGAAGAACTCGTGGTCGGCGTAGGGAACGCCGAGCAGAGCGCAGATCACCATGGACGGCACGGGCAGGGCGAAGGCGCTCACCAGCTCGGCGGGCGGGCCCTGCGCGATCATCGCGTCCAACTGCCCGTCGACGATCCGCTGGATGTCGGGGCGCAGCTCCGCGGCTCGTCTGACGGTGAACGAGGGGATCATCATCCGGCGCTGGGTCCGGTGCTCGGGGTCGTCGACGCCGAGCAGAGCGGCCCGGCGGCGGTCCTGGATCGCGGCGAAGCGCGCCGTGGGGGCGGGGAAGCCGGGGCGGGTACGGTCGGTGGACAGCCGGGGGTCGACGAGCAGCGCACGGGCGGTGGAGTGGCCGGTGACCACCCAGACCTGGCGGCCGTCGAAGAGGGTGCCGCGGGCCAGCGGGCGCCTCTCGCGCAGCGGGGCGTAGGCGGTCGGCGGGTGGTAGGGGCAGGTGCGGCTCTGCGGGAAGCGGACGGGCTCGTCCGACCCCGTCGGGGCAGTGGATTCCGTCGGGGCGGTGCGTTGCGTCAGGCCCGTCGGGTCCGTCAGTTCCGTCATGGAAGACCTCGCAGACGAAGAGTGCGAGTACGTCGTGTCGATCTTCATTAGATGCCCCAGGCACCCAGGGGGCGACGTCAAGTTCGGCCAGATGGGTGATCCGCCCGATCTGGCCCGTCTTCACACGTCCGGCCGTGGATTCGCGCCGAAATTCGGTTGCCATTGCCAAGCTGCGGGCCGCAGGATGCGGCGTATGTCCTCCTGTGAAGCCTACCTGCCGCCCACGTCCGCCGCCGTTCGCCGGGTGCCGGACCTGCAGCAGCCCGGCCGTCCACCGAGGACCGGTTCCTCGCGCCCGTGACGGCCGCGCTCGTCGCCGGCCTGATCGCCGGCTACGGCATCGCGATACCCGTCGGTGCCGTCGGAACCTATCTCGTCTCCCTCACCGCTCGTACGTCCCTGCGGACCGGGGCCTGCGCCGCGCTCGGCATCGCCAGCGCCGACGGCCTCTACGCCCTGCTGGCCACGGTCGGCGGCTCCGCCGTCGCGGCGGCGCTGCGCCCGCTGCTCGGCCCCCTGCGCTGGGCGTCGGCCCTGGTGCTGGTGGCACTGGCAGTGCTGGGCACGGTCTCCGCCCTGCGCCACTACCGCGAGCCCCGGCCCGGCACCCGCCCCGACCGGCCGGTGCCGGGCCCCGCGAGGGCATATCTCGGCTTCCTCGGGATCACCCTCCTCAACCCCACCACTATGATCTACTTCGCCGCGCTGGTGCTCGGTACCCGCACCTCCGACGCGGTCCGCCCCGTGGAGGAGGCCGTGTTCGTGCTGGCGGCCTTCGCGGCCTCCGCGAGCTGGCAGCTGCTGCTCGCCGGCGGCGGGGCGCTGCTCGGCCGCGCGCTGACCGGGCGGCGGGGGCGGCTGGTGACGGCACTGCTGTCCAGCGGTGTCATGCTCGCGCTCGCCGTACGGATGGCGCTGTCGCCCCTGTGACGGCGCGGTACGGATGAATCACGCGCGGCCGGGTGTTGAATCACGATGTCAGACAGCCGTGTTCCGACGAGGGGACGAACAGCAATGCCTCTTGAGGGCGAGTACGAGCCCAGTCCGGCCCAGTGGGTGCAGGAGCAGGTCGAGTTGTACGAGAGCTCCGGCGGCACCAAGGGGACGACTCTCCTGGACACGGGACTGCCCGTGATCCTGCTGACCACCCTGGGCGCCAAGAGTGGGAAGATCCGCAAGACCCCGCTGATGCGGGTGGAGCACGAGGGCACGTACGCCGTGGTGGCCTCGCTGGGCGGCGCGCCCAAGCATCCGGTCTGGTACTTCAACATCAGGTCCGAGCCGCATGTGGAGCTCCAGGACGGGCCGGTCAAGCAGGATATGACCGCCCGTGAGGTCACCGGTGAGGAGAAGGCCCAGTGGTGGGAGCGGGCCGTCGCCGCTTTCCCGCCCTATGCCGAGTACCAGGAGAAGACGTCCCGGGAGATCCCGGTGTTCGTCCTCGAACCGGTCGCCGGGAGCTGATTCAGGCCGGGGATCCGTGTGTTCCGGAAAATTCCGTTCCCGGAACGCATGAACGGTCTTCGGCCCGGGCACCCGTGCGTCAGGCCCCGCCGCGCTCCCCCGTCGCGGCGGGGCCCTTTCCTGCCCCTCGCCCCGGCCCCGGTCAGTCCACGAGCCACTTCCCGTCGCGCATCAGGTCGCGGCCCGCGATCTCGTTGGCCTCCCGCCAGGCCTGGATGCGCCGCGGGCGGATCCGGAAGTACAGGTAACGGGCCTCCATGCGGCGCGGGTCGAAGCCGGTCTCCGCGGCGAAGCGGTCGGCCTCCGCGTCCGGGAGTTCGGCGAGGGTCAGCGGCTCGGCGTCGCCTTCGACCATCACCACGTCCCGAGTCGGTCCGATGCCGAGGCGCGCGGTGCGGGTCGCCGTGAGGTTACGGCCGGTGGGGCTCGCGGCGGGCGTGGCGAGCAGCAGGGTCGAGCCGTCCCACACGAAGGACAGCGGCACGAGGTACGGCGCTCCCCCCTCGGCGGCCGCGGTGGCGACCCAGACGTCCTCGTCGTCCCGGAGCCGCCGGAGGGTGTCCTGTCTGCGCTGCTGGGCGGTGCGGGCGGGCGGCTGGTTCATCGTCGTACGGCCTCCTCGTGAGCGGTGTCGTGGGTATGACGTCGGGGCGGCGTCCGGTGTGACAGTCACCGCCCGATCCGCTCTTCACGGGCGGGCTCGGCCCCTGTGAACAAGGGCGCGAGAGCGTACGCGGCTCATGAGGCATCAGCAGTAACACACGTCACGGACAGGGCACGGTGTAGATCATTTAGGCTCGGGGCAGCCTCGTAGCACTTCATGGTCAACTTGCTTGCCACGAAGCGCAGTTCGAGTGCGCCGGCGGTGACCCTGCCGCCCGCTCGCAGGGCCGGGGGACTCTGCGTTCCGTCTCCCGAAAGGACACACATGCCTCAGGACGTCACTTTCGACCTGCCCTTCGACACACCCGTCAGTGAGCATCTGGAGTTAGCGCGGGCGCGGCATCTGCGCTGGATCTGGGACATGGGCCTGGTACGCAGCCAGGCCGGGTTCGAGGAGTACCGGTCCTGGGACCTGCCGCAGGCCGCCGCCCGCACCTACCCGTACGCCTCGGCGGACGACATGGTCGTCCTGATGAACTGGTTCTCGCTGGCCTTCCTCTTCGACGACCAGTTCGACGCCAACCAGCCGGACCGCGCCGACCGGATCGCGGAGGTAGCGCGCGAGCTGATCGTGACACCGCTGCGCCCGGCCGGCAGCCGTCCCCGGGTGGTCTGCCCGATCACGGTGGCATGGGCTGAGGTCTGGGAACGCCTCTCGGATGGCATGTCCCTGACCTGGCAGACGCGGTTCGCGGCCTCCTGGGGGCGGTTCCTGGTGGCGCACTGCGAGGAGGTGGACCTGGCGGCCCGGGGGCTGGCCGGGACGCTGAACCTCGACGAGTACGCCGCCTTCCGCCGCCGTACGGTCGGCATCCACCACAGCATCGACGCGGGCGAGCGCAGCCGCCGCTTCGAGGTGCCCGCGCAGGTACAGGCGCATCCGCTGATGGAACGGATGCGTGATCTGGCCGCCGACACCATCGGGTTCATGAACGACATCCACTCCTTCGAGCGCGAGCGGCGCCGGGGAGACGGTCACAACCTGATATGCGTCCTGCAGCGGGAGCGGCGCGGCTCCTGGCAGGAGGCGGCCGACGAGGCGTACCGGATGACGACGGACTGTCTGGAGGAGTACATCACGCTTGAGGCGCAAGTCCCCCGGATGTGCGACGAGTTGGTCCTCGACGAGAGCGAGCGGTCCCGGGTGGCCCTGGGAGTGGAGGCCATCCGGCACTGGATCAACGGCAACTACGAATGGGCCCTGACCACCGGCCGCTACGCGGCGGCCAAGGAAGGCCCCGCGGCCACGGCCGAACGGGCCGGCCGCGGCTCGGTGGACGACCTGCTCGCGGTTTGAACTTGGCGGTGCGGCGCCGCCGTCGGGTGGGACGGCGGCCCCGCACGGCTCCACTCAGGCCGCGAACTCGACGGGGAGGCTGTCGAGCCGTGACTCCCAGGTGGAGGCCGTCGAGGTGAGTTCCTCCGGGGGCACTGCCAGGCGCAGGCCCGGCAGTCGGTGCAGCAGGACGTCGACGGCCGTCTCGATGATGGCCTGGCCGAGGTTCTGCCCCGGGCATTCGTGCGGTCCGGCGCTGAAGGCCAGGTGCGACTGGTTGCCGGCGACCGAGACCTCGGTGTCCGGGCGTACCTCGGGGTCCGTATTGCCCGCCGCGAGACCGAGGACCAGCAGGTCGCCCTCCTTGATCGGGCAGCCGCCGAGCTCCAGGTCGGAGGTGGCGAACCGCCCCGGCAGCACGGCGAGCGGCGGGGTGTTCCACATGACCTCCTCCACCACGGAGGACAGGGTGAGCTGCCCGCTGACAAGACCGGAGCGCAGGGCGGGGTCCGTGAGGACCAGATGGAGCGCCCGGGCCAGCAGGTTGCTGGTCATGGTGTGGCCCGTGATCAGCACCAGGCGCAGATGGTTGACGAGTTCGTCCTGGTCGAGGCCCGCGCGGTGCTCGATGAGTCCGCTGGCGAAGTCGGAGCCCGGTTCCGCGCGCTTGCGGGCGGCGAGTTCCGTGAGTACGGCCATGATCTTCTCGTTGTGCGTGAGCGCGTCCGCGCCGCCCTTCATGACCTGGTGGCTGGACTCGGCCAGGCTGCGCCCCTCGCTCTCGGCCAGGCCCACGACCCGGGTGAGGACCAGCATCGGCAGATGGTCGGCGAACTCCGTCACCAGGTCGGCGCGGCCGGTGTCGGCGAAGGCGTCGATCTGCTTGTTGGCGAAGTGCGTGACATGGCGGCGGATGCCACGGCCGGTCACCCCGTGGAGGTTGTCGGTGACGGCGGCGCGCAGCCTGCGGTGCGGTTCGCCGTCCTGGGAGACGCAGTCGGGGCGCCAGCCGAGCATCTGGATGAGGGGCGAGGTGTCGGCGACCCGCCCCTCCTTCCAGTCCCGCCAGATCCGTGAATCCCGGCTGAACTGCAGCGGGTTGTCCAGCACGCGCCGGTTCTCGCGGTAGCCGAGCACCAGCCAGGCGGGGATGTCGCCCTCCAGCAGGATGGGGGCGACGGAGCCGTGCCGGTCACGCAGTTGTGCGTAGATGCCGTGCGGGTCGGTCGCGGCCTGTGGGCCGTACAGCCGGGTGACACCGGCGCCGTGCGCGACGGGGCAACCGCCGCCCCGGGCGTCGTAGCCGTGGGGCTGGTCGTTCATCGGGACTCCAGCGCGACGGCCGAACGGTCCTGCAAGTGGCGTATCAGCGCGACGAGTACGTCACGGCTGGAGGCCCTGTCGCGGGCGTCGCAGGCCACGACCGGGATGTGCGGGGAGATGTCCAGGGCGTCCCGGATCTCGTCGACCGGGTAGTCCTTGGAGTCGGGGAAGACGTTCAGAGCGACGACGAAGGGGACGTTCTGCCGCTCCATCTCCTCGATCGCCCGGAAGCTGGAGGCCAGCCGGCGGGTGTCCACCAGGACGACCGCGCCGAGCGCGCCCTTGAACAGGCCGTTCCACAGGAACCAGAACCGCTCCTGGCCCGGCGTCCCGAACAGGTAGAGCATCAGGGTGTCGTTGATGCTGATCTTGCCGAAGTCCAGGCTGACGGTGGTCTCGGCCTTGTCGGCGATGCCGATGAGACGGTCGGAGCCGGCGCTCGCCTGGGTGAGGGTCTCCTCGGTGGTGAGCGGCTTGATGTCGCTGACGGAGCGGACCATGGTCGTCTTGCCGGTGCCGAACCCGCCGGCGATCATCACCTTGACCGAACGGGTGCCCCCCGTGGTCGGCCGGCCGGGATGGTCAAAGCCTTTGAAGTCCACTGAGTACCTCCTGAAGGAGCGCGAGGTCGGGCCCGCGTCCGGCGTGGTGTGCCGGGATGGGGTCGCGGGCTTCGACACGGCCTGCGTCCAGCAGATCCGTCAGCAGCACCGCGAGAATGTTGAAGGGCAACCCGAGGTGGGCGCCGAGTTCGGCCACCGACAGCGGATCGCGGCAGCGCCGGACTATCTCCTCGTGCTCGTGCTGCATGCCCTGTACGGGGGCGGTGCGGGAGACGATGAGGGTCGCCACGTCGAGGCTCGACGCCGACCCGCTCGGTCCGCTGCGCCCCTTGGTCAGGACGTAGTAGCGCTCGAGACCTTGGGGGTCCCCCCTGCTCGAGCGAAGCCGAGAGCTTGGGGGTGGGTCCGTGGGCCGGCGGGGAGCACTCATCCAGAGTGCTCCTCCAGGCGCGGAGTGGTGCCGAGGAGCTCGCCCATACGGCGGGCCAGGTCCCTCATCTGGTGTCCGAGCAGGCCCTGGTCGAGGCCCTCGCGGGCGAGGACGCCGAGATATGTCTCGACACCCGCGCGGACGACGAACAGATGGCCCCCGTCGACCTCGATCATCGCGAGCCGCAACTGGCCCGCGTACTTGGGGAATTGCTCGGCGACCGGCTGGGCCAGCGCCTGCAGGCCCGCCACCACGGCCGCGAAGCGGTCCACGTCGTCGGGGTCCTCGGCGCCGAAGGAGGTGATGGCCTTGCCGTCGCTGGAGGCCACGAGGGCGAAGCGGATCTCCGGGATGCTCTCCACCAGATCGCGGAGCGCCCAGCTCACGTCGGTTCCCTGTTGCGTCATGTGGACTAGTCGCTCTCTTCCGTGCGGTGCTCGGTGGACTCGCCGGCGTCGGACGGTCGGTCGTCGGGCGCGTGCGCTGCGGACTCCGGTGGGCGGTCCGTCGTACCGGGCCCGGCGGATTCGCGTCCGGCGGCCGACGGCTCGTGCTCGCCGGGGCGGTGGCCGACAGAGGCCGACGGCGTGGCGGCGGTGTCGCGGCCCGCGGTGGCGAAGGCGGCGAGGCCCGCGAAGGACTCGTCGGGCGGGACGGCCGAGACGCTGCCGGTCTGCGCCGTTCCGGACCGGGGCTGCTCGTCCTCCTCGCGCCGCCTGCTGCGGCGCCGGGGCAGTCCGCCGGGCGTGGTGTCCTCGGCGTCGGGGGTCGCGGCCGGGGCTTCGGCGACGACCGGGCCGCCGGTCGCCGCGGGGGCCGAGGCCTCGGTCACCGAGGGGGCCGACGCAGGGGGCGCGCTGGCCGTCGGCAGCGGGCTGAAGTACTTGTGCGGGACCACGACGACCACCGAGGTGCCGAGCCAGGGCGAGTCGGCGAAGGTGACGCGGATGCCGTAGCGGCGGGCGAGGATGCCGACGACCCGCAGGCCGATGTTGGCGTCCTCCGAGATACCGCCGAGGCCGGGTCCGGCCGCGGTGCCCGCGAGGGACTGCTCCGCCTCGCGCTTCTTCTCCTCGCTCAGGCCCTTGCCGGAGTCCTGGATCTCGATGCCGACCCCGTTCGGCACCTCCTTGCCGGAGACGAGCACCGGCTCCGTGGGCGGCGAGTAGCGGGCCGCGTTGTCCAGGAGGTGGGCGAAAATCAGCGTGAGGTGGTCCACCAGGCCGCCGTCGACGCCGAGTTCGGGCAGGTGCCGTACCTCGATCCGGTGGAAGTCCTTGATCCGGCCGATACCGCCGCGTACCACGCTCAGCAGCCGCTGCGGCTCCTGCCACTGGCGTCCGGGCCGGTCCGAGCCGCCGAGCACGCCGATGCTGGCGGCGAGACAGTCGGCGGGGCCGATCTCCTGGTCGAGTTCCATCAGGCCCTGGGCCACGGCGGGCAGCCGCCCGTGCGCGCCCTGCATCTCGTGCAGCCGGCCGCGGAGCTTGCTGGTGAGCACGTGGATCCGGTTGCCGATGCTGATCACGGACTGCTCGGCGGAGGTGGAGCGGTTGAACTCCTCCTCGACGCCGATCAGCGAGGTCCGCAGGATCCGGCGCAGATCGGCCTGGACCTCCTGACCGACCTTCCCGGAGTCGTCCGGGGCGGGCAGCAGGTCGTCGATGCCGTCGCCCTCGCGCAGCCGGCGCAGCGCCTCGGGCAGCTGCTCGTCGGCGAGCCGGGTGACCGAGGCCCGCTGGTGTGCGAGCTGGCCCTGCCAGACCTCGGCCTGGTCGGCGAGCTGGGCCTCGTAGGATGTGGCCTGGTCGGCGAGTCGTTCCTCGTACGCGCGGGAGTTTTCGGCGAGTTGGGCCTCGTACGACGCCGTCCGGTCATCGAGCCGGGCCTCGTAGGCGTCCGTGTGCTCGGTCAGCTGCGCCTCCAGGCCGGCGCGCTCCGCGCTGAACTTCCGTTCCAGTCCCAAGACGTGCTGCTGCCACTGCTGGGAGCGCTCGGCCTGGGTGGTGCGGAAGTTGCCTTCCGCCCGGCCGAGTTGCTTGCGCGTGCGGACAAGGAGCCGTACGCACACGGCACTTGCGGCCGTCGCGGCGGCGCCGGCGACGACGGCGGTTATTCGCTCCGAGCTCATGAACGTGGCGGCAACCGTCCCGCCGGCTAAGCCCAGTGGCATCAGCCACCAGCTGTACCAGGCGACAGGGGCCCGCGCCGCCGGTGGCGGAGTGGCGACTTCCATCTGCATCCTTCGAACGCGACACGACTGAAGAAAGGGGGGTGTGCAAAGGCCGCACTCATGAGTACGCACGGCGAGCCGACTTCAGGCGGTCACGTCAACTCGCGGTGACGCACAGGAGCCTATCGGGTACGACCCCTGAAAGATCAAACTCGAGGGTCCACGAGCGTGAGGGATCCGCCACTCTCCGGGAGGAGCCCAAGAGTCGACAAACCCCCTTGCTGACAAGGAAACTTGGCGACCCTCCTAGACAGCTGTCTCGCTATGATGGACACCTGTCCAAGAAGCGGGGAGGGGTCCGTCGGTCATGGAAATCGTGGCGAACGTGCTGGTGGGGCTGGTGGCCGCGCTGCACGCGTACATCCTGTTGCTGGAGATGTTCCTCTGGGAGAAGAAGCCGGGCCGGGGGCTGCACGGCTTCGACCCGGAGTTGGCCCGGGCGACCGCCCGACTGGCCGCCAACCAGGGCCTCTACAACGGCTTCCTGGCGGCAGGTCTGGTGTGGGGTCTCATCGCCGCGGATCCGACCGGATTTCGCGCCCAGGTGTTCTTCCTGTCGTGCGTCGTGGTCGCAGGTGTGTACGGCGCGCTCACCGCGAACCGCCGCATCCTGTTCGCGCAGGCGCTGCCCGGCGCGCTCGCCCTCGTCGCCGTCCTCGCGGCCCGGTGAGCCGTCCGGCGCCCGAGGACCCGCGGGCCGCTCGCACCAGAGCGCGGCTGCGCGCGGCCCTGCTCGAGGAGTGCGCCGAGCGGCCGCTGGCGGACGTGGGCGTCGCGGCGCTCGTGCGCCGGGCCGGGGTGGGCCGGGCCACGTTCTATGTGCACTACGACGGCCTGGAGGCGCTGGCCGTCGACGCCTGCGCGGACGTCGTACGGGAGGCCGTGGACGCCCTGCACGCCTGGCGCGGGCGGCCCGATCCGGTACACGCTCCGCCCGCGCTGCGCCAGTTCTTCGCGGGCCTCACCCCGCACGCAGGCCTTTACCGGGCCCTGCTCGCGCCGGGCGGGGGCGGGCCGCTCGGCCGGGTTCTGCACCGGGACCTGCGGGCCCGCAGTCTGGCCGAGCGCGAGCTGGCGGGCGCCGCGGACGCCCCGCTGGTCGCCTCGGCCGTGGCCGCCACGTTCGCGGGGGTCCTGGCCGACTGGCTGCACGGACTGCTGGCGGGCACGTCCGACGAAGTCGCCGACCAGGTCTGGCAGTTGCTGGTCGCCCTGCACCGCAGCCGGTGACCGGTCAGCGGCAGCCCAGGCCCTGCTTCACCAGCGGCCAGGCCTCGACGCCGTCGTGTGTGCGGACGTACGCCGTCGAACGGTCGTCGGTCAGCCACAACTGCCGCTCCCCGTACCGGTATCCGGTGTCGTGGGCGCCCGCGGGCATACGGACGTCGCCGTCGTACGGGGCCGTGAGCATGACGTCGGCGTCGAGCACGCCGTCGGGGTCGCGGGCGTAGCTGCGTTCGTCCTGGCCACGGCCCAGGTGCAGGAAGTGCGCCCGCTGCCAGTCGCAGTGCTCGGCGCCCGGGTAGCTGCTGATCTCGGCGACGGGTGCCCGCCGGCCTGCCCGGTCGGTCCAGATCTCGTAAGACTGGTGGTTCGTGAAGCTCGCCGGGAGTTCGGCCGGGTCGCAGGAGGCGCTGGTCTCGGGACCCCAACCGGGGCGCTCCTTCTGGTCCTTGGCGACCACGACCGCCACCTTGGTCCGGCCGCCGACGTCGTAGGAGTAGAGCACGCGGTCCGCCTCCTCGCGCTCGACGCGGTAGCCCTGTTCGGGGAGGCCCGGCTCGAACATGTCGAACCAGAGGTTCAGCCCCTCCTCGGGTGTGGCGCCGCCGTCCCTCCTGCTCCAGCCGTCGGGGCCGTCGCCCTGGTAGATCTCCCCGTCGCACTCCAGCGCCCGGCCGGCGGCGCCGGACGCGGCGCGTTCGGCCTCGGGGGTGTTCTCGTCGCGGAACTCGGTCGGGACGTACAGCGGACCCCTGTACGGCGCGGCCGGGGGCGTGCCCTCGACCACCAGGTCCTGCCTGCCTCCGTCGCCGCACGCCACCGCCGTCACGGCCGCCAGCACCGTCACCGCCACCAGACCTCTGTGCATGCCCGCCCCTGTTCCTCGACCCGTGTTCCGCTCCTGCGACGCGGGAGGGCGCGGAAACGTTCGGGGCTCAGCGGGCCGTCTGGAACGTACGCCGGTACGCCTGCGGGGACACCCCGATCGCCGCGTGCAGATGCTGGCGCAGGGAGGCGCCGGTCGCGAAGCCGACCTGGCCTGCGATCCGGTCCACGGACAGGTCGCTGGATTCCAGGAGGTGCCGGGCGCGGGCGACGCGCTGCTGGATGAGCCAGCGGCCGGGGCTGAGGCCGACCTCGTCGTTGAAGCGGCGGGCGAAGGTGCGCAGACTCATCCCGGCGTGGCCGGCGAGGTCGGTCAGGGCGAGCGGTTCGCCGAGGTGTTCCAGGACCCAGGCCCGGGTGGCGGCCGTGCTCGCGGCGCCGGTGACCGGGACGGGCTGCTCGATGTACTGGGCCTGGCCACCGTCGCGGAACGGGGGGACGACGCAGCGGCGGGCCACCTGGTTGGCCAGTTCACTGCCGTGGTCCGTGCGCACGAGGTGCAGGCAGACGTCGACTCCGGAGGCGGCTCCGGCCGAGGTGAGGATGCGGCCGTCGTGCACGAACAGGACGTCCGGGTCGAGGTCGACCTGCGGGTAGGCGCGCTGGAACCAATCGGCCACCTGCCAGTGGGTGGTGGCCCGGCGGCCGTCGAGGAGGCCGGCCGCGGCGAGGACGAAGGCGGCCGTGCAGATGGAGACGATGCGGGCGTCCGAGCGGATCCGCGCGAGCGCGGCGGCGACCTCGGCGGACAGTTCGGTGGGGATGCGCGACGGCTCGACGGAGGCCACGACCACGGTGTCGGCGGTGGCGAGGATCTCGGGACCGTGGTCGACGGCGACCGAGAAGTCCGCGTTGGTCCGCACCGGTCGGCCGTCGACTGTGCAGGTCAGCACCTCGTAGCGGTCGTCGGCCGCGCCGAGGATCCGGCTGGGGATGCCCAGCTCGAAGGGGTAGACGCCGTCGAGGGCCAGCACGACGACCCGTTCCGTTCTCCGTACACCACGCATGGCACGATCCTAGCGAAGCTTGGCAATCGTGCCGTTTCCCGGACGGGCGCGGCCCGGCAGGCTGGGTGACCATGAGCGATGTGAACACCATGCGAGTCATCAGCCAGGACGTCCTCGGTGGCCCCGAGGTGCTGAAGTGGGTGGAGGTGGAGCGGCCTGCGCCGCGCCCCAACGAGGTACTGGTCCGGGTGCGGGCGGCCGGCGTCAACCCGACCGACTGGAAGCACCGCGCCAATGGCGGCTTCCTCGGCGCGCCGCCCTTCGTGCTGGGCTGGGACGTCTCCGGGGTGGTCGAGGAGATCGGGATCGGCGTGGCCGCGTTCAAGCCCGGGGACGAGGTCTTCGGCATGCTGCCCTACCCGTTCGGCCACGGCTCGCACGCCGAGTACGTCATCGCGCCGGCCCGCGCCCTCGTCCACAAGCCGGCCGGCATCGACCACACGCAGGCGGGCGCGCTGCCGCTGGTGTCGCTGACGGCGTGGCAAGCACTGGTGGAGACGGCGGACCTGCGGGAGGGGCAGCGCATCCTGGTGCACGCGGCGGCCGGCGGCGTCGGCCATGTGGCCGTGCAGATCGCCAAGGCGCGCGGCGCGCAGGTGATCGGCACGGCGAGCGCGGGCAAGCACGACTTCCTGCGGGAGATCGGCGTCGACGAGGCGATCGACTACCGCAGCACCGACTTCACCGAGGCGGTGCGGGACGTGGACGTCGTACTCGACACGATCGGCGGCGACAACGCGCTCGGCTCGCTGCGCGTGCTGCGGCCGGGCGGGATCGTGGTGTCGATCCTGCCGGTCGGCTCGAAGGACTTCTACGAGGAGGCCGGACGGCTCGGCGTGCGCGCGGTCCGGATGCTCGTGGACGCCGATCGGGCCGGCATGCGGGCGATCACGGATCTGATCGAGTCGGGCAGCTTGCGCGCGACGATCGCAGGGGCTTTTCCGCTGGCCGATGCGGCCAAGGCGCACGAACTGGGCGAGACCGGTCGGACGACGGGGAAGCTGGTTCTTCTGGCCGACTGATCAAGCAGACCGATCAAGCCGACCGACCGGACCGAGCAGACCGAGCAGACTGTTCGGGCTGATCACCCTGAACCGCCAGGCCATCAAAAGGTTGCCCCTCAAACCCGAAGACATATGTCAATCGAACATGCTCAAATTCCTTCTATCGAGGGTAACTTGCATGGGCGGGGTACGGAGTTCTCGGCACGGGTGGGAGGTGATGTCGTCGTGCGCCAGGAACCGCGCCACGAGCCCGCGCCGCTCCCCCGGCACCTGCGCGTCCACGAGGACCGCGGGCACACGGTGGTGGAGCTCCGGGGCGAGATCGACATCGCGGCGGCCGCGGAGATCGGCCCGTACCTGGACCGCGTGACGGACCGGCCCGGCGCCCGGGTGGTGATCGACCTGCGGCACATCGAGTTCTTCGACTGCTCGGGCCTGCGGCTGATGTACCGGGCCCGCAGCCGGGTGCTCGACCGCGGCGGCCAGTTACAGCTCGTGTGCACCCATCCGCTGACCCTACGCGTCTTCCGGGTCACCGGTCTGTCGCGGCTTCTGCCGCCACGCGCGACGCTGGACGCGGCCCTGGGGCAACCCGAGGCCACGTCCGGCTCGTTGTGATCGCTTCCGCCGTCACAGCCGGCGGTGCGGGATCTATTCGCCCCGAGGTGCGTCGAACAGGGCGCTGACGGACTCACCGTTGTGAATGCGCCGTACGGCCTCGGCGAGCGCCGGCGCGATGGACAGCACCCGGAACTTCTCGGTGTGTTCGGCCATCGGAACCGGCACGGTGTTGGTGCACACGATCTCCAGCACGTCCGGCTGATCGCTCAGCCGCTTGAGCGCGCCCGCCGCGAACAGCCCGTGCGTACAGGCCACCCGGATCGAGCGCGGGCCCAACTCCCGCAGCCGCTCCAGGAGTTCCAGCACGGTGCTGCCCTTGGCGATCTCGTCGTCCAGCACGATGACGTCCCGCCCGGTCACCTCCCCGATCACGGCGCTGATGCTCACCCGGTCGTCCGCGAACCGCTGCTTGGCGCCTGCGGCCACCTGGGCGCCGATGAGCCGGGCGAAGGCGGCCGCCTCC
Organism: Streptomyces sp. NPDC002619; assembly: GCF_042889305.1. Taxonomy (NCBI): domain Bacteria; kingdom Bacillati; phylum Actinomycetota; class Actinomycetes; order Kitasatosporales; family Streptomycetaceae; genus Streptomyces; species Streptomyces sp. NPDC002619. The sequence continues at coordinate 142,876 of NZ_JBIAQV010000007.1, read as the reverse complement.
TTGGCGTTGCCGAGGTCGGGCGAGACGACGGTGGTCCGGCTCAGGTCGTACTTCCGGAAGTGCGCGGCGAGTTCACGCAGCGCGTGCAGATGGTCCACCGGCACCGAGAAGAACCCGTGCACCTGGGGCGAGTGCAGGGTCATGGCGAGGACGCGGCTCGCGCCCGCCGCAACCAGCAGGTCCGCGACCAGCCGCCCGCCGAGCGAGATGCGCGGCTCGTCCTTCTTGTCGGAGCGGGCGTAGGAATAGTGCGGCATGACGACCGTGATGCGGCCCGCGGAGGCGCCACGGGCCGCGTCGCACATCATCAGCAGTTCGACGAGGTGCTCCTGGACCGGTCGGACCAGGGGCTGGATCAGAAAGACGTCCCGCTCCCGGCAGTTGGCCTGGAGCTGTACCTCCAGACAGTCGTTGGCGAACCGGCTGACCCGGATGGGGCTGAGCGGCACACCGAGATGGGTGCACACGTCCCGGGCCAGTTCGGGGTGGGCGCTGCCGCTGAACACGGCGATGTCTCGCACGATCCGCTCCTCGCCTGATCATTAAGGGCTGCGGTTCATGCTACTGACGCCCCAGGAGACTCACCACGGCACGGGGGTGCCGTCCCAGGAGAAGAAGCCGGCGGTGGGGCCGTCGTCCGGCAGCAGGGCCAGCCGTACGGCGCCGCGCGCGGCCTCGGACGGGTCGCCGTCCGAAGCGGCGGCTCTGGGGTTGAGGTCGGTGGCGCGCAGCCCGGGGGCGAGCGCGTTGACCTTGAAGCCCTCGTCGGCGAGGGTCAGGCCGTACAGCACGGTGAGGGCGTTGAGGGCGGCCTTGGAGGAGCGGTACGCGGCGGCGCCGCCGTTTCCCGGAGTGAACTGCGGGTTGGGGGTCGTGCTCCAGGTGAGCGAGCCGGTGCCGCTGGAGACGTTCACGATCCGGGGGTGCGGGGAGCGGCGCAGGGCGGGCAGGAAGGCGTTGGTGACCTCGACGACTCCGAACACGTTCGTCTCGTACGTCCGCCGGAACTCCTCTGCGCTCGAGGCGGCGGGGAGGTCGAGTGTGACGGAGATGCCCGCGTTGTTGACCAGGACGTCGAGGCGGTCCACCTGGGCGGCGGCTCGCGCGATGCCGGCGGCGTCCGTGACGTCGAGGACGAAAGGACGCGCGTCGCCGCCGATCTCCTCGGCGGCCCACTCGCCGCGCGCGCCGTCCCGGGAGCCCACGTGGACGGTGAAGCCCTCCTCGGCGAGCAGGCGGGCAATATGCAGGCCGATGCCCTTGTTGGCACCGGTGACGAGTGCTGTGCGATCGTTCATGACAGCCACGGTTCCCTGACCACCGCCGCCCTGCCAGGGACCGTTCGTACCAGGCAGCCGGAGGAGGCAGCATGGCGAGGCAGGAACTGGCCCGCTTCCTGCGGGACCGCCGGGCGGGTCTGCGCCCTCACGAGCTGGGGCTGCCCGCGGACACACCGCGCCGCACCCCGGGTCTCAGGCGCGAGGAGGTCGCGGAACTTGCCCACATGTCGGTGGACTACTACATCCGCTTGGAACAGGCCCGCGGCCCCCGGCCCTCCCCCGCGATCCTGGACGCGCTCGCGGAGACGCTGCGGCTGACGCCCCCCGAGCGCAGCCATCTGTTCCGGCTGGCGGGATCGACCGTACCGCCCGGCAGTCAAGCGGTACGGCGGGTGCGGCCGCACGTGGCCCGGATGCTGGAGCGGCTGCCGGAGACGGCCGCGATCGTCACCGACGCGGCCTACGGGCTGGTCGCCTTCAACCCGCTGGCGCGGGTCCTGCTCGGCGACGACCTGGGGCGGCGGACGACGAACCTGGCCCGGCGGCGATTCCTCGGCGAGGGGCGGATGTACGAGAGTTCCAGCGCGGAGCAGTTCGGGCACATCGTGGTGGCACGGCTGCGCCGGGCCGCCGTCCGCTATCCGCACGACGCCCAACTCGCCGCACTGCTGGGCGAGTTGCGGGCGGGCAGCGAAGAGTTCCGGCAGATCTGGGAGACCCACCCGGTGCACGCCCCCGGCCATCGCACCAAGACCCTCGACCATCCGGTGCTGGGCCGGCTCCGGCTGAACTGTGACGTCCTGCTGGTCCCGGAGGACGACCACGAGGTCGTCCTGATCACGGCGGACCCGGGATCACCGTCGGCCCGCACGCTGCGGGAGCTCGCGGCAAGGGCTTGACCGCACTGGGTCGGCCGCACGAAGTCGGCCTGCCGCCGCGGCCCTGCGCCGGTCGCGCCTCCATCAGATGTACCAATTCGTCAACAGGCGTGTCCGGCCGTGTCTGGCACGGGACTTGATGGGCATTCGCTCTCCAGAAAGGAGGGCCGTCCGTATGACGACTACCCTCGGGCGCCTGCCCAGGCGTATGCCCGGCTGGGCGAAGGTGGTGACCGCCTTCGTGCTGGTGCTCGGCGTGCTGTTCGCCGGCATCAGGCTGGCCGTACTGCCCGGCATCAAGGACGTGTTCGGCACCGAGACGCGCGACCGCTCCGGCCCCACGCTGCTCAAGTCCATTCAGGACATGAGCCGTTACGACGCGGCGTCCGGCACCTTCCAGGTCGTGGTGGACCTGGAGAAGGACGCGAAGTTCCTGCCCGACGCGATCCGCGGCACCCGCACCCTGTACATCGGCGCGGGCACCGTCGAGGCGTACGTCGACCTCGGCAAGGTCGACGAGGGCGACGTGACGGTCGACGCGGACCGTACGTCGGCCACGCTCCGGCTGCCGCACGCGCGACTCGGCACACCGGCCCTCGACCCCGACCACTCCTACGCCGTGTCCAAGCAGCGCGGCCTGCTCGACCGGCTCGGCGACCTCTTCTCGGACAACCCCAACAGCGAGCAGGCCGTGCAGAAGCTCGCCGTACGGCACATCGGCGCGGCGGCGAAGGACAGCGGGCTGACCACACGGGCCGAGACCAACACCACCGCCATGCTGGACGGTCTGCTGGGCTCGCTCGGCTTCGAGGAGGTGCACGTCTCGTACGGCACGTGACTCTCGTACGGCACATGACCCAGCCGCGTACAGCGTGGACGTCGACGACAGGAGGGACGGACGAGATGGCAGGCAGCGCCACGTCCTTGCGCCGCGTACTCCCGTTCCTCCTTCGGCTCCTGGCGATGCTGTGCGCCTTCGTGGTCATGGTCGCGTTCGCGGTCGTGCTGGCCCGGGTCACTTTGGAGCCGTCGCGCGCGTCCGTGGCGCTCGCACACACCAATCTGCGTCCGGGCCGCTCGATGAAGGCGTATCTGGACCAGCCCGAACTGCGCGACGCCGTCAGGCAGATCGGCGGGAACATCGTCCTCGGCATCCCGTTCGGCGTGCTGCTGCCGGTGCTCGTGCCGCGGGCGCGCGGGGTCGTGTGGGTGCTGCTGCTCACCGCGGCCGTGATGCTGCTGGTGGAGCTGGCGCAGGGCTCGCTGGTCGCCGGGCGGGCCTTCGACATCGACGACGTCATCCTCAACACCACTGGGGCGCTGATCGGTTACCTCCTTCTGGGGCGGCGACTGGGACGAGTGGTGCACAGCGCCGGCAGGAAGCGGTGAATCTCGAGTACTGGTCCGGACCAAAGTATTGACGGACCCTTATCTCACTTCTTAAATCAAGAGGCGACGCCTTCACCCCCCACCTCAGTCGGCGCGCCCGTGTCCCGGGCCGCCGTACGGAAGGGAGAGCAGTGGCCGCCCCACGCCTGCTCCGCAGATGTCTTTTCGCCGCCCTGTCCGCCGCGCTCGTCGCGTCCGCCGCGATCGGTTCCGCGCAGGCGGACACCGCGGGCGGCGCCAGCGCCGCCGCCGTGACGTTCTCCGACAACTTCGACGGGGCCGCCGGTTCGGCCGTCGACTCCTCGAAGTGGCAGATCGAGACCGGCGACAACGTCAACAACCACGAACGGCAGTACTACACGTCGGGCAACAAGAACGCCGCCCTGGACGGCCAGGGCCATCTGGTGATCACCGCCCGGCGCGAGAATCCGTCCAACTACCAGTGCTGGTACGGCACTTGTCAGTACACCTCGGCCCGGCTGAACACCTCCGGGAAATTCACCGCGCAGTACGGGCACGTCGAGGCCCGGATGAAGATCCCGCGGGGCCAGGGCATGTGGCCCGCGTTCTGGATGCTCGGCACGCCGGTCAACTGGCCGGACTCCGGCGAGATCGACATCATGGAGAACGTCGGCTTCGAGCCGTCCACGATCCACGGCACGATCCACGGCCCCGGCTACTCCGGCTCGGGCGGTATCGGCGCGGGCTACACGCTGCCGAACGGACAGGCCTTCGCGGACGCCTTCCACACCTTCGCCGTCGACTGGGCGCCGGACTCGATCACCTGGTCCGTGGACGGCAACGTCTACCAGCGGCGCACACCCGCCGACCTGGGCGGCAAGACGTGGGTGTTCAACAAGCCGTTCTTCCTGATCCTGAACCTGGCGGTCGGCGGTTACTGGCCCGGCGACCCGGACGGCTCCACCCAGTTCCCGCAGCAGCTGGTGGTGGACTCGGTGTCGGTGACGACGAGTGACTCGGCGACCGGCGGCGCCATCCACGGCCTGGCCGGCAAGTGTGTGGACGTGGCCGGGGCGAACTCCGCCAACGGCACCCCCGTACAGCTCTACGACTGCAACGGCACCGCCGCCCAGCAGTGGACGGTCGGTTCGGACGGCACGCTGCGGGCGCTCGGCAAGTGCCTGGACGTCACGGGCAACGGGACCGCGGACGGCACGAAGGTCCAGCTGTGGGACTGCACGGGCGGGGCCAACCAGAAGTGGGCGCTGCCCGCCGCGCGCGACATCGTCAACCCGCAGGCGAACAAGTGCTTGGACGTCACGGACAACAACTCCGCCAACGGCACACGCCTGCAGATCTGGACCTGCACGGGCGGCGCCAACCAGAAGTGGACGGTGGGCTGAGCCGGACGGGGTCTAGGGGGTGTCTTCCGGACCATGCGGGCCTGGTCCGGAAGACACCCCCTAGCGGGCCACCCAGGTGAACTTGTCGCCGCCGACCCAGCGGACGACCGCCGGGTCGTCCAGGTCGTGGACGGTGATGCCGAAGATCGAGCAGACCTGCAGGACATCGGTGATGGTCTTCGCCTCCGCGACCACTTCGCCGTCGATCTCCACGATGCGGAAGGGCGGGTCCCCGGGCCTGCGCTGCATCACTCCGAGGACCAGGATCCGCGGGTGGGAGATGTGTGGGCTGGCTATTTCGGTCATGCATAGAGCGTAGAACGCAACCGCCGAGTGTGTGTGACGTGAGTCACTGAGGCGTCGGCCACCGGCCGTCGTGCGGTGCGGCGGGGGCTGGGGAACCCTTGTGGTGGAGGTGGCCATGGATCCCCTCGAGGCACTGGACCGGATCGCCTTCCTGCTGGAGCGGTCCCTGGCCCCCACGTACCGCGTACGCGCCTTCCGTACGGCCGCCCGGATGCTGGAGGCGCTGCCCGCCGCCGAGATCGCCGAGCGCGCCACCGCCGGGACGCTGGAGTCGCTCAAGGGCATCGGCCCGAAAACCGCGCAGGTGGTGCGCGAGGCCCTGGCCGGGCAGGTGCCGGAGTATCTGCGAACCCTGGAGGACGAGGCCGGCGGCCCGCTCAGCTCCGGTGGAGCGGCACTGCGCGAGCTGCTGCGCGGGGACTGCCATCTGCACTCCGACTGGTCCGACGGGGGCAGCCCGATCGAGGAGATGGGGCGTACGGCGGCCTGGCTCGGCCACGACTGGGCGGTGCTCACGGACCACTCCCCCCGGCTGACCGTGGCGCGCGGCCTGTCGCCGGAGCGGCTGCGCGAGCAGCTGGCCGTGGTGGAGCGGCTGAACGCCGCCTGGGCGCCGTTCCGGCTGCTCACCGGCATCGAGTGCGACATCCTCGAGGACGGTTCGCTGGACCAGGAGCCCGAGCTGCTCGACCGGCTCGACGTGGTCGTGGTCTCCGTGCACTCCAAGCTGCGGATGGACGCCCCCTCGATGACCCGCCGGATGGTGACCGCCGTACGCGATCCGCACGCCGACATCCTGGGGCACTGCACGGGGCGGCTGCTGTCCGGTGAGCGGCGGCGGCCGGAGTCGACGTTCGACGCGGACGCCGTATTCGCCGCGTGCGCCGAGTCGGGCACGGCCGTGGAGATCAACAGCCGTCCGGAGCGGCTCGACCCGCCAAGGCGGCTGCTGCGCCGGGCCGTCGAGGCGGGCGTGCTCTTCTCGATCGACACCGACGCCCATGCGCCCGGACAGCTGGACTGGCAGATCCTGGGGTGCGCCCGCGCCGAGGAGTGCGGGGTACCCGCCGAGCGGGTGGTGAACACGTGGACCGCGGCTCGGCTGCTGGCCTGGACCCGGGAGGGCCGCATTACGGTGGGGTGACGCAAATCACCGCTGGGCCGTGCGAACGGAGGGAACACCCAGGGGTGGTTGCCCGTTGAGCAAGCCGTGGGTGCGGATGGGACAGTGTCCCCGGGCCTCACCTTTTGCCCACAGGGACGATCGTTGGGCTGAAGTCCTGTGGAGCCTTTCGCCGAGAGGCGACCGCCAACCGTGCCCACCGCTTGGCCGCCCCGACCGTGATTCCCCCGTCGCGGTCGGGGCTTCTCTCGTTGCGGCGCTTGCGACACTTCCGTTTGACTTCGAGAGCACTCCAATTCGTAGCGTTCCAGGCATGAGCGCTACTGCACAGCACAAGATCGGTTCTGGTTTCGGCGCGGACAGCACCGCCGACGACGTCCTGCGAGGCATCGACCTCACCGGACGGCTCGCGATCGTCACCGGCGGTTACTCGGGCCTCGGCCTGGAGACCACCCGTGCGCTGACCAAGGCGGGCGCCCGCGTCGTCGTGCCCGCGCGGCGCGCCGGCAGCGCCCGCGAGGCCCTGACCGGCCTCGACGGCGTCGAGGTGGACGAGATGGACCTCGGCGACCTGGACAGCGTGCGCGGCTTCGCCGAGCGCTTCCTCGCCTCCGGCCGCACGGTCGACTACGTGATCAACAGCGCCGGGATCATGGCGTGCCCCGAGACCCGGGTCGGGCCCGGCTGGGAGGCCCAGTTCGCCACCAATCACCTGGGGCACTTCGCCCTGGTCAACCGGCTCTGGCCGGCCATCGAGCCGGGCGGCGCCCGGGTCGTGTCCGTCTCCTCCCGCGGCCACCACTTCTCCGGCATCCGCTGGGACGACGTCCAGTGGCAGCGCGGCTACGACAAGTGGCAGGCGTACGGCCAGGCGAAGACGGCGAACGCGCTGTTCGCCGTCCACCTCGACCGGCTCGGCCGGGACGCCGGAGTACGGGCGTTCTCCCTGCACCCGGGCGGCATCATGACCCCGCTCCAGCGGCATCTGCCCAAGGAGGAGATGGTCGAGCGCGGCTGGATCGACGAGGACGGCAACGTACTGAACCCGGAGGGCTTCAAGAACCCCGAGCAGGGCGCGGCCACCCAGGTGTGGGCGGCCACCTCGCCCCAGCTCGACGGCATGGGCGGGGTGTACCTGGAGGACTGCGACATCGCCGAGCCCGCGGTAGACGGCGACGAACGGTCCGGGGTGAAGGACTGGGCGACCGATCCGGCGCAGGCGGCGCGTCTGTGGGAGCTGTCGGCGGAGCTGACCGGCGTGAACGCCTTCACCGCGTGACCGTCGGCTTCCTCAGTGCGGGGCGCGTTCCTGCAGTGCCGCCCGCCATGCCGGGAGGCGGTCCTCGGCCGCCGGTTCGGCGCGGCGGCCGCCGCGGGCGAAGAAGTCGGCGAGCGGCAGGATGGCGGCGCCCACGGTGACCGCGTCGGGGCCGAGCCGGCCCAGGTCGATGGTGACTTTCTCGGCCGGATGCCGCAGCGCGTACGTCGTCGCGTGGCGGCGTACGGCCGGCAGGAACCGGGCACCGAGCTGGAGTCCGGCCCAGCCGCCGATCAGGATCCGCTCGGGCTGGAAGAGGTTGATCAGGTCGGACAGTCCGGCACCGAGGTACTCGGCGGTCTCCTCGAGGACGGCGAGCGCGACGGGGTCGGCGGCGGTGCCCTCGGGCGGGTAGGCGGCGGCCAGCATCGCGGTGAGCGAGGTCTCCTCGTCGGTGCCCTCCGGCGGGCGCCCGCCCTCGTCCCGCCAGCGGGACAGCAGGGACTCGGCACCGGCGTAGGCCTCCAGGCAGCCGAGCGCACCGCAGCGGCAGCGGCGTCCCCGCACCCGTACCGTCAGATGGCCCCACTCCACGGCCCGGCCGTGCTCCACCTCGGGCGTGACGAGGCAGGCGCCGACGCCGGAGCCGAAGAGGACCACCACGGCGTTGCGGGCACCACGTCCGGCGCCGAACCACATCTCGGCCTGGCCAAGGGTCTTGGCGCCGTTGTCGATGAAATACGGGACGCCGTCCGGTAGTTGGGAACCGGACCGGAGCAGGGCCTCCAGCGGGACGGCGTCCCAGCCGATGGTCTGCCCGTGCACCACGGCGCCGCGGTCGGCGGTCCGCTCCACGATGCCGGGGACACCGACGCCCACGCCGAGCAGCCGCTCGGCCTCGATCCCGGCGGCGCGCAGCACCTCGGCCACGCCGTCGCGGATGTGGCCGACGATGACGTCCACGTCGTAGCGCTGCGGCGTCAAGGGGTGTTCGACCCGGGCGAGTTCGGTCAGGGTGAGGTCGAACAGCTCGACGCGGACGCGGGTCTCGCCGACGTCGACGCCGATCATGTGGCCGCTGTCCGGGGCGACGCGCAGCAGGGTGCGGGGCCGGCCGCCGTCGGAGTCGACGCTGCCCGCCTCCTCCACCAGTCCGTCGGCGATCAGGTCCGCGACGACGTTGCTGACCGAGCCGGAGCTCAGACCGGTCGCGGGGCCCAGCTCGAATCGGCTGAGGGGACCGTCGAAGTACAGCCGTTGCAGCACGGCCGTGCGGTTGCCCCGTCTGAGGTCGCGTACCGTGCGCCCGTTCCGCCCCGCCATGTGGCTCCTTCCGAACCCTGCCCGACCTGCAACATACCCCCGCAGGCGGGCCTCGCGCGACATTCGTCCAACCCTTAGTTCACGCTGTGAGCTAAGCGGCGGCCAGCTCCTCGATCTCGTCCAGCGCAAAGACGAGCTCCGGAGCGACCGAGTCCCGTACCCGGCAAGCGCGTTCCTCCCCCACCGCCCGGGGCACCGTCTCGGTGAGCATGATGAGGTAGAGGTAGCTCCGGTAGAGGGCGAGCCGCAGCCGGGCCGGAACGTCGAACTCGGCGCGGCCCCCGGCCTCCCGGTAGCCGGCCAGGAACGCCTCGTCCTTCCTGATGTCGCCCAGCAGGGCGAGGGAGACGAAGTCGGCGAGGGGGTCGCCCCAGAACGTGCGCTCACCGTCGATGAGTCCACCGATGCGGGGCTCCCCCGCCGATCGGTCGACCAGGATGTTGCCCGGCCACAGGTCGGAGTGGACCGGGCGCGGAACGGTGACCTCGTCGAGCGCGGCATGGGCGGCCCGGGCCACCTCGTCGGCGGACCTCGGCAACCGGGCCCCGTGATGGCGGGCGTCGGCGAGGACGGCGTCGAACATCGCGGTGAAGGCGGTCCGCCAGTCGGGCGCGAGCGGCCCGAGAGCGCCGGAGGGATAGCCGCACCCGGCCCCGCCCAGCCGGTGCAGCCGGGCGACCTGACGGCCCAACTCCACACGCAGGAGGGTCTGTTCGGTCTCCGTGAGCGAGCCGTCCCAGGGCTCGCCCGGGCAGGCCGTCATCAGCAACTGCCGTACGCCGTCGACGATCACGACGCGCGGCGCCGGTACGTCCGCCTCGGCGGCCACACGGCAGAACTCGGCCTCGGCGACGAGGAGCCGGGACTCGTACCGCAGCCCGGGAGCCGTCGGCGCGAGCTTGAGCACATAGCGACTGCCGTCGGTGAGGCGGACTTCCTCGACCGTGTTGTAGGTGCCCCCACCCAGCGGCCGCACCTCGGCGGGCGAGTCGGGCGACATGCCCGCCCCCGCCAGGACTTGCCGAACCCGTTCCCAGGAATCCACCACCGTGCACCCCTCCCCCCTGCCGTCCATGCCCGCCGCGCCGTCGGCGGCGGGCGTACGGTCCCGGTACAGGGTACGGAACGCTCCATGCGCTCCCGAGGGGTGCGCGGACCTACGGCGAAGGCCGTACCGGAAATCCACTGACTCTCTCCAGGTCGGCTATCTAGGCTAGGCAAAACCCTAGGGTCCCTAGGTTTCTGTCGGGCCGTGGCCAGAAGGACTTCCCGTGAGATCACTCACCGAGCAGGACATCCGCACCTCGTTCGTCAACTGCTCGAAGGGAGAGGCCAAGCGTCTTCCGGTCCCTCGTGATCTGGGTGAACGGGCCTGGGACGAGCTGGACTTCCTCGGCTGGCGGGATCCGGGGGCGCCCGACCGCAGCTATCTGGTGACCGAACGGCGGGGCCAACCGGTCGGTGTCGCCCTGCGGTTCCCCTCCGCGCGGCACGGCTTCCTGCACCGGAGCATGTGTTCGCTGTGCCTGACGACCCACCCCGGGGGCGGTGTGTCGCTCATGACGGCCCGTAAGGCGGGCGCGGCGGGCCGCGAGGGCAATTCGGTCGGCGTGTACATGTGCACGGACCTTGCTTGCTCGCTGTATGTGCGCGGGAGGAAGGTGCCCGAGTCCGGTATGCGCATCGAGGAGAGCCTCACGACCGAGGAACAGATCGCCCGCACGGTGAGCAACCTGTCCGCGTTCGTCGACAACCTGCACACCTAGCCCGGTCCGGGGGCGGGTCTGTTCGCTTCCAGCCGGAAATGTCGCGCGGCGAAGCCGCCGGCGCCATCTGAACGGCGCCCGGCCGGCAGACCCCCGGACGGGGCCGTGGCCAGCCTCGTTGCCGAGCTCCGGGGTGTGCAGCGGGTACGTTCTACGGGGCCGCGGAAGGGGAACAGGGCAAGGGATGCCAGACGTACGGGAGTGGGTCACGGGGCTGCGGCGGTTTTTGAGGCGATGGCGGGAACCCGTCGTCGTGACGACGCTGCGGTCCGCCGTCGCGGCGACCCTGGCCTACGTCGTCGCGCTGCGGCTGAGCCCCGAACCCGCGCCGCTGACCGCACCCCTGACCGCCCTCCTCGTCGTCCAGGTCACCCTCTACGCCACGCTCACCAACGGCATCCGCCGGGTGAACTCGGTGGTGGCCGGGGTCCTCGTCGCCATCGCCTTCAGCCTGCTGGTGGGGCTGACCTGGTGGAGTCTCGCCCTGCTGATCGTGGCCTCGCTGGCCGTGGGGCATCTGGTGCGCGTCGACGAATACGTCCCCGAGGTCGCGATCAGCGCCATGCTGGTGCTCGGGGTCACCGCCGTCGGGAACACGGCCTGGGCACGCATCGTGGAGACGCTGATCGGTGCGGTCGTCGGGCTCGGCTGCAATCTGCTGATCCCGCCCCCGGTGTGGGTGGAGGAGGCCGGCGAGTCGATCGAGGGGCTCGCGCGCCGGGTGCGGCAGCTCATGCTGCGGCTCGGCGAGCAGGCCGCGGGACGCACCCCGTGGGAGCTGGCGGCCGAGCGGCTGCACGAGGCGCGGCGGCTCGACCACGAGATCGTCGGGGTCGACGCGGACCTGCGGCAGGCCGAGGACAGCCTGCGGCTCAATCCGCGCGTACGGGAGGGCCTGCTGCACCGGGTGGTGCTGCGGACCGGCCTGGACACCCTGGAGATCTGCACGGTCGTGCTGCGGGTGCTCGCCCGCACCTTCACCGACCTGGCCAAGGCTCGCGAGCCCGAGCCGCTGTTGACGTCGCAGACCGGCGCCGCCGTCGAGCAGTTGCTGTCGGAGATCGCCGACGCCGTGGTCAGCTTCGCGGTGCTGGTGACCACCGACCTGAGCGTCAGCGCCGAGTCCGCGGAGGCCCGGCTCACCGCCGAACTGCACACCGCCGCGGGCACCCGGGACAAGGTGGCCCTGCTGCTGCGCGAGGAGGCCGAGCGTGACGCCGCACAGTGGCAGTTGTTCGGCGCGGTTCTGACCGAGGCGAACCGGATCCTCGACGAACTCGACACCGAGCATCGCTCGCGCCGTCTCCTGGAGGAGCTGGACCGGGTCTCCAGCGAACAGCGCGCGAAACGGCCCAGGCTGACCTGGCTGCGCGAGCGCGTGGGCGTACCGGAGCGGCTGCGGCGGAACCGGCCCGGTGGCGACGGGCGTTCTCTGTGAGGGAACGACGTGAAGGAACGGCCGGGCGAGCGGAGGGGAGCGTGCGGATGACCGATTCGACCGTACGGATCGACGGGAACACACTGCGGCTGCCGGGCGGGGTGGCGGTGCGCTTCGTGCGCACCCTGCGGCTGCCCGAGACGGGCACGCATGCGCTGCCGCCGGGGCTGGGCGAGTTCCCGGTCCGGCGGGTGTCCGACTACCCGGACACGGTCCCCGAGCAGTGGCGGGTGCGCGGCGGTGTGCTGCTGCCGGTGTATCTGCGCGAGGCGATGTGGCTGAGCTTCGCGGGCACGACGGAGCCGGCCGCGTTGCAGGTCGGCGTGGGCAAGGTGTGCGCGGTCTCGGGCAAGCGGTGGACCGGGCGGCTGTCCCGGAAACCGCAGAACTACGTCGTCCTGCCGCGGCAGCCCTGGCTCGACGGCATCAACTCGGGCAAGGGGACGGTGCGCCAGTTCGTGGCCGTGCCGCTGGGGCTCGGGGCGACGGTGGAGGGGCAGGTCACGGGCGAGGAGGTGTGGGGCGGCGTGCAGTTGCAGTCGTTCCCGCTGAAGGACGAGCCGCTCGCCGCGTGGCGCCGGGAGCAGCAGGCGCGGCGGCCGCTCATGAGAAGCGCCGGCGGGTACGGGTCAGCGATGCCGATGGCGGCACCGCCCGCGCCGGGCGGCATGCCCGCTCCGGGCAGGGCTCCGGCTCCGGCGGCCGCCGCGATGGGGCTGGGCGTCGGAGGCTCCATGCGCCAGGAGGTCTATCAGGACGACCGCAAGCTCAAGGACTGGGCCGAGGAACCGGCGGGACGGGTGTTCGTGCACCTGGTGACGCCACCGGAGTGGCGCCGCATCACGGGCGAGGCGCCCCCACCATCGCCGGTGGACCGGGCGGCGTACACCCGGGCGGGTCTGCCCTGGTACGACTACTACGACGAGGGCGCCGAGGATCTCGCCCCCACGGACACGCTCGGGGCGGTCAAGCCGGTCGGCGACTGGCTCGGTGACGACCTCGACCCCTGGCAGGAGCCGTCTGCCGGCCAGGTGAAGCCGCTGAAGGACGCGCCGGGCAAGCCGGTGGAGGACGGGGACTGGTAGACACGCACGCCCGTTGCGCGCTGCGCAACGGGCGTTGCCGTTCTTGCCTTCGAGGGCCGGGGCACGCCAAGGTTGCTGTCACGACGGGGGCGAGCGACGACCTGAGGTGCGGGCATGGGCAGTGGTGCGGAGGCGACACGCGGCGGCTGGAGCAGGCGCCGGTTCGTCGGGGCCCTGGCGGGAACCGCCGCCGTGGTGATCGTTCCGGCACCGGCTGCACCGAAAGCACCGAAGACACCGGACGCAGCTGAGCCCACCGAACCCCGGGCCGCCGCCCCCCACCCCCGCGCCTCGGCGCGCCCGGCCGGGCCCCGCCCCCTGTACCTGGGCACCTACACCTCGGTCGAGGGCGGCGGCGCCGGGATCGGGCTGGCCACGTACGACCCGGCGACGGGCCGAGTCACCGGGACCGGAACCCTCACCGGCGTCGCCGACCCGTCGTACCTCGCCGTGCACCCCGACCGCCGCACCCTGTACGCGGTCGACGAGCGCGTCGACGGGCGCGTGACCGCTGTCCGTCTGACCGACCGGCGGATCCTCGGCGCCCGGAGCACAGGCGGCGCGGGCCCCTGCCACCTGTCCGTGCACCCCACCGGGCGCTGGCTGCTCAGCGCCAACTACACCTCGGGCAGCGTGGCCGTGCACCCGATCGACACCTCGGGCGCACTCGGCGAACGCACCGACCTGGTCACGCACTCCAGCCCGCCGCCCGGCCCGGGTCAACAGGGACCGCACGCCCACCAGTTCATCACCAGCCCGGACGGCGGCCATGTCCTCGCCGTCGACCTGGGCACCGACACCGTCTACACCTACCGGCTGGACACGACGAAGGGCACGCTCACCGAGGTCGCCCGGGCCCACACCAGACCGGGCGCGGGCCCACGCCATCTGACCTTCCATCCCGGCGGGCGGTACGCGTATCTCGCCAACGAGGTCGACAACACGGTCGCGGTCTGCGCGTACGACCCGGCGTCGGGCCGTCTGACCATCGGCGCGCCGCAGCCGACCGGCACCGGCCAGGGCACGAACTATCCGGCGCAGTTCCTGGTGACCGCGGACGGCGGGTACGCGTTCCTCGCCAATCGCGGCCACAACAGCCTCACGCGCTATGCGGTCGAGGCGGGCGGGAGCCGGCTGCGACTGCTGGACACCGTGCCGGTGGCCGGGGACTTTCCGCGGCAGATCGCCTTCTCGCCGGACGGCCGGCTGCTGTTCGCGGCGAACCAGCGGTCCGGCACTGTGAGCGTCTTCCACGTGAACGCGGCAAACGGTGAACTGCGGCTCGCGGGCGAGCCGTTCGCGTCACCGGTCGCGGTCTGCGCGCTGCCGCTGTAGGGCGCGGGGGCAGGAGGCGGCGCTCGCCTGGGTGAGCAGCACGTGCATGCGCTCGGTGAGCTGGGCGATGTCGCCGGCGGGCGTATGGAACGGCAGCCGTACGTCGCTGTGGGCGCGGGTCCGCTCGATCCGCAGCGTCAGTCCGTGCCGGTCCACGGCGAGGGGCTGGACCCGGGTCGCGGCGTGCAGGCTCTCCGGGTCGACAAGGCGGGTGAGACGCTCGACGGCGTCCGGGTGGGCGTCGGCGAGGTGCGTCAACAGCCGGGCCTCGGCCGGGGCCAGCGGGTCGGGTCCGGCGGCGGCGAACTCGTCGAGGGCGACGACCGTCGCGCCGGAGGACTGCCGCAGGACCACACGCGTGGCCCGGAAGGCGAGGTGCTCGTCGGCGGCAGTGAACCAGCCCGCGAGCCAGAGGCGGGCGCGGATGCGGTTGCGTACGGGGACGGGTGCGACGTCGGCGAACTCCAGTACGGCGGACGGCTCCCCGCACGGCGCGCAGATCGCGGCCGTACGCAGGGCGCTGTCGTCGGGCACTCTCAGCAGTACCAGGCCGTCCTCGGCCACGGTATGCGCTCCGACCAGGTCCTCGCGCCCGCCGTCGGCCGTCACCGCGCACGACCAGGTCGTGGCGAGCATCGAACGCGCCCGCTCGGCCGCGCCGGGCACCGCCGTCCAGTCCTGACTGTCGCCCATCCCGAACCCCATCCGAACCTCCTTAGGTAAGCCTTGCCTAACTTATCGAAGATCGAGGCGCACGCCAACCACAGGGCGGGCCGGACAGGGCCTCCTGGCAACAAAACGACTGTTACGCGATCACTCCGAGCAAGGCCCGAGCACACAGGTCCCGCACCTGATCCCGGGACAGGTCCGAGCCGCGCAGCCATTCCAGGCAGACCGCGGTGGTGAAGGCGAGCCAGCCGCGGACGGCCAGCGGAAGGTCGGGGCGCCCGGCGAACCGGGGGCCGAACTCGGGGTCCCTGGAGAGCGCCGTGAGGATCTGCTGCTCCTGGGCGGCCAGCGCACGCTGGTAGACGCGGCGCACCGCCTGGTCGCCGGCCGCGTCGGCACGGTGGAAGGCGCGGAAGCCGTGGGCGTGGGCCTCGACGTATGCGAGATAGGTGTCGAGACCGGCCGTGAGCTGCTCGCGCACCGGCACGCCGGGCACCGCCGCCGTCATGCGCAGCATCCGCTCGCTCTCGTGCTCCACGACGGCCGCGAAGAAGTCCCGCTTCGTCGGGAAGTAGTGGTAGAGCAGCCCGCGGGAGACCCCGGCGATCTCGGCGACCTGCTCGATCCACACGTCGTCGTACGGGCTCTCGGAGAACAGCCTGGCCCCGACCGACAGGAGCTGCGCCCGGCGCTCCTCGGTGCTGAGTCTGCGGCGGGTGCGCTCGCCGGGGTTCGCGGCCATGTTCGCACTTTACTTGACGTGGGTTCAACAACGGCACCAGACTGGAATGCGTTATTGAACCCACGTACAATACGTGTGCACATCGTTCAACGGTCCGCAGGATCAAGGGAGATCGCGTCATGGCGGAGACCGATTCCGATACGCCGGCCGCGCTGCCAAAGGGGTTCCGCAGCGCCGAGCAGGGCTGGCCGGAGCTGCACCGCATTCCGCATCCGCCATACCGCCTCCCGCTGCTCGGCGACGTGCTCGGTGCAAACAGGCGCACGCCCGTGCAGGACTCGGTGCGCCTCGCCCGCAGGCTGGGCCCGGTCTTCCGGCGCAAGGCGTTCGGCAAGGAGTTCGTGTTCGTGTGGGGCTCCCGGCTCGCGGCGGACATCGCGGACGAGTCCCGGTTCGCCAAACATGTGGGCCTGGGCGTCGCCAACCTGCGCCCGGTGGCCGGGGACGGCCTGTTCACGGCGTACAACCACGAGCCGAACTGGCAGCTGGCGCACGACGTCCTGGCCCCCGGCTTCAGCCGCGAGGCCATGGAGGGGTATCACGCGATGATGCTGTCCGTGGCCGGCCGGCTCACCGACCACTGGGACCGCGAGCTGGCGGCCGGGCACACCGTGGGCGTGCCGGGCGACATGACCAAGCTGACCCTGGAGACGATCGCTCGTACTGGTTTCGGGCACGACTTCGGCTCGTTCGAGCGGAGCCGGCCGCATCCCTTCGTGGCGGCGATGGTCGGCACGCTGACCTACGCCCAGCGGCTGAACACCGTGCCCTCGCCGCTCGCCCCGGTCCTCATGCGGGACGCCTCGCGCCGCAACGCCGCTCACATCGCGTACCTCAACCGGACCGTCGACGACCTGGTGCGCGCGCGGCGCGAGTCGGGCCGCGGGGACGGGGACCTGCTCGACCGGATGCTGGAGACGGCCCATCCGGAGACCGGGGAGCGGCTGTCGGACGAGAATGTCCGGCGCCAGGTGATCACCTTCCTGGTCGCCGGTCACGAGACCACCTCGGGGGCGCTCTCCTTCGCCCTGCACTACCTCTCCCAGCACCCGGAGGTGGCGGCCCGCGCCCGCGCCGAGGTGGATCGCGTCTGGGGCGACACCCCGGCGCCGGGCTACGACCAGGTCGCCAAACTCCGTTACGTACGGCGGGTGCTGGACGAGTCCCTGCGACTGTGGCCCACCGCGCCCGCCTTCGCCCGCGAGGCCCGGCAGGACACGGTGCTGGGCGGCGAGCACCCGATGCTGCGCGGCGCCTGGGCGCTCGTGCTGACGCCGATGCTGCACCGCGACCCGGAGGTGTGGGGCGCGGACGCGGAGCGGTTCGATCCGGACCGGTTCGACGCGAAGGCCGTCCGGGGGCGCGCTCCGCACACCTTCAAGCCGTTCGGCACCGGGGCGCGGGCCTGCATCGGCCGGCAGTTCGCGCTGCACGAGGCGACGCTGGTCCTCGGCCTGCTGTTGCGTCGCTACGACCTCCGGTCCGACCCCGCCTACCGACTGCGGGTGACGGAACGGCTGACCCTGATGCCCGAGGGGCTGCGGCTCGCCCTGGAGCAGCGCCCCGCACCCGCGCCTGCCACCCCGGTGACGGGCGCGGAGGAAGCCGTGTCAGCGGCCGGCTGCCCAGTGCACGGGATGGGTGACTGACTCCGGCAGCCGGGTGCCGATGCTGCCGCGGGCCCCGTTGAGCTGGGGCTGGGTGAGGAAGAAGGCGCCGGTCAGATCGGCGTCCGTGAGGTCGGCGCCGCGCAGATCGGCGCCGATCATGTCCGCACCGCGCAGATCGGCGCCGGTCAGATCGGCCGCGATGAGATAGGCACCACGCAGACTGGCGCCGCGCAGGTCGGCGCCCTTCAGCCGGGCGCCGATGAGGTCGGCGCCCCTGCGGTCCTTCTTCTTCCCGCGCACACCGGCCCGCGCCAGCTCGCTGGTGCGCAGCAGCAGAACGTTGACCTCCTGCCGGTGCGCGGCCACGTCGAGCGCGGCGAGTTCCCCGGCACTCCGGCGGGTCAGTCGCTCGGTCGCGTCCAGGAACTCGCGCAGGTCGGCGTGGAGCGGGCGGGCGGCGGGCAGGCCGAGGGCCTCGGTGAGGTACCAGAGCAGTTCGTGCAGCTGCCGTACGACGGGGAACACGTCGAACATGCGCCGGGCGTCCTCCCGCGTACCGGTGCGCCAGTCCTGTCCGCCGAAGGTGACCTGCGAGACCTTCTGGCCCGCGCCGAAGCAGTCGTACACCGTGCAGCCGGTGAAGCCCTTCTGCCGGAGCTCGGCATGGATGCCGCACCGGTGGTCGTCCGCGAGGTTGCGGCAGGGAGTGCCCGCCGGCTTGTCGAGCGCGAAGTCGGCCGAGGCGGCGAAGGGCAGGGCGACGCAGCACAGTCCGAAGCAGCGCGCGCAGTCACCGCGCAGCTCGGGCGAACCGGCTCTTCGATCTGGCATGCCGATCAGCCTACCGACCTGCGCAAGTTCCGCCGCCCCGAGCGCAGCCCCGCAACGCCGGGAGGATCGTGCAAGTCATCGACGCAATCGCCCTAACGATCGCGCTGCTCACGCTGTTTTGATCGAAGAAAGGCAATTCCCTCACAACGAACACGGAGCAGTTTCATGGCACTCGACTCGTACGTCGGTCTCGGTCGGTCCGGACTCAAGGTGAGCCCGTTCTGTCTGGGGGCGATGAACTTCGGTGAGGACGGCGGGTTCGGCTGCGGCGTCGAGGACACCGGGGAGGTGCTGCCCGACGGGCGGACCGTCGGACCGCACCGCGGCCTCGGCCCGCTGACCGTGGCCGCCTGACCGTCACTCCCCCAGGTCGAGCGGGCCGAGGCGGGCGAGGCGGTCGGGGTCGGCGAGGATGTACATGCCGGTGATCCGGCCGTCGGCGATCGTGACCGACATGACCGCCAGCGGCGCACCCTCCTGCGCGGTGACGGCGCCCAGCGCGCCGTTGACCAGCGCGAGCCGCGCGAACCCGGCGAACTGCCGGAAGGTGAAGGCCTGTTCGGCCACCGCCCGGGCCCCGCGCACCAGCTTGGACGCGGCGGCGCCCCGCACCAGCGCGCCCGAGTCGGCGCGCAGCACCACATCCGGGTGCAGCAGCGAGAGGAGCGCCTCGAAGTCGCCGCCGCGGGAGGCGGCGAGGAAGGCGTCCAGGACCTCGCGCTGCCGCCCGAGATCGGGATCGGCCGCCGGAGTGGCCCCCTGGACCCTGCGGCGGGCGCGGCTCGCCAGCTGTCGGGTGGCCGCCGAACTGCGTTCCACGACCGGCGCGATGTCGTCGAAGGGCACGGCGAACATGTCGTGCAGGACGAACGCCAGCCGCTCGGCGGGCTCCAGCGTCTCCAGGACCACGAGCAGGGCGAGGCCGACCGAGTCGGCGTGCAGCACCTCTTCCTCGGGGTCGATCTCGGACAGCGGCCGGATCACCGGGTCCGGTACGAACGTCTCGTCGAGCGGCTCCTCACGGTGCGCGGTGCGCGAGCGCAGCAGGTCGAGGCAGACCCGGCCGACGACGGTGGTGAGCCAGCCGCCGAGGTTCCGGATGGCGGCCGCGTCGGTCCGGCTCAGTTTCAGCCAGGTCTCCTGCACGGCGTCGTCGGCCTCGCTGAGCGATCCGAGCATGCGGTACGCCACCGCGCGCAACTGTCCGCGGTGTTCCTCGAAACGCTCGGCCAGCAGCTGGGTGTCGTAGGTGTCGCTCATGTCGTTCATGCCGTCCCCCGTTCGGTCGGTCTCGGGTGTCACGCCTCGTCGCGGGTCAGGGCCAGCAGCCGGTCCAGGACGCGGGGCGAGCCGACGCGCAGGCCGTCGTGCTCGAACTCGTCGGTGACCCAGGTGCGCAGGCCGCGGACGGCGCGGGCGGTGTCGAGCGCGTGCGCGGTATCGACGTACATGTCGTCGTGGTAGACGGCCGCGGCCACCGGGACCTCGTTGGCGGCCAGCCGGGCCGGGTCGTACAGGGGGCGCCAGTCGGTGCGCGCGGCGAGCAGGTCGGCGGTCTCGCGCAGCGGGCGCAGGGCCGGGTCGGTGTCGAACGTCCAGGGGTGGACGGTCTCCCCGGTGAACAGGACCGGCGCGTCGCCCGCGAGGGCCTTGGCGGCGTCGAACTGCGGGAACTCGGCGCGGACCCGTTCGGCGGCCCAGGCGGTGGGGCGGCTGTCCTGGCCGTAGGTCGGCTCCTGGAGGACCGCGTACAGGGGGTGGTCCGCGTAGGACAGGAGGCCCTGGACCGCTTCCTGGAAGGCGTCGGACAGCTCCGGGCCGTGCGCGGTGCGGACGAAGGCCTCCTCCAGGAGGTAGTGGAGGCGGTGGCTGCCGTCGCTCATGCCGAGCATGAGACCGAGGGACTGGAAGGCCTCCACGGTGAGGCGGTAGCCGTTCGGCAGGACCACGTCGTGGCTCAGCAGGTGGTCGACGATACGCCGGACCCGCTCGACGTCCTGCGGATAGCGGGCGTAGTGCGCGGTGACCTTGCGCTCGATGCGCGGGTAGGCGGCCCGGTACACGTCGTCGGCGTGGGCGTCCAGGGCGGGCAGCCCGCCGGTGATCACGGCGCCGGCGAGGCCCTCCGGGGCCAGGGACAGGTAGGACACCGCACAGAAGCCGCCGAAGCTCTGGCCGAGCACGGTCCAGGGGGCGCCGCCGGTGAGCTCGGGGCGGATGAGCTCACAGTCGCGGACGATCGAGTCGGCGCGGAAGTGCATGAGGTAGTCGGCCTGCTCGGCCGGGGTGCCGCGCAGGGGGAGCGTCTGCCGGTTGGCGGGCGTGGAGTGGCCGGTGCCGCGTTGGTCGAGGAGCAGGACGCGGTACTCGTCCAGGGCGCGTTCGAGCCAGGCCTGCTTTCCGATGAAACGATTCGCCCCGAAGCCGGGGCCGCCCTGGAGGTAGACCAGCCACGGCAGGTCCCTGGCCGCCTTGTCGCTCGCGACGACCTCACGGGCGTACAGCTCGATCGTCTCGCCGCCGGGGTCGGCATGGTCCAGGGGCACGGTGAAGCGGCGGTCGGTGAGGACGACGCCGGGCTGGCGGTAGCTGAGGCTCAACAGGTCTCCCGATACGGACGGATGGTCGCGTCCCAGTTCAGCACATGGCACCGCGCGGCCGGAGCCCCGGGATCATGAATCCGTACTGAATCCAGGGTCAGCGGCCGGCAAGGCTCGAGCGACGCACCACCAGCTCCGGCTGGAGCACCACCCTCCGGTGCCCATGCGCCTCCGGCGTGGCCTGCGCCTCCGTCTCCTCCAGGAGCAGCTCGGCCGCCAGGGCGCCCATGGTGACGGCCGGCTGGCGGACCGAGCGCACGGCTCGCCGCGCCGTGAGCCGAGGTCTCCCTCGGTGGGTTGTGCCCCAGTACTCTGCACTCATCCGATGATCGACGACAAGGAGCCGCGATGCGTGTCGCCCTGTTCCTGACCTGTGTCAACGACACGCTCTATCCGGACACCGGCCGTGCTGTGGTGAAACTGCTGACCAGACTGGGCGTCGAGGTCGACTTCCCGATGGCCCAGACGTGCTGCGGACAGGCGCACTACAACACCGGATACCGGCACGAGGCGGAGCCGCTGGCCCGGCATTTCTCCGATGTCTTCGGGAAGTACGAGGCGATCGTCACGCCGTCCGGGTCGTGCGGTGCGATGGTGCGCGAGCTGTATCCGCGCATGGGTGAACGGGCGCGGGCCGAAGGGCGCGGGGGCGCCCTCGCGGCGACGCTGGCGCCGGTGGTCCCGAAGACGTACGAACTCACGGAGTTCCTGGTCGACGTGCTGGGCGTGACGGACGTCGGGGCGTACTACCCGCACAAGGTGACCTACCACCCGACCTGCCACGGGCTGCGCAGCCTCGGGCTCGGCGACCGTCCCCGGCGGCTGCTCCAGGCGGTGAAAGGGCTTGAGCTGGTGGAACTGCCGGGCGCCGAGGAGTGCTGCGGCTTCGGCGGGACCTTCGCGGTGAAGAACGCCGACGTCTCGGCAGCGATGGGCGCCGACAAAGTGCGCAACGCCGAGTCGACGGGCGCGGAGGTGCTGTGCGCGGCCGACAACTCCTGTCTGATGCACATCGGCGGGACCATGTCCCGGCTGCGCACCGGGATGCGGCCGGTGCACATCGCCGAGATCCTGGCGAGCACGGAGGAGGAGACGGCCGTATGAGCGGGACGTATCTCGGGATGCCGGCGTTTCCCGTGGCCGCGCACGAGGCGGTCGCGAACAAGACCCTGCGCGGCAATCTGCGCCACGCCACACACACCATCCGCGCCAAGCGCGCGACGGCAGTCGCCGAGGTGTCCGACTGGGCGGCGCTGCGGGACGCCGGCAAGCGGATCAAGGACCACACCCTCCGTCATCTCGACCGGTATCTCGAGCAGTTGGAGGAATCGGTCACGGCGGCGGGCGGCACCGTCCACTGGGCCGCCGACGCCGACGAGGCCAACCGGATCGTCGCCGGGCTCGTCAAGGAGACCGGCGAGTCGGAGGTCGTCAAGGTCAAGTCGATGGCCACGCAGGAGATCGAGCTCAACGAGGCGCTGGAGGCCGAGGGCATCCACGCCTACGAGACCGATCTCGCCGAGCTGATCGTGCAGTTGGGCAACGACCGTCCCTCGCACATCCTCGTCCCCGCCATCCACCGCAACCGCGGCGAGATCCGCGACATCTTCCGCTCCGAGATGGGCGCGTGGGGCCGCCCGGCCCCCGAGGGCCTCACCGACACGCCCGCCGAACTCGCCGAGGCCGCCCGGCTGCACCTGCGGGAGAAGTTCCTGCGCGCCAAGGTCGGCATCTCCGGCGCCAACTTCATGGTCGCGGAGACCGGCACGCTCGTCGTCGTCGAGTCCGAGGGCAACGGGCGGATGTGCCTCACCCTCCCCGAGACGCTGATCTCGGTCGCCGGCATCGAGAAGATCGTGCCGACGTGGCGCGACCTGGAGGTCTTTCTGCAGACCCTCCCCCGCTCCTCGACGGCCGAGCGCATGAACCCGTACACGAGCATGTGGACCGGCACCACGGACGAGGACGGGCCACAGAACTTCCACCTGGTCCTCCTCGACAACGGCCGCACCGACACTCTCGCCGACGAGGTCGGCCGCCAGGCGCTGCGCTGCATCCGCTGCTCGGCCTGCCTCAACGTCTGCCCGGTGTACGAGCGGGCGGGCGGCCACGCATACGGCTCGGTCTACCCCGGCCCGATCGGCGCGATCCTCAGCCCCCAACTCCGGGGCATCGCAAGCGAGATCGACGCCTCACTGCCGTACGCCTCCTCGCTGTGCGGGGCCTGCTACGACGTGTGCCCGGTCGCCATCGACATCCCCGAGGTGCTGGTGCATCTGAGGGAACGGGTCGTGGAGGGCGGCGAGGTGGTCCGGCACGGCAACAAGGTGGTGCTGCAGCCCGCGAAGGGACACGCCGCCGAGCGGGCGGCGATGCGTGCGGCACGCTGGGCGTTCACACATCCGGGAGCCCTGCGCAGCGGGCAGCGGCTCGCCTCGCGCACCCGCCGATTGCATCCGCGGTCACTGCCGGGACCGGGCAAGGCGTGGAGCGCAACCCGAGATCTGCCCGCCGTACCGGCGGAGCCGTTCCGCGACTGGTGGCAGCGCACGCACGGCGGAAAGGACGGCGACAAGTGAGCAGCAGGGACCGGATCCTGGGCCGGGTGCGGCGCGCGCTCGCGGACGTACCGCAGGACGACACGCCGTACGAGCGGGCCGTACCGCGCGACTATCTGCGGGCACACGGTGAGCGGACCACCGCCGAGACGGTGGACCTGCTCGCGGAGAATCTGGCCGACTACCGGGCGATCGTCCACCGCACCACCGAAGACGAACTGCCCTACGACATCATGCGGTTGCTCGCCCAGCGCGGGACCCAGTACGTCCTGGTGCCCCCGGGGCTCCCGCCGGAGTGGATGTCGGCCGCCGATCCCACCCGGGTCCACGACCGTGCGGTGAGCACGCCCGCCGAACTGGACAGGGTGGAGAGCGTGGTCACGGGCTGCGCCGTCGCCATCGCCGAAACCGGCACCATCGTCCTCGACGCCGGCCCCGACCAGGGCCGCCGCCGCATCACTCTGATCCCGGACCACCACATCTGCGTGGTGCGCGTCCCCGACCAGGTCGTCGCCTCCGTCCCTCAGGCGCTCGAACGCCTCGACCCCACCCGCCCGCTGACCTGGATCTCCGGACCGTCGGCGACCAGCGACATCGAGCTGGACCGGGTGGAGGGGGTGCATGGTCCGCGCACCCTTGAGGTGGTGCTGGTGAGCGGGGAGTGACCGGCGCCGTTAGCGTGGGGGAATGATCCGGTTCGAGCAGATCACCAAGCGGTATCCGGACGGTACGACCGCCGTTGACGGGCTCTCCTTCGAGGTGGCCGAGGGCGAACTGGTCACGCTCGTGGGCCCGTCCGGCTGCGGCAAGACGACGACCATGATGATGGTCAACCGGCTCATCGAACCGACCTCCGGCCGGATCTTCGTGAACGGCGAGGACATCGCCGCGGTCGACCCGGTGCGGCTGCGCCGCCGCATCGGGTACGTCATCCAACAGGTCGGCCTCTTCCCGCACCGCACGGTCCTCGACAACACCGCGACCGTCCCGGCGCTGATCGGCTGGAAGAGGACGCGGGCCCGGGCGCGCGCCGCCGAACTGCTCGAACTGGTGGGGCTGGATCCGGCCACGTACGGGTCGCGCTACCCGGACCAGCTCTCCGGCGGTCAGCGGCAGCGGGTCGGCGTGGCGCGGGCCCTCGCGGCCGACCCGCCGGTGCTGCTGATGGACGAGCCGTTCGGCGCCGTCGACCCGGTGGTGCGCGAGCAGCTGCAGGACGAGTTCCTGCGGATGCAGGCCGCGGTGCGCAAGACGGTGCTGCTGGTCACACACGACATCGAGGAGGCGGTCCGGCTCGGCGACCGCATCGCGGTGTACGGGCGGGGGCGGATCGAGCAGTTCGACACACCCGGGGCGGTCCTGGGCACGCCCGCGACGCCGTACGTGGCCGAGTTCGTGGGCGCCGACCGTGGCCTGAAGCGGCTGT
The DNA here is from genome assembly GCF_042889305.1 of Streptomyces sp. NPDC002619. Lineage (NCBI taxonomy): Bacteria > Bacillati > Actinomycetota > Actinomycetes > Kitasatosporales > Streptomycetaceae > Streptomyces > Streptomyces sp. NPDC002619. The sequence goes on along the minus strand of NZ_JBIAQV010000007.1, from coordinate 117,895 downwards.
CCGTCACCGCGATCGAGCCGGACGACCTGGAACAGCCGCCCGTCGCCCGCCCGGACGAGAGCGCCGAGCACGCCGGGGAACGGATGCGGGCCGAGGGTGCCCGATGGGCGGTCGTCCTGGACGGGAGCGGCGATCTGCACGGCTGGGTGGGCATCGACGACCTCGCGGCGGGCGGCTCGGTCGGCGACCTGGCCCGGCGGATGACGGCGTGGGTGCCGGTCGGCGCACCGCTGAAGCAGGCGTTCGGGGTGATGCTCCAGTACGACGCCGGATGGGTCGCCGTCCTGGACGGCGCCCGCTTCCTGGGCGTGCTGACTCCGGCGAAGCTGCACGAGGCGCTGCGCCGCTCCGTGGACGCGGACGCGCGGGGCGTGGCGCGCGGTCAGGTGCCGTTCGACTCGGTGGCCGACGCCTGAGCGCCACCGTTACTTGATCAGGCCCTTGTCCTGCAGATAGGTGCGGGCAACGTCCTGAGGCAGTCGGCGCCAGCTGTCCACCTGCTGGTTCATGGAGGCCAGGTCGGCGGTGGTGAGGACGTCGTTGAGCCTGCCGAGCGCCTTGGTGACTCCCTCGCCGCCCGCGCGGGAGCGGTTGACGACCGGGACGACGTAGTCGGCGTTCTGCAGATGTCTGTCGTCGGCGAGGAGGACCAGGCCGAACGCGTCCAGGGTGGCGTCCGTCGTGGTGGTGAGGACCATCTGGTCCTGGCCGCTCTGCACGGCCCGCTTCGCCTGCGTGGTGCCCACGCCCTTGGGGTCGACGCCGGTGATGTCGATGCCGTAGATCTTCTTCAACCCTGGTTCGCAGTACGGCCGTTGCACGCACTCGTCTCCCGCCGCGAGCCGTACTTTCAGCCCCGAGGCGCCGAGGTCGCTGAGCGTCCTGAGGTGGTGCTCGGCGGCGTAGGCCCGGGTCACCGCGAAGGCGTTCTGGTCGACGGCCTTCCCGGGGGCGAGGACCGTGAGGCCGCGGGGCGTGGCCAGCTTGCGCAGGGCTGTCATCGTGGCCGCGAGGTCGGGTGAGCCGGCCGGCGGGGCGTCGGCTCCGTTGGTCTTGGCGCCCAGCCAGTCGGCGAAGGTGGCGGCGTACTCGGGGACGACGTCGATCTGGCCCGATTCCAGGGCGGGTTCGTACAGTTCGCGGTTGGCGACGGTGAGGATGGACGTCTTGTAGCCGGCCCTGTTCAGGAGCAGCGCGTACATCTGGGCGAGCAGGTCGCTCTCGGTGAAACCGGCCGAGCCGATGGTCAGATGACGGCTGTCGCCCGGCGGCGCGGTGACCGCTCCGCGGTTCTCCAGGGAGGGGCCGGTGGTGCAGCCGGAGAGGACGCACACCGCCGCGACGATCGCCGTACGGCATCTCATCGCGTCCCCCTCGCCCAGCGGGGCGCCAGCCGTTCGGCGATCTCGAAGAGGCCCTCGACGATCAGCGCGAACACGGCGACGAGCACGGCGCCCGCCACCACCTGGGGCGTGCTGGCCAGGTTGAAGCCCGCCGTGATGATGCGGCCGAGCCCGCCGCCGCCCGCCAGCGCCGCGATGGTGGCCGTGGCCACGAGCTGGACGGCGGCGATCCGCACCCCGGTCATGACCATCGGGAGCGCCAGGGGCAGTTCCACGCGGAACAGCATCTGCCGCCCGGTCATCCCCATCCCGCGCGCCGCCCGCACCACGTCGCGGTCGACCTCGCGCATGCCGACGTACGCGTTGGTGAGCAGGGGCGGTACGGCGAACAGCACCAGCGCCACGACCGTGGGGCCCTCGCCCCAGGTGCCGATCGGGGTGAGGAGCAGCAGGACGAGCACGGCGAAGGTCGGAACGGCCCGGCCGACGTTGGAGATGTTGACGGCGAGCGCGCCGCCCTTGCCGAGGTGGCCGAGGACCAGCGCGACGGGCAGTGCGATGACACAGCTGATGACCAGGCAGACGACGGTCAGCACGAGGTGTTGCAGCAGCCGGTGCCGGATGCCGTCGTCCCCGGCCCAGTTGGCGGGGTCGGTGAGCCATTGCCAGGCGTCGGCCAGGGTGTTCATCCTCGGGCCGCTCTCGTCCACGGGGTGATCAGCCACTGCACCCCGAGCAGGAGCAGATCGGCTACGACCGCGATCACCACGCACAGCACCGACGCGGTGAGGACCTGAGCCTTGAAGTAGGTGTTCATGCCGGAGTAGATGAGATTGCCGAGTCCGCCGAAGCCGACGATCGCGCCGACCGTCGCCAGGGAGACCGCCGAGACGGTGGCGATGCGCAGCCCGGCCATCGCGGCGGGCAGGGCGAGGGGCAGTTCGACGGTGAGCAGGAGGCGGATCGGGCCGTAGCCCATGCCGCGTGCGGCCTGCCGGGTCTCCTCGGGGACGGCGCGCAGCCCGGCGAGGATGTTCCGTACGAGCAGGGTGAGGGAGTAGAGCACCAGGCCGGCGACGACCAGCGTGGCGGAGAGGCCGTACAGGGGCAGGAGCAGGGAGAACATCGCCAGGGACGGGATGGTGTAGAGGATCGTCGTGGCGCCGAGGACGGGTCCGGCGGCCCAGCCCCAGCGGCGGGCGAGGACCGCGAGCGGGACGGCGACGACGAGTCCGATCAGCACGGAGATCGTGGTCAGCTGGAGGTGCTGGAGGACCGCGTCGAGCAGGATCCGGCGGCGGGTGCTCAGATACTCGCCGCAGATCCACTCGTTGCGGGCGAGGCAGTCGTCCGGGGGCGCGGTCACGGGTCCATTGCACTGGGAGGGCGAGCGGGTCGGCTCGTTGTGGTGGCCCGTCCGGGGTGTCGCTGTGTACACCCTCCGATACGGGTCCTGCGCCCAATGTGCCGCGCGCCGCCGCTCCGTAGCTTCGTCGGTGGGGCACAAGGGGTGCCCGGACGGAGGGTGATGACGATGTTTCGGACAGGTTCGCGACGTACGCACGACACGGGACCCGCCGCCGAGGCGCTGCGCCTGGTGAAGGTCACCAAGACCTACGGCGGTGCCGACAACGCCGTGACCGCGCTGGACGGGGTCACGCTCAGTCTGCCGCGCGGTTCGTTCACCGCGGTGATGGGGCCGTCCGGTTCGGGCAAGTCGACGCTGCTGCAGTGCGCGGCGGGGCTCGACCGGCCCGACAGCGGGATCGTCATGGTCGACGGTACGGAGGTGACGGGCTCCGGCGAGGCCGAGCTGACGCGGTTCCGGCGCAGCCGGGTCGGGTTCGTCTTCCAGCAGTACAACCTGCTGGAGACGCTGACGGTCGCGCAGAACACGGTGCTGCCGCTGAAGCTGGCGGGCCGGCGCGTCGACCGGAAGCGGGTGCGGGAGATCCTCACAGCCGTCGGTCTCGGCGACCGCCTGGACCACCGGCCCGACCAGCTGTCCGGCGGTCAGCGGCAGCGGGTGGCGATCGCCCGCGCGCTGGTCACCGAACCGCGGGTGATCTTCGCGGACGAGCCGACCGGCGCGCTGGACACGCGCAGCGCTCGGGAGGTGCTGTGGCTGCTGCAGGAGGCGGTGAAGGTGCACGGCCGGACGGTGGTGATGGTGACGCACGACCCGGTCGCCGCCGCGTACGCCGACTCCGTGCTGTTCCTGGCGGACGGCCGCCTGGCCGGACACCTGTACGCGCCGACGGCCGACGCGGTCGCCGAGCGGCTGGCCCACCTCGGCGACGACGTGCCGGCGGGGGTGTGACCGATGCTCGTACTGGCTCTGCGTTCCATCCGGCGACGCCCCGGACGCTTCCTGGCGACCCTGCTGTCCGCCTTCCTGGGCGCGGCGATCATCATGACGTTCAACTCGCTGCACGACACGGCTGGACAGCGCGGCGTCGACACGGTCAGCGCGGAGACGCTGACCACGTCGGCGAGCGTCGTCGGCGGGTACGGCACCCTCCTCGTCTTCTTCGCCGTCGCCTCCACACTCACGGTCAACGTCCGTCAGCGCTTTGCCGAACTGGAGCTGCTGCGCTGCTCGGGGGCGACCCCGGCGCAGATCAAACGGATGGTCGTGGGTGAGGCGGTGGCCGTGGCCCTGGCCGGCGCCGCCCTCGCGATCGGCCCGGCGGTGCTCGGTGGACGGGCGCTGCTCGGTGTGTTCCAGGACAGCGGCCAGGTCGCGCTCTCCGTCGACCCCGCCTTCGGCGGCGTCGCGCTGGTCTCGGGCGTCGGCATCACCCTGCTCGCGGCGGCGGGCGCGGCGTTCCTCGCGGTACGGCGGGCGACGCGTCCGGCGGTGCGGCGGGGCCGGGCGCGAACGTTCCTGGCGTACGGCGCGCTGGTGGCCGGTGCCGGGTCGGTGACGACGACGTTCGCGTTCTCGGCGACGGACGCGGCGCTGATGGCGGCTCCGGCGTACGGGGCGATCCTGCTGTCGGTGGGCTTCGCGATGCTCGCGCCGCGGCTCCTTGACCGGCTGCCGGCGTGGCTGTCCCTGACCGGGGCGAGCGGCTGGCTCGCGGTGCGCAATCTGCGCCGGCGGGTCGAGCACGTCTCCGGGATCCTGATGTCGCTGGTCCTGTTCACGGCGGTGAGCACGGCGACGCTGACCATGCAGTCGGTGGAGTCGGACGCGGTCGCGGCCTCGGGGTTGAAGAAGTCGGTCGACGCCAAGAACCTCGAGACGCTCAACCTCACGGTCGTCGGCATCATCGCGGTGTTCGTCTGCGTCATGCTGGTCAACTCCCTGTATGCGGCGACGACCTACCGGAGCCGGGAGTTCGGCCAGGAGCGGCTGGCGGGCGCGACGCCGGGGCAGGTGCTGGGCACGGTGGGCGTGGAGAGCGCGGTCCTCGCGGGGGTCGGTGTGCTGCTCGGCTCGGTGGCCGCGCTGGCCGGGATCGTCCCGTTCGCGCTGGTCCGCACCGACGCCGTGCTGCCCGGCCAGACCTTCGGGATCTGGCTGGCGGTGTCCACGGTCGCCGCGGCGGTGACGCTGGGGACGAGCCTGGGCACGGCCCGCCGGGTGCTGCGGACTCCGGCGATCGGGGCCGTGGCTGCGGTGGCGTGACGGGGCTGGACACGAAAGGGGCGGTCGCTTCGGCGACCGCCCCTTTCGGCGTTCGTACGGCGTTCGTATGCGGCGCGCACCCGTCACGACATCTGAATTGAACTGCTCGTTTTCTTGTATTGTTCGTGTTTAGCGGGGTAGGTTCTGGGCCATGACCTCATCCCAGACTCCGACCACCGCAGACGAGCTGCGCGGTGCCGGCCTGCGGGTGACGGCCGCCCGCGTCGCCCTGCTCGAGACCGTCCGGGGTGGTGACCACCTCGGGGTCGAGGCGATCGCCACCCGGGTGCGCGATCGCGTGGGCCACATCTCCCTCCAAGCCGTGTACGAAGCCCTCCACGCGCTCACCGCCGCAGGGCTCATACGCCGCATCGAGCCGGCCGGCAGCCCGGCCCGCTTCGAGGGACGCATCGGGGACAACCACCACCACGTCGTGTGCCGGTCCTGCGGCGTAGTCGCCGACGTCGACTGCGCCACGGGTCAGGCACCCTGTCTGACCGCGTCCGAGGACCACGGCTTCGCCATCGACGAGGCCGAGGTCATTTACTGGGGCTTGTGTCCAGAATGTTCCATCGCGCGTAGTTCTTGAGCACCACGATCCGCCTAAGTTCGGAAGGATTCCCATGTCTGAGAACCAAGAAGCAGTCAGCGCAGCGGCGGCGGAGGCAGGTGGCTGCCCGGTCGCGCACGGGCGTGCCCCGCACCCGACGCAGGGTGGCGGCAACCGCCAGTGGTGGCCCGATCGACTCAACCTGAAGATCCTCGCCAAGAACCCGGCGGTCGCCAACCCGCTCGGTGAGGAGTTCGACTACGCCGCGGCCTTCCAGTCCCTCGACCTCGCGGCCGTGAAGCGCGACATCGCCGAGGTGCTGACGACGTCGCAGGACTGGTGGCCGGCCGACTTCGGCAACTACGGCCCGCTCATGATCCGTATGGCCTGGCACAGCGCGGGCACCTACCGGATCAGCGACGGCCGCGGCGGCGCCGGCGCCGGCCAGCAGCGCTTCGCCCCGCTCAACAGCTGGCCGGACAACGCCAGCCTCGACAAGGCCCGCCGTCTACTGTGGCCGGTCAAGAAGAAGTACGGCCAGAGCATCTCCTGGGCCGACCTCATGATCCTCACCGGCAACGTGGCCCTGGAGACGATGGGCTTCAAGACCTTCGGCTTCGGTGGCGGCCGTGAGGACGTCTGGGAGGCGGAGGAGGACGTCTACTGGGGTCCCGAGACCACCTGGCTCGACGACGAGCGCTACACCGGCGACCGCGAGCTGGAGAACCCGCTCGGCGCGGTCCAGATGGGCCTGATCTACGTCAACCCGGAGGGCCCGAACGGCAACCCGGATCCGATCGCCGCGGCCCGCGACATCCGTGAGACGTTCCGCCGGATGGCGATGAACGACGAGGAGACGGTCGCCCTGATCGCGGGCGGCCACACCTTCGGCAAGACCCACGGCGCCGGCCCGGCGGACAACGTCGGGGCGGACCCGGAGGCCGCCCCGATGGAGCAGCTGGGCCTCGGCTGGAAGAGCACGTACGGCACGGGCGTGGGCAAGGACGCCATCACCAGTGGTCTCGAGGTCACGTGGACCACCACGCCGACCCAGTGGAGCAACGGGTTCTTCAAGAACCTCTTCGAGTACGAGTACGAGCTCAGCCAGAGCCCGGCCGGCGCCCACCAGTGGGTGGCGAAGGACGCCCCGGAGATCGTTCCGGACGCCTTCGACCCGTCGAAGAAGCACCGCCCGACGATGCTCACCACCGACCTGTCGCTGCGCTTCGACCCGATCTACGAGCCGATCTCCCGCCACTTCTACGAGAACCCGGAGGAGTTCGCGGACGCGTTCGCCCGCGCCTGGTACAAGCTGACCCACCGTGACCTGGGACCGAAGTCGCTGTACCTCGGCCCGGAGGTCCCGGCGGAGACCCTGCTGTGGCAGGACCCGCTGCCCGAGGCAGCGGGTGAGGCCCTCGACGCCGCGGACATCACGGCGCTCAAGGCCAAGATCCTCGACTCCGGCCTGACCGTCTCGCAGTTGGTCGGCGCCGCGTGGGCGTCGGCCGCCACCTTCCGCGGCGGCGACAAGCGCGGCGGCGCCAACGGTGCCCGCATCCGCCTGGAGCCGCAGCGCAGCTGGGAGGTCAACAACCCCGACGAGCTCGCGCAGGTCCTGCGCACCCTGGAGAACGTCCAGGGCGAGTTCAACTCCGGTGCCAAGAAGGTCTCCCTGGCCGACCTCATCGTCCTCGGCGGCAGTGCGGCCGTGGAGAAGGCGGCCAAGGACGCCGGCTTCGACGTCGAGGTGCCCTTCGCCCCGGGCCGTGTCGACGCGACCGAGGAGCACACCGACGTCGAGTCGTTCGCGGCGCTGGAGCCGACGTACGACGGGTTCCGCAACTACCTCGGCAAGGGCACCCGCCTGCCGGCCGAGTACCTGCTCCTCGACCGGGCGAACCTGCTCACGCTCAGCGCTCCCGAGACGACCGTCCTGGTCGGTGGTCTGCGGGTCCTGGACGCGAACCACAACGGGTCGAAGCACGGCGTCTTCACCGAGACCCCGGGCAAGCTGACCAACGACTTCTTCGTCAACCTGCTCGACCTGGGCACGACCTGGAAGTCCACGTCCGAGGACCAGACCACGTTCGAGGGCCGTGACTCCTCGGGCGAGGTCAAGTGGACCGGCACCCGTGCCGACCTCGTCTTCGGCTCCAACTCGGAGCTGCGCGCGCTCGCCGAGGTCTACGCGAGCGACGACGCCAAGGCGAAGTTCGTGAACGACTTCGTCGCGGCGTGGGTCAAGGTCATGAACCTGGACCGGTTCGACCTCGTCTGACGCTCACCGCACGGCGCCCTCGGACCATTCCGTCCGGGGGCGCCGTCCGTGCACGCCTCACCACAAGTCGCCGTACCGCCTACTTCACGCCCGCCGCGTCCAGCAGCGCCGCCGCCGTCGCCGTCGCCAGGCCGTCGTCAAGCCGCTCCACCCCGGACCCCGCGCGAGCGCTTGCGCCGTCGTAGACGATCATCAGCTGGCGCGCGAGCAGGTCCGGGTCCCCGGCGCCGCCCAGCTCCGCCTGCGCGTGGAAGTTCGCCCGCATCTTCTCTTTCGCGCTGCCGGCGACCGCGCTCGCCGGATGGTCGAGGTCCTTGAGCTCGACGAGCACGGCCAGATAAGGACAGCCGTGGTACCCGGGCTCCCCGGACGCCTGCTCCAGCCGTTCGAAGATGTACAGGATCCGCTCGCGCGGCGTCATGCTCTCCGCGTCGGCCGGCACGAACCGGGCCTCGATCGACGGCCTCCGCCGCTCCAGGCTCGCGGCCAGCATCTCGTCCTTGCTCTCGAAGAGCTGGTACATCGACCGCTTCGACACTCCGGCGGTCCGGCACAGTGCATCGACGCCGATGGAGACGCCGTCGCGGTAGAAGAGCTCGGCGGCCGCGTCGAGCAGCCGTTCCCGGGGGGACGCCTTGTCGGTGGTGGCCATACCGCCGAGGGTACCGCGTCGCGGGCGAAAGAAAACCGATCGGTGTACGCTGTTCCACCGCCGAGAACGCGCGTGACAGCGGTACTGAACAAGCGCTTAGATAGGAGTGCTCAGACAGGACCCGGACGCCGCTCCCCGATCCCACCGGAGGCCCCGTTGTTCACTTCCGTCGACGATGTCTCCGCACGCCTCGCCGAGACCGGCTATCTCGCCTCGCGCGCGGTCGCCACCACCGTCTTCCTGGCCGCCCGCCTCGGCAAGCCGCTGCTAGTCGAGGGCCCCGCCGGCGTCGGCAAGACCGAGCTGGCCAAGGCCGTCGCCGAGGTCACCGACGCCCGGCTGGTCCGGCTGCAGTGCTACGAGGGCGTCGACGAGTCCCGCGCCCTGTACGAGTGGAACCACGCCAAGCAGTTGCTGCGCATCAGCGCGGGCCGTGACGAGACCTGGGACGAGACCCGCACGGACGTCTTCAGCGAGGAGTTCCTGCTCCCCCGCCCGCTGCTGACCGCCATCCGCGGCGACCAGCCCACGGTTCTGCTGATCGACGAGACCGACAAGGCCGACGTCGAGATGGAGGGACTGCTCCTCGAGGTGCTCAGCGACTTCCAGGTGACCGTCCCCGAGCTGGGCACGATCACCGCGACGCGCCGCCCGTTCGTCGTGCTCACCTCCAACGCCGGCCGCGAGCTGTCCGAGGCCCTGCGCCGCCGCTGTCTGTTCCTGCACATCGGCTTCCCGGAGGAGGAGCTGGAGCGGCGCATCGTCCGGCTCAAGGTGCCGGGTCTGGGCGAAGCGCTGGCCGAGTCGGTCGTGCGGGTGATCGGCGCGCTGCGCGCGATGGACCTGCGGAAGGTGCCCTCGGTCGCCGAGACGATCGACTGGGCGCGCACACTCCTCGAACTGGGCGCCGAGACCCTGGACGAGGCGGTCGTACGGGACAGCCTGGGCGTGATCCTCAAGCACCAGGACGACGTCCTGAAGGCGGCGGCCAAGCTCGACCTGGAGAACCTGTGACCGGTGTCGACGCGCGGATCACGGGTCTGGTCGGCGCGTTGCGCGCGCACGGCGTGCGGATCGGCACCGGGGAGACCGTCGACGCGGCCCGCGCGGTGGAGGCCCTGGGTCTCACGGACCGGGAGCTGCTGCGCGAGGGGCTGGCCGCAACGCTGCTGCACGGCACCGCTCAACGCGCCGTGTTCGACCCGGTCTTCGACCTCTACTTCCCGCGCGGTGTCGGCGCGCCCGGCGAACAGGCCGCGGACCGGGAGGAGTTGCGGAACCGGCTCGCGGCGGCGCTGGCCGACGACGACCGGGCGCTGATGGCTCGGCTGGCCGCGGAGGCCGTCGACGGCCTGGGAGGATACGGGAGTTCACCGGGATCGGACGGCTGGTCGTCGTACCAGACGCTGGACCGGCTGCGCCCGCAGACCCTGCTGGCCCGGGTGCGGTCGAGCGTCCGGGAGCGGGACGGGGGCGAGGGGTTCGCCGACCGGCTGCTCGACGACGAGATCCGGCGCCGTATCGAGGCATTCCGCGGGCTGGTGGCGGCGGAGGCGCGGCGGCGGGTCGCCGAGCGGCGCGGGCGGGAGGAGATCGCCCGGCGGGCGGTGGCCCCGACCTCGGACCGGGTGGACTTCCTGTTCGCGAACCGGTCCCAACTGGCCGAGCTGCGCAGGACGGTTCAGCCGCTGGCCCGGAAGCTGGCCACCCGGCTCGCCGCACGCCGTCGGCGGGCCGCGCGCGGCACGATCGATCTGCGCCGCACGCTGCGCGGCTCGCTGTCGACGGGCGGTGTGCCGATGCGGCCGGTGCTGCGCCGGCGGCGGCCCGTGCGGCCCGAACTGGTGCTGCTGTGCGATGTGTCGGGCTCGGTGTCGGGATTCTCGGACTTCACGATGCTGCTCGTGCAGGCGCTGCACGACCAGTTCAGCAAGGTGCGGGTGTTCGCCTTCGTCAACCGGATCGACGAGGTGACCGGGCTCCTCGGCCACGGGCGGGCCGACCCCGAGGGACTGAGCACCCGGATCCGGTCCGAGGCCACGCTCACCGGCTGGCACGGGAGCAGCGACTACGGCGTGGCGCTGGGCGAGTTCGCGGAGCGGTACGGCGACGCGGTCGGCCCGCGTACGACGGTGTTCGTCCTCGGTGACGCCCGCACCAACATGAGCGACCCGAACCTGCCCGCCGTACGCCACATCGCCGAGCGCGCCCGCCGGGTCTACTGGCTGAACCCCGAGCAGCGCTCCCAGTGGGGTACGGGCGACTCCGCTGCGCCCGCCTACGCGGAGCTGGTGGAGATGCGCGAGTGCCGCACCGCGCGGCAGGTCGGCGCACTGATTGCACGGCTGCTTCCGGTGTGACCAACGGCGGGCACTTGTGGTCGACTTGCCCTGCATCCACCCGCAGACGAGGACGTACGACATGAGCGACCCGATCGTGGAACTCGGCACCTTCCCCACCCCCATGGAGCCGGCGCCCCGGCTGGCGAGGGCGATCGGCCTCGGCACGGACGACCTGTGGGTCAAGCGTGACGACCTGACCGGTCTCGGCGGTGGCGGCAACAAGATCCGCAAGCTGGAGTGGACCGTCGGCGCCGCGCTCGCCGAGGAGGCCGACACGCTGGTCACCACGGGGGCCCCGCAGAGCAACCACGCCCGGCTGACGGCGGCCGCGGCGGCCCGCTCGGGCCTGGACGCCGTACTGGTGCTGCGCGGATCACCCGGCGCGTCGCGGTCCGGGAACCTCGCCCTGGACGGCCTGTTCGGCGCGCGGCTGGCCTGGGCCGGCGACGTGGACCAGGCGGGCCTGGACGCGGCGGCGGCCGAGGTCTGCGAACGGCTGCGCAAGGGCGGCGCCCGGCCCGCGCTCATCCCCTTCGGCGGGTCCAGCACGCTCGGCGCGCGCGGCTATGTGCGATGCGGCGAGGAACTGCGCGCGCAGGTACCCGACCTGCGGACGGCCGTCGTCGCACTGGGCTCCGGCGGTACGGCGGCTGGGCTGGTCGCCTCGCTGGGGTCGGAGGCGGTGCTGAGCGTCGACGTGGGCGCGCTGGCCGAGCCGGCGGCGGCCGTCGTCCGGTTCGCGGCGCCGCTCACCGCGGAGGCCCTCGCCCCGGAGCGGCTGCGGGTGCGGCGCGACCAGGTGGGCGCCGGGTACGCGGCCCTGACCGGGCCGGTGCGCGAGGCGCTGCGGCTCGCGGCGCGCACCGAGGGTCTGGTCCTCGACCCCACCTACACCGGACGGGCCCTGGCCGGACTGGTCGCGGCCGTCCGGGACGGGGACGTCCGGCCGGGCGAGCGGACCGTGTTCGTGCACACCGGCGGGCTGCCCGGTCTGTTCGGGCACGCGGAGGCCGTCGCGTACGCCGAGGACGGTGCCGCCGTCTACGAAGGCTGACGGCGCCCGACCGGTCTCCGCCAACTCGCGGGTCCTTCCACGGAATTACGGCACCTCCCGGATGCCCGGCCGTCGGGGCGGTGCTGGTGGCGCTGCGGGTCCCCGCCTCCCGGCGGCCTCGGGCGGCACCGGCGCTCCGGCGGCGGCCACACGCCACGACATGATCGTCTGCCCGCCGGTTCGGCACCGCCATTCGGGTGAATCGGGGGGTGCGGCGGGCGCGTCCGGGGCGTGCGGGACCGTGCTCCCGGTACGGCATGCCCATGCCTCCTCTGTCTTCACTGCCGGACACCCGATTTACCCGGCGCTCCCTGCTGCGCACCGCAGTGGCTTCGTTCGCGGCGCTCGGCGGCCTCGATACCACAGGGGCGTCCGCCCTGCCCGGCGGCCCGGGTGCCGCACCGGGATCCGGGGCGCCCGGCCCGGCCGACCTCGCGCTCGCCGAGGACGTACGCCAGGAGTTCCTCACCGCATGGACCGCGTACCGGAGGCTGGCCTGGGGCCGCGACGAGCTGCGTCCGATGAGCGGAACCGGCTCGGAGTTCTTCATCGGCAGGGTGCCGCTGGGGCTGACCGTGGTGGAGTCGCTGGACACGCTGTACCTGATGGAGCTGGACGGCGAACTGGACGCCGCCGTCGCCTGGGTCGACGACAGCCTGGACTTCGACCGCGACGCGGACGTCCACGTCTTCGAGGCGATCATCCGGCTGGTCGGCGGTCTGCTGTCCGGCCACCACTGCACGGGCAACCCCGTTCTGCTGACCAAGGCACGCGACCTCGCCGACCGGCTGCTGCCCGCGTTCACGTCCTCCCCGACCGGTGCCCCGTACCGGTACGTCAACCTGCGCACGGGCGCGGTCAGCGGCAAGCGGGTGCCGCTCGCCGAGATCGGCAGCAACATCACCGAACTGGGACGACTGTCCCAACTCACAGGTGACAAGCGATACTTCGACGCGGCGAAGAGAGCGCTGAAGGCACCGTACGAGCGGCGCTCCGCGCTGGATCTGGTCGGTACGACGCTCGACGTGGACACGGGTGCCTGGACCGATCCGACCGCGCGGCTCGATCCGCCCGTCGACTCGTACTTCGAGTATCTGTGGGACGCCTACCAGTTCTTCGGCGACACCGAGATCCTCGGCTGGTACCGGACGCTGACCTCCGCCGTGCTGCGGCATCTCGCCGAGACGTACAACGGGCGGCTGTGGCTGAGGTCGGCCGACATGCGCACCGGTGCGACGGTCGGCCGCCGGCAGTCCGAACTCACGGCGTTCTACGCCGGGTTGCTCGCACAGGGCGGAAACCTGAGCGAGGGCGAGTCGTACCACGCGTCCTGGGCGGCCGCGCTCGGACGGTTCCGGCTGCCGCCGGAGGGGCTCGACTACACAACGCTGTCCGCGACCAGTACGGCGTACCAACTCCGCCCGGAATACCTGGACTCGGCGCTGTTCCTGTGGCTGCTGACCGGCAGGGAGGTCTACCGGGACCGGGCCGGATGGCTGTGGGACGCACAGAAGAGGCACTGCAAGGTCGCGAACGGCTACACGGTCGTGACGGACATGACGACGACCCCGGTGACCAAGGGCGATCTGACGCCCGCCTACTGGTTCTCGGAGAACATGAAGTACTTCTACCTGCTGTGGTCGGGCACCCCGCGCTTCGACTACACCACCAACTACCTGACCACCGAGGGCAACGTACTGAGCGGCGCCAACCGGGTGGCGGCACCCACGCCCAGCGGCACGTTCCGCCTGCGCAACCGGGCGACGGGCCTGGTACTGGACGTGAGCGACACCACGGTGACCGCCCGCTCCCCGCACAGCGACCCCAACCAGCGCTGGATCACGACGAGTTCGGGCGACTACGTGAAGCTGACGAACCTCCACAGCGGCAAGGTGCTGGAAGCACCTAGCGCCACCGTTCCAACCCTGGGCGCACACAACGGCACCCACGCCCAGAAATGGACCCTGCGACCGTCCGCCGACGACCACCACCGCCTCGTCAACAGCTCCGACGGCAAGGCCCTGGACCTCACGGTCACCACGAGCGGCACGGCAGTGGTGCAGCGGACGGTGAGCGACGCGGCTACGCAGGAGTGGCGATTGGAGGGGGTGTGACGCCTCGCGGACTGCCGTATCCAGCGGATGGTCCGCTCGGGCCCCGACGGCCCGGAACCGCCCCGCCCGACGGACCACGACGAGTACGGCCCGATGCAGATCCATCCTGCCATGGACGCGGACGGCACCGTCCACCACAACGGCTCAGGGTCCCTGAACTACGCCTGGGGGTAGGCGAGTTCGATGTCGTGGTCCTCGACGTCGGCGCCGGCCACGCGCACCCCGGCGGCCTGCGGCGGGTAGCCGGTCGCGAGGACCGTGTACTGGCCGGTGTCCAGGTCGGTGAAGGCGTACGCCCCGTCGCTCCCGGTGGTGGTCGTGGCGACGACGTTGCCCGCGGCGTCCACCAGCGTCACCCGCGCGTCGCCGAGCGGCGCACCCCCGCCGCGCACGGTGCCCCGCACATGTGCACCGGGCCGCAACTCGACCTCTATCCGAGTGATTCCGGTGCCGGCGACCTCGACGGGCAGCGCGAGCGGCCGGTGCTTGACCGAGTTGACGGCGACCGTCACCGTCCCCGGCACCAGATCAGCGACGAGGAACTCACCGAGGGTGTCCGTCTGCCCGGTGGCGAGGACGTCGCCGCGCACGTCGGCCACGACGACCACGGCCCCGGTGACCGGGGCGCCGCTGTCGGCGGAGCGCACCGCACCGGCCAGCCCGCTGGAGCCGCTCAGCAGAAGGTCGTACGTCACGGGCTCGGCGCCGATCACCAGAGTGGTCGCCTGCGGCCTGCAGCCGTCGGCGGAGGCGATGAGTACGTACGTCCCCTCGTCCGGCGCGGCGATGGTGTAGGAGCCGTCGGCGTGGGCGAGCGACCGGCCCAACTGCCGCCCTTCGAGCGTGATCAGCGTCACCGCCGCGCCCGCCGTCGGCACACCGTCGGCGCCCCGCACATGCCCGCGCACCAGAATGCCGCGGTCCGGCTCTTCCACCTCCGCGGCGGCCGGAACCTCGAAGACCGGGGCGGGCGCAGCAACACGCCGGCGCGGGATGAACGACGCGACGAGGAGCGCGAGGACGGCCGCACCGGCGCCGACGGCCATGACCACCTTGAAGCCGTTCTCCGAGGGCAGCGGGGTGGACCCGAACGTGGTGGTCATCTGAGCCAGGATCACCCCCGCGACCGCGCTCGCGGTCGACGTGCCGATGGACCGCATCAGGGTGTTGAGGCTGTTCGCCGCGGCCGTCTCCGACGGGTCCACCGCGCCCATGATGAGCGCGGGCATCGCGCCGTAGGCGAAGCCGATTCCCGCGCCGATCACGCAGGACACCATGACGAGCTGCCAGACGGCGTCCATCAGCACGATGTTGAGGCCGTATCCCGCCGCCACTATCACGGCACCGCACATCAGGGTCACCTTGGGACCCCAGGTCCGCGAGACGAGGGCGGACACCGGCGCCATCGCCATCATCACCAGGCCCGCCGGGGCCATGACCAGGCCGGCGTCGAGCAGGGACTGGCCCAGTCCGTAGCCGGTCGCCCGAGGCAACTGCAGGAGCTGCGGAAGCACCAGGGACATGGCGAACATGGAGAAGCCGAAGGCGACCGAGGCGAGGTTGGTCACCAGCACCTGGCGGCGGGCGGTGGTGCGCAGGTCCACCAGCGGCTGCCTCGCGCGCAGTTCGTAGAATCCCCAGGCGAGCAGGACGACCACTGCCGCCCCCAACAGGCCGAGCGTCGTACCGCTGCGCCAGCCCCAGTCGGCGCCCTTGGAGATCGCGAGGAGCAGACAGACGAGGCCCGCCGCCATGCCGAGCGCGCCCACCAGGTCGAAGCGGCCGCCGCTGCGCACCTTCGACTCGGGCACGAGCAGCACGACGAGCAGGGCGGCGACCGCGCCGAGCCCTGCCGAGGTCCAGAAGAGCATGTGCCAGTCGAAGTGGTCGGCGATGAGCGCCGCGGCGGGCAGCCCGAGGGCGCCGCCGACACCGAGGGAGGCGCTCATCAGGGCGGTGGCGGAGCCGAGCCGTTCGGCGGACAGTTCGTCGCGCATGATGCTGATGCCGAGCGGGATGACTCCGGCGGCCAGGCCCTGCAGCGCCCGTCCCACGATCATCGGGATGAGCGCGTCGCTCAGGGCCGCCGTGACCGACCCGGCGACCAGCATCACGAGGCTGGTCAGCAGCATCAGCCGCTTGCCGTACATGTCGCCGAGCCGCCCCATGACGGGCGTGGCGACGGCGGCCGCGAGGAGGGTGGCGGTGACCGCCCAGGCGGCGTCCGACGCCGGCGCATGGAGCAGGCGCGGCAGTTCGGGCACGATCGGGATCACCAGGGTCTGCATCAGCGAGACCACGATCCCGCCGAAGGCCAGCACCGCGACGACGAGGTTCGTCCGCGGCACCACGGACTCCCCTGCCTCCGCCGCAGACGCGGGCCGGGGTTGTGCATGGGACATGGTCGGGCCTCCGTGGGGGTGCTCGGGTCTGCACGACCCCCCGACGGTAAGTCAGTTGATTGACTTAGGCAAGGAGAGTCCGGCACACGAACCCGTGGCGTACGACCGGCCGAGCACCCGGCAACCGGAACCGGCGACCGCTAAGTTGGGCGGTATGAGCAACCTTGACCGCGCGCCCGTACCGAGCGTGTGCGGCGGCCGTGGATTCGTTGTCGCCGAACCCGTCCGCGAGCTGCTTAGCCCCCGCCAGGTGAAACTCGGCGAGTCGACCGAGGTGCGCCGACTGCTGCCGAACCTGGGCCGCCGGATGATCGGCGCCTGGGCCTTCGTCGACCACTACGGCCCCGACGACATCGCCGACGAACCCGGCATGCAGGTCCCACCGCACCCCCACATGGGGCTGCAGACGGTCAGCTGGCTGCACGAGGGCGAGGTGCTGCACCGCGACTCGATCGGCAGCCTGCAGACCATCCGGCCAAAAGAGTTGGGCCTGATGACCTCGGGCCGGGCGATCAGCCACTCCGAGGAGAGCCCCCGGCCGCACGCCCGCTTCCTGCACGGCGCGCAGCTCTGGGTCGCACTGCCGGACGCCCACCGGCACGCCGAGCCGAAGTTCGAGCACCACGCCGAGCTGCCCACGGTCACGGCACCCGGCCTCACGGCGACCGTGATCCTGGGCGCCCTCGACGGCTCGGTCTCGCCGGGCTCGACGTACACGCCGATCGTCGGCGCCGACCTCGCACTCGCCTCCGGCGCGGACGTCCGGCTGCCCCTCGACCCCGACTTCGAGTACGGCGTGCTCGCGATGTCCGGCGAAGTGCGCGTCGACGGGGTGGCGGTACTGCCGGGTTCGATGCTCTACCTCGGCTGCGGCCGCACCGAACTGCCGCTGCGCGCCGAGTCGGACGCGGGCGTGATGCTGCTCGGCGGCGAGCCGTTCGAGGAGGAGCTCATCATGTGGTGGAACTTCGTCGGCCGGTCTCAGGAGGAGGTCGTACAGGCCCGAAAAGACTGGATGAAGGGGACCCGTTTCGGCGAGGTGAAGGGCTACGACGGGGACCCGCTGCCCGCGCCACAACTGCCGCAAGTGCCGCTGAAACCCCGAGGACGGGTGCGCTGACCTGCGAAAACACCGGGCGCGGTCAGACCGGTGATGAGGTCGGCTTCGAGGGGACCCGGTCGACCGAAGGCGGGAGCCGCGTCGGCGACGAGGCGCGTATGTGCGGGCGCGCAGTTGGTCCGCTTCCGGGAGTGATGCGAACCCGGGGCATGCCGGGCAGTCTGGAGGTGGGGGCGGGCACGGCCGGTAGCAGCGATGTCACCGCTGACGCCAGGCAAGATGGGAAGAGCCCCATGAACGAACATCCGCTGATCGAAGACCACGGACTCATCGGTGACCTGCAGACGGCCGCGCTGGTCTCCACCGAGGGAACGATCGACTGGTTCTGCAGCCCGCGATTCGACTCGCCGAGTATCTTCGGAGCACTGCTCGACGGTGAGAACGGCGGCCACTGGACGATTGCTCCCCAAGCGCCGACGTATGCGACCAGGCAGCTCTACTACCCGGACACCTGTGTGCTGCTCACCAGATTCATGACCGAGCAGGGCGTCGGATCGGTCGTGGATTTCATGCCGCCTGCCTCGCCGCGCAATCCGTCAAGCAACCATCGATTGGTCCGCATGCTGCGGTGCACTCGCGGTGAGATCTCGTTCGACATCGAGATCGCCCCTCGGTTCGACTACGCGCAGCAACCGCATGAGGTCACCTCGTGCGTGGGCGGCTGGCATTTTGTCGGCCGGGATACAGATGTGACCGTACATGTGGTGGACATACTCGGCGATGAGTGCGCGGGCGCCCGGAGGATTCGCGCCGGTGACGTGCGTATGACCGTAGGGCTGCGAGCCGGCATGACCCGCGGCCTGGTGCTGGAGACGTTCGCTGACGGTCCGCCACGCATCGTTCCGCCGGAGGAATGCGAGCGGCTTCTGGAGGACACCATCGCCTTCTGGCACAACTGGCTGGCGCATTCGCGCTACACCGGACGGTGGCGGGAGATGGTCAACCGCTCCGCCATGACGCTCAAACTCATGACGTACGCCCCGTCCGGGGCCATGGTTGCGGCTCCGACCACCAGCCTGCCGGAACAGGTCGGAGGTGAGCGTAACTGGGACTACCGCTACTCGTGGGTACGCGATGCCTCCTTGTCCCTTCACGCGCTGCTCGGGCTGGGATTCACCGAGGAAGCCGTGGCATTCGCCGAGTGGCTGGGCGACCGCGTTCAGGAATACACCGGTCCGAGCGAGCACCCTCTGAAGGTCATGTACCGCGTCGACGGCTCCTCCGACCTGGCGGAGCAGACCCTGGGTCACTGGGAAGGCTACCGGTGCTCCGCTCCGGTGCGGGTCGGCAACGGTGCCGCTGACCAGTTGCAGCTCGACATCTACGGATCGGCACTGGAGTGCCTCCAGTTCGCCGACGAGCGAGGTCTGCCGACAACCTGCCGCATCTGGCAGGCGCTGATCAACACGGTGGACTGGGTGTGCGAGAACTGGGACCGTCCCGAAGCCGGTATCTGGGAAACGCGGGGCGGTGACAAGGACTTCACCTATGGACGGCTCATGAGCTGGATCGCGTTGGATCGGGCCACCCGCATGGCCGCCCGGAGCGGCCGCCCCGCCGAGGTGCAGCGCTGGGCGAAGGAACGCGACGCCATCTACTGGCAGATCATGCGGCGAGGGTGGAGTCCGGGGCGTGCCGCGTTCACGCAGTACCTGGGCAGCGACGTTCTGGACTCCGCGCTTCTCCGGATGCCCGCCGTGGGGTTCATCCCCCCGCAGGATCCGCGGTGGCTCTCGACTTTGGACGCGATCAAGAAGGATCTCGTGTCGGACGGCCTCGTATACCGGTACGACCCCTCGGCCTCTCCCGACGGACTGCTCGGTTCCGAAGGCACCTTCTCTGCGTGTACTTTCTGGTATGTCGAAGCCCTCGCTCGCGCCGGCCATCTGCGTGAAGGGCGACTCGTCTTCGAGAAGATGCTCACCTACGCCAACCATCTCGGCCTGTACTCCGAGGAAATCGGGCTGACCGGCGAGCAACTCGGCAACTTCCCACAAGCATTGACCCACCTCGCCCTCGTCACCGCCGCGCTGAGCCTGGATGCCCATCTCGACGCCGCCAGGCCGGGCTTCCCTCCCACCTCTCCGGTTCCGGTTCCCTATCTCTACGCGCAACCGATGGCGGCAGCGGCCGGAGGCCCACCTGTCACGCCGACAACCCCGTATCCGTCGGACCACGTCATCCGCAGGTGAGCGCACCGCCCGTGCACTGGCGTCGATCACCACGGCCTACCCGACTTCGCCCCTGTCCCGGCAGGGAGACCATGGTCAGGCCGGACGGCGACTCTGCGGAGTGTCAGGCTGCCGCGTGGCGACGGGGGCGGTAGCGGGAGGCGATGGTGGCGGTCAGGGCCTCGACGGCGTCGACGGTTGCGGTGCTCAGGGCGACGGCGCGGCTGGTCGTGGCGCTGCCGGAGCCGTCGGACGTCTCGGCCAGCAGGCCGGAGCGGGCCGTGAAGGAGTCGAAGACCGACCGCAATGCCCCCGGGGCCACGGTCTCGCCTCCGGCGGCGGCGCGGGCCAAGGCGGAGAGGTGTTCGTGCAGCGGATCGACCAGTTCGGTCAGCTCCGGCACGGTTTCCTGAGGGGTACGCGGCAGGTGTTCGCCCAGCAGGGTGGCGCATCCGGCGACCGTGGACACCTGAGTCCTGATCTTCTCCAGCTGCGCACTCGACCAGGGGCCGCGGTGCTCGGCCGGCTCGGCGTGCGACTGCTCCACCGCGGCCTCCAAGTGCTCCCTGACCTGCCGTGACCGCGCCCGTAGTGCGTCGACGGCTGCCGGGTCGGTCGCGCCGACGTCGGCGTAGCCGGTCAGCAGCTCGGGCAGCAGCCGGTCCTGCACCCGCAGCCACTGCGCGAGCAGGCCCGGCACCCGCCGGGTGGACCAGGTCGGCCAGACCAGGAAGATGAGCACGGCGAGCGCGGCGCCGACCACAGTGTCGGCGGCGCGCGCCCACGCCGTGGGCCCGGGCAGCCCGCCGACATGGTGGATCAGGAAGACGATCCAGGTGGTCAGCCACAGGTTGAGCATCAGCTGCCCGGTCCGCAGGGTCACGAACGACGCGGCGGCCAGCACCACCGCCAGGACCGCGAGGCCGACGGGTGACCAGTGCGGCAGGGACAGCACCCAGGCGAAGAGGCCGCCCAGTATGGCCCCGGCCGCCCGTCCCCAGCCGCGGGCGATGGTGTGTCCGTATTCGGGGAAGAGCACCAGCAAGGTGGTCAGGGCCACCCAGAAGCCGTGCGCGGAGATGCCCAGCCCGCCCCATCCGCCGATCGACCGGCCGATGACCTCAGCGACCACCACGCCCACTGCGAGCCGCACCGCATGGCGGAAGATCGGCGATTGGGGATGCAGCTGTGCCCGGATCCGCCGGGCGGTGCGTGCTACGGAGGGGGTGCCCGCGTACAGGCCCGGCACCTCGGTGCGGGGTTCCAGTACGTCGCCGAGGCGGTCGTCGGTCGAGCGCCGGGCCAGCTGCTCGGCCGGCGGCAGCCGCGCGGCCAGGTCGCGCGGGCCGCGCACGGGCGAGGCGGCAGCCCACGACTCCAGGAGGGTGCGGACCCCCTCGGGGGTGCGGTGCTCGCGGCCGGAGGCCACCGTACGGGAGATGTTGCCCAGCACCTGCGCGGCGGCGGCCAGTGCCTCCTGGTTCCCGGCCGCTGCCGCGGGTACCGTCAGCCGCACAGCGTGCAGCGCGCGGCCGATGCGTTCGGCCTCTCCCAGCAGTCCGAACATGGCCGCTGCCGCCGGTCGGCTGAACTGCGGCAGCAGCTCCAGGGCCTGCCGGGCCGCCGTGAACGGAGCGGACCCGCCCAGGGCGGCGGAGTCGGCCGCGACCGAAGTCTCGGCGAGCGACTGGTACAGGGCTGCAAGGGCACGGCGCTGGGCGGCGAACCGCGGACCGTACGGCGGGAGCAGTTGAACCCCCACGACGAGTCCGGTCCCGACCGCGATCCAGCGGGCCATCACCAGGCCGCCATGTACGTCGGGAGCGAGATCAGCCGTGATCATCAGCCCGATGACCGCGAGGCAACCCCGGATGCCGGGCGCAACGCCCATCGTCCGCCACAGCCCGGTGGCGAACGCCGCGACCGCGAGGAGCAGCAGGAACAGCCAGGTGGTGGCGTGCACCAGGGCCCCCAGCACCGCCATTGCGCTGAAGGCCGCGGCCATCCCGAGCGCGTTCACCACAGGGTGTCGCAGCGGGCTCAGCAGCGTACCTATGCCGCAGATGAACGCACCGACGCTGGCCATGGCCCCGGCCACCGGGTCGTCCAGCAGGAGGCCGAGGACCGTGGCGAGCAGCACGGCCAGTACGGCTCGTGCGATCACCGACGGCGCGGCGAATGCCCGTTGAATGCGCAGCCCCTCACGGCCGATCGTGACCAGCGACGACCACCAGCGCATGTCCGGGCCTCCTCAGCGGGGCGGGAGCAGCGCTCTCATCCTCTGCCAGCTCCGGCGTCGCTGCCACTCGCTGCACCTGGAGGGCGCCGCTCATGGATGCAGCAGCCGCAGTCCGCAGCCGCCGGACCCGCCCCGGCCGACCAGATGGTGGGACTGTTCGACGCGCTCATGGCATCCTTCGACCGCCACGGCTTCTTCGGCTGTCCGTTCCTCAGCGCGGCCGTCGAAGCCGAACCCGGCTCACCCGCACACGCCGCGACCATCGCGGACACACAACGCCGCCAACAGTGGCTCACCTCGCTCGCCCGCAAGGCCGGTGCCGACGCCCCTGAAGCGTTGGCCGGCCACCTCCGTCTCCTGATCGACGGAGCGCTCGCCTCGGGTCGACTGCTGCAGGACCGCAGCGTCATCGACGCCTCGAAGGCCGCGGCCCGAGCCACAGTGGCCGCCGCACGTCGCGCATCCTGCCCCCCCCGGCCGACGTCCGAGGGGATCTGCCGAAATAGTAGCCATGTACATAGTAGCCATGTACTGTATCTGTCATGAGCAAGGGTTCCGAAGGAGCCACGCCCGGATTCCTGGTGTGGCGGCTGTCCATGAAGTGGCGGGTCGCCGTCGACCGCGCGGTGGCCCCGTTGGGGCTCACGCACGCGCAGTACTCGCTGGTGGCGTCGCTGTACGGCATGCAGCGCTCCGGCCAACGGCCCAGCCAGCGCCGCCTCGCCGACCACACCGGCCTCGAGGCCCTGTACGTCTCCAAGCTGGCCCGCAGTCTGGAGTCCGCCGGGCTCGTCGAGCGCGCCAAGGATCCACGCGATCCCCGCGCCGTGCAGCTCGCGCTCACCGAGGAGGGCCGTGAGGTCACGCGGCGGGCGATCAAGGTCGTCCACGGGCTCCTCCAGCAACTCCTGGCACCGCTCGGCGGACTCGACAGCGACCGGACCCGCGCGTTCAACCGCGAGCTGACGACCCTGCTCGACGCACCACTCGATCCGTTCAGCACATCCGACAGCGAGACGGAGCAGTCATGACCACCACCGCACCCATCGTCGACCCCCGCGTCATCGGCCTGGCCCACTACGCGTCGCGCGCGGTCCTGGAGCGCATCCTGGCCGCGTACGGCCTCACCTTCCAGCAGCAGATCACTCTGCGGCTCGCCGCCGTCGCGGACGGGCCGGTCGAGCGCGCGCATCTCGTCGCCGGGGTCGTCGCCGCCCTCAAGGCCGACCCCGACGACGTCGCGGACACCGTCGAGGAACTCATCACGGCGGGGCTCCTGGCCCCTCAGGCGCCGTCCGGCGCAGGCATCACGGACGCCGGGCGCGAGCTGTACGCCAAGGTCACCGCCGAGACCGGGGCGGTCAGCGCCCGGATCTACGCGGGCATCTCCGAGCAGGACCGGGCCGTCACGGGCCGCGTCCTGACCCTCATCACCGAGCGCGCCGACGCCGAACTGGCGGCCCTGGAAGCCCGACCGAGGTAGTGGAATATTCGACCAATGGGTTCCGTTGATCGGGTCGAAGGAGGTCACGAGTGGACATGACGTACTACGACCACGGAACCGCGGCGGAGCGCTGGGAGCGCGCGCAGCAGTTCTTCGACGCCAAGGACTATGCGGGCGCGGCGCGCGTGCTGGTCGGGCTGGTCGAGGAGGTGCCGGAGCAGACCGGACCCCGGCTGCTGCTGGCCCGGGCCTACTACCACTCGGCCCAACTGCGCCGTGCCGAGGCCGAGTTGCGTGTCATCGTCGAGCGCGACCCGGTGGAGCACTACGCCCGGCTGATGCTGGGGCGCACGCTCCAGCGGCAGGCCCGGTACGAGGAGGCCCAGTCGCACCTGAAGCTCGCCTCGGCGCTCGCGGGCGACTTCCAGGACGCCTGAGTACGACGGTCCAAGGGCCCGGTTCCGGCAGGAACCGGGCCCTTGGCATGCCGGTCACAGCGGCGTCGCCGCGCACAGGACCAGGAACGCGTCGCGTGTCCGGACACCCTGCTTCACCTCGGTCCCGCTCCCCTGTCCGCGGGTGAGTGCGAACCGGCATGTCATGCTGGCGAGATGGCATCCCCCAGTGATCGCGCACCCCGTGATCGTGCCCCCGGTGACCGTGCGCCCCTGGCCGAGCGTGTCGAGGAACTCCTCGTCGGTGACGGCCCGTTGCCCATTGTCGCGGCCGGCGACCCGGTGCTGCGGCGCGGCATCGAGCCGTTCGACGGGCAGTTGGAGCCCGCGCTGCTGGCCCGGTTCGTCGAGGCGATGCGCCGCACCATGCACGCGGCGCCGGGCGTGGGACTCGCCGCGCCCCAGGTCGGGGTGGGGCTGCGGATCGCGGTGATCGAGGATCCGGCGACCGTGCCGGACGAGGTGCGCGTGGCCCGCGGGCGAGTGCCGCAGCCCTTCCGGGTGCTGGTCAACCCGTCGTACGAACCGGTCGGCGGCGGCCGGGCCGCGTTCTTCGAGGGCTGTCTGAGCGTGCCCGGTTGGCAGGCCGTGGTGGCCCGGCACGCCGAGGTACGGCTGCGCTGCCAGGACGAGCACGGCCGCAGGGTCGACGAGGTGTTCACGGGCTGGCCCGCGCGGATCGTCCAGCACGAGACGGACCATCTCGACGGCATGCTCTACCTGGACCGTGCGGAGCTGCGCTCGCTGTCGTCGAACGCGGCGATGGCGGAGCGCTGGACCCAGCCGACGCCAGAACAGGCCGCGGCGGCACTGGACTTCGAGCTGCCGTAGCGACGGAAACTGACCAGCCGGTGCGTTCCCCGCGCGGGGAACGCACCGGTCGGGATCACTGATCCCGGTACGCCTCCAGGAGCCGCAGCCAGACCTCGCTGATCGTCGGGTAGGACGGGACCGCGTGCCACAGTCGGTTGATCGGGACCTGCCCGGCAACGGCGACGGTCGCGGAGTGGATCATCTCGCCGACTCCGGGGCCGACGAACGTGACCCCGCGCAGGATCTCTTCCTCGAGGTCGACGACCATCCGGGCGCGGCCCTTGTAGCCGTCGGCGTAGAGACCGGCGCCCGCCACCGAACTGAACTCGACATCGACCGCGCGAACCCGGTGGCCCGCCTGTTCCGCCTCCGCGAGGGAGAGGCCGACGGCGGCGGCCTCCGGGTCGGTGAAGACGACCTGGGGTACAGCGTCATGGTCGGCGGTGGCGGCGTGCGCGCCCCACGGATCCGACTCCAGGATCGGGACGCCGGAGGCGCGGGCGGCGATGGCGGCGCCCGCGATGCGTGCCTGGTACTTGCCCTGGTGGGTGAGCAGGGCGCGGTGGTTCACGTCGCCGACGGCGTACAGCCACTCGCTGCCGGTGACCCGCAGGCTGTCGTCGACCGGCAGCCAGGAGCCCGGCTCCATCCCGATCGTCTCGAGGCCGAGGTCGTCGGTGCGCGGGGCACGGCCGGTGGCGAAGAGGATCTCGTCGGCCTCAACGCGGTCACCGGCGTCGGTGACCACCACGACGCTGCCGTTCTCGCGGGTCACGGACTCGACGGACGTACCGGTGCGTACGTCGGCGCCCGCCTCGGTGAGCGCCTCGGCGACCAGCTCGCCGGCGAAGGGCTCCATGCGGGACAGCAGGCCCTTGCCGCGGACGAGCACCGTGACCTGCGAGCCCAGCGCCTGCCAGGCGGTGGCCATCTCGGTGGCGACCACGCCGCCGCCCACCACGGCCAGCCGGCCGGGGACGGACTGGGCGCTGGTGGCCTCGCGGCTGGTCCAGGGCTTGACGTCGGCGAGCCCGGGCAGGCCTGGCAGCAGCGCGCGGCTGCCCGTGGCGACGACGACGGCGTGCCGAACCGTGAGGGTCGTGAGGTCGCCGTCGGGGCCCGTCACGGTGACCGTGCGGGGTCCGGCGAGGCGGCCGTGGCCGCGGTACAGGTCGGCGCCGACGCCGTCGAGCCACTGAACCTGGCCGTCGTCCTTCCAGTTCGAGGTGAAGTAGTTTCTGCGTGCGAGCACCGCGGCGGCGTCGAGGGGGCCCTGCACCGCCTGGCTCAGGCCCGGCAGTCGGCGTGCGTCGGCCTGGGCGATGACCGGTCGCAGGAGGGCCTTGCTGGGCATGCAGGCCCAGTAGGAGCACTCGCCGCCGACCAGTTCGCTCTCCACGACCGCGGTGGTGAGACCGGCGGCACGGGTGCGGTCGGCCACGTTCTCCCCCACGGGCCCGGCCCCGAGCACCACGACGTCGTACGCGATGGATTCCGTTTCCGTCATGGCATCAGTCTGGTGGGTGGTGTGCCCGGTGGCCACACGGGTACGTGCGCGGAATACGTACCCGGGCGACCGTGTTGTGCCGACGGCTTCGCTCCCACATCAGGAAGAGGAAATCACCCATGAGCAGCACCGTGGAGCTCACCAAGGAGAACTTCGACCAGACGGTCACGGAGAACGAGTTCGTCCTGATCGACTTCTGGGCGTCCTGGTGCGGCCCGTGCCGTATGTTCGCCCCGGTCTACGAGAAGGCCGCGCAGGACAACCCGGACCTGGTGTTCGGCAAGGTGGACACCGAGGCACAGCCCGAACTGGCGGCCGCCTTCGGCATCCAGTCCATCCCGACGCTGATGATCGTCCGTGACCAGGTCGCCGTGTTCGCACAGCCGGGCGCCCTGCCCGAGACCGCCCTGACGGACGTCATCGGGCAGGCCCGGAAGCTCGACATGGACGAGGTCCGCAAGGCGGTCGCGGCCCAGCAGGCACAGGCCGAGGGCGGCGAGTAGGCCCGGCCCTCAGCGCCCTTCGGCCGTTCCCTCAGAAGGGGTACGGCGCCACGTCGCCGCGCACCGTCGTCCAGCGCACGTCGGTGAAGGCCTCCAGATTGGCCTCGCCGCCGAAGCGGGCGCCGGTGCCGGACGCGGCGACGCCGCCGAAGGGTGCCACGGCCTCGTCGTTCACGGTCTGGTCGTTGACGTGGACGATGCCGGTCGGGATGCGTTCGGCGAGGTCGAGGCCCCGGGCGGTGTCCCTGGTGACAATGCCCAGGGACAGTCCGTAGGGGCTGTCGGCCGCGAGCGCGGCCGCCTCGTCGGCGGTCGCGAAGGATCGCACCGGCGCGACCGGGCCGAAGACCTCCTCCGCGTAGGCGGGGGTGTGCTCGTCGACGCCGGCGAGGACCGTCGGCCGGTAGAACAGCCGGTCGTGGGTGCCGCCCGCCACCAGCTTGGCGCCGAGCGTGGTGCTCGCCCCGACCAGGGCGTGCACCTTGCTCAGCTGGCCCTCGTCGATGATCGGGCCGAGGTGCACCTGGGCGCGGTGCGGATCGCCGACGGCGAGGGAGTCGGCTTTGGCGGCGAGCCGTTCGACGTACTCCTCGTACAGGGAGGCGTGCACCAGATGCCGGCCGGTCGTCATGCAGATCTGGCCCTGGTGGAAGAACGAACCCCAGGCGGCCGTGGAGATCACCGCGTCGAGGTCGGCGTCCTCGAGGACGACCAGCGCCGAGTTGCCGCCCAGTTCGAGGTGCGCCCGCTTGAGGTGACGCCCGGCCGCCTCGCCGACGGCGCGGCCCGCGGCGGTGGACCCGGTGAACGAGATGACCGGCACCTGCGGGTCCGTGACGAGCTCCTGTCCCACCTCGGCACCGCCCGGCAGCACATGCAGCAGCCCCTCCGGCAGGCCCGCCTCCGCGAGGACGGCGGCCAGGGACAGCCCGCCGCACACCGCGGTGCGCGGGTCCGGCTTCAGGACGACCGCGTTGCCCAGCGCCAGGGCCGGGGCGACCGAGCGGATCGACAGGATCAGCGGCGCGTTGAACGGCGAGATCACGCCCACCACACCCACGGGGACGCGGCGGGTGTACGACAGCCGGGGCGCCTCGCTCGGCAGGACCTGACCCGCCGGGCGGGAGGCGAGGGCGGCGGCCTCGTAGCACTCCTGGGCGGCGACGTGCAGTTCGAAGTCCGCCTTGCCGGGGATGGAGCCGGATTCGCGGACGAGCCACTCGCGCAGTTCGTCGCCGTGCGCGATGAACAGGTCACCGGCCCTGCGGAGCACGGCGGCACGGACGAAGTGCGGGGCGCGGGCCCACTCCCGCTGGGCGGTACGGGCGTCCCCTGCGGCGGTATGGACGTCCTCGGGCGTGGCGAGCGTGACGGCGCCGAGCGTGTCGCCGGTGGCGGGCTCGGTGACGGTGTACTCGGGGCCCGACAGGGCGCGGGACTGCCAGGTCTTCGGGTCGAGCAGCGGCATGACGGCTCTCCGATCGGTCACCGGGGGCTGCACGGCTCACGGCACCCGCGAGCCGTTGATTGAGCGTGCAACATCCTAGGTGCGTGCCGCCGGAAGAGCGCCGATGCGCGCAGAGGTGCGTAGGCCGGTCGGCTCAGGTGGAGTCCCGGTGCACCACCGACGCGCCCAGCACCGTGTGGGCCTCGGGCGTGGCACCGGGGTCGCGCACCGCGCGGTCGACGAGTTCGGCGAGGTGGCGGCCGGACGGCAGTTCGATGTGGATGGTGCTGAGCCGGGGCCGCAGCAGCCGGCCGAGCATGAGGTCGTCGGCGCCCATCACGGCCGTGTCCTCGGGGATGCGGATGCCCTCGTCCTGGAGGGCGCGCATGAGCAGCATCGCGTACTCGTCGTTGTAGGCGAACACCGCGTCAAGGTCCAACTCCCGCCAGCGCGTGGCGAGTTCGGCTGCGGCCCGCTCCTCGTAGGCGAGGGGCAGCTCGGCCACGGAGGCGTCCGTGCCCAACAGGGCCCGCCGTACGCCGTCCAGGCGTGGCCGGGAGAAGGCCTCCAGGCCGGGCTCGTCGGGGACGACGACGCCGATACGGCGCCTGCCGCGGGCGTAGAGGTGGGCGCCGGCGCAGTGGCCGACACTGCCGTGGTCCATCAGCAATGCATGGGCGCCCTCGACGCGCCCGGGGCCGAACGTGACCACGGCCCGGGCACCCGCACGCTTGAGGACGGCGAGGCCCTGGGGGCCGAGCCCCGCGCCGGGCACGAGGACGGCGACAGGGCGTAACTCGGCCCAGGCGCGGGCGGCTTCGTCGCCGTGCAGTCCGACGCTGCCGTACTGCACCACCGTGTAGTCGAGGCGGCCGAGGGCCCACTGGAGCCCGTTGATGAACTGGCTGTAGAGCGGTCCGACCGGGACGGCCGGGGCGGGCATCAGGACCATCCGGCTGTGTCCGGCGCGCAGGCTGCGGGCGGCCGCGTGGGGGACGTACCCGAGTTCCTCGGCGGCCTCGTGGACGCGGCGGCGCGTGGGTTCGCTGATGCGCACGGCGCTGGTGTTGTTGAGGACGTAGGAGACGGTCGCGCGCGAGACGCCGGCCACACGGGCTACATCGGCACTCGTGGGAACGGAGCGCGACGCGGGCGACGGCGTGTTCGGTATCTGCACCATGACGTACCGCATCTTGGCAGAAGCCCGGGGCGGCAAAGTGGCCGGGGGAACGTGGTTCACGGTTCGACGAGTCCGGCTGCGGTGAGGGCGGAGCGGGGGTCCGTGGGGCGGGTGCGAAGTCGACGAACATGCTCGACAAGGACGCCGTGGTCCGCATGGAGGCGGCCGACGACGGGACCGGCGGTCGGCCCGAGATCGACCGCGGCCGGCTGCGCGACCTGCTGCACGGCTCGCTGCCCGAGGGCACGGTCCGCTGGGGTGCCAAGGTGACCGGGGCGCGCCCGCTCGGCGACGGCCGTCACGAGGTGACGCTCGCGGACGGCGGAAGCTTCGCGACCGATCTGCTGGTGGGCGCGGACGGCGCCTGGTCACGGATCCGTCCACTGCTGTCCGCCGCCCAACCCGCCGACACCGGCGTGTCGTTCGTCGAGGTGGATCTCTTCGATGCCGACGTACGCCACCCGGTGAGCGCGGAGGTGGTCGGTGGCGGCATGCTGTTCGCGCTCGGTGCGGGCCGGGGATTCCTGGCGCACCGCGAGTCCGACGGCAGTCTGCACGTGTACGCGGCGCTGGAGGCCGCCGAGGAGTGGCTGGACGGCATCGACTTCACCGACGCCGAGGCGGCGAAGGCGGCCGTCCTCACGCACTTCGCGGACTGGGAAAAGAGCCTGCGGGCGCTGGTCGCGGACGCGGACGGCGCCCCGGTGCCCCGGCGCATACACGCGCTGCCGACCGGGCACCGCTGGGACCGGGTCCCCGGTGTCACGCTGCTCGGTGACGCCGCCCATGTGATGTCGCCGTTCGCGGGCGAGGGCGCGAACCTCGCGCTGCTCGACGGCGCGGAACTGGGGCTGGCGATCGCCGCGCACCCGGGGGACGTCGAGGCCGCGCTGGCCGCCTACAAGGAGCGGATGTTCCCGCGGAGCGAGTGGTCCGCGGCCCCGTCCGCGCTCAGTGGCGCCACGCTGCTGCGTGCCGACGCCCCGCAAGGACTGGTGGATCAGTTCGCCGCCCACGGCTGAGCGTGCACAGCGCTCAGCGGGGCGGCTCGGTACAGGCCACGCGGGCGACCAGGTCGAGCCAGCCCGACTCCAGCCGCTCCAGGGTCATGCCGCACTGCCGTGTCAGGTGGTGGATCAGGACGGGGTTGAGATAGCCCATCAGGGTCTGCGCCAGGAGCTCGCTGTCGGCGTTCGGCACCGCCTGCCGCAGCAGCAGGACCACATGGCTGTACAGGACGCGGCGGGCCGGGGAGGAGAACCGGCGCTCCGCGTTCGGCTCGGCCGCCAGCTGCAGGTCCAGTTCGTCGTGCATCCGCCGCACCATCTCGACGCCGAACGCGCCGAGCCGCTCCACGGGGCCGGCTCCCGGACCGAGCGGCGCCGGGCCGCTCAGGAACGCGGCCTGAAACTGCTTCTCCGAGTGGTCCAGGAGTGCCGTCAGCAGGCCGTTGCGGTCGCCGAAGCGGCGGAAAACGGTCCCCTTGCCCACCGAGGCCGCGGCGGCCACCGCCTCCATGGTCAGGTTCGCGGCGCCCTGCTCCTTCACCAGCCGGGCCGCCGCCTCCAGCAGCCGGGCACGGTTGCGCGCGGCGTCGGCGCGCAGGCAGGGCTCGTCGTCGCGGGCGCCGAGTTCGAGCAACTGGGGCGCGGCTACGGGTTCCTGGGGCTTCGGAAAGGGCGGCAGCGGGCTGGACATGAAGTCAGCGTAAAGCATCAGGAACAAAACTGGACCGTGGTCCGGTTAGGCTGGTAGAAAGCTAAGCGGACCTCGGTCCGGATTCGTGACAGCAATGTTTCAGCACTTTGGAGTTCACATGTCCGTTCGTATCCTTGCGCTCGTCGGCAGCCTGCGCGCTGGCTCGCACAACCGCCAGCTCGCCGAGGCGGCCGTCAAGCTCGCTCCAGAGGGTGCCGAGGTCGAGCTGTTCGAGGGCCTGGCCGACATCCCTTTCTACAACGAGGACATCGACGTCGCGGGCAGCGTCCCGGCCGCCGCCGCGAAGCTGCGCGAGGCCGCCAAGGCCGCCGACGCGTTCCTCTTCTTCTCCCCCGAGTACAACGGCACGATCCCGGCCGTCCTCAAGAACGCCATCGACTGGCTGTCCCGTCCTTACGGCGACAGCGCCTTCGGCGGCAAGCCGGTCGCTGTGGTCGGCACCGCCTTCGGCCAGTACGGCGGCGTGTGGGCGCAGGACGAGACCCGCAAGGCCATCGGCATCGCCGGCGGCAAGGTGCTTGAGGACGTCAAGCTGTCCATCCCGGGCTCCTTGACGCGGTTCGCCGAGACCCACCCGGCCGACGACGCCGAGGTCGCCGCGCAGCTGACCGAGGTCGTCGCCCGCGTGCACGGCAACGTGGGCCAGGCTGCCTGAACCGTCGGGCCAGTGGAGGGGCCGGAGCCGCGCAGGCACCGGCCCCTTTCGCGTATGCCTCAGTCCAGCCCGGCCAGCCGCTCGACCGCCGGGGCGATGAAGCTCTCGATCCACCCGGACGTCTCGCCCAGGCGCGGGCCGACGATCACCGTGTCGACGCCGAGCTTCGTGTACCCCTCGATGTCGCGTGTGAAGGCGTCGAGGTCGCCGTCCGTGGCCGCGTCCCCGGTGTAGGCGATCGTCTTGCGGATCGTGTCGTAGTCACGGCCCACGGTGTCGCAGTGGCCGCGCAGAACGTCGAGCTTGTGCCGCAGCTCCTCGGGCGACGACGGGATCAGGTTGCAGGCGTCCGCGTACTGCGCGACCAGCCGCAGGGTCTTCTTCTCGCCCCCGCCGCCGATCATGATCTCCGGGTGCGGGGTGCTCACCGGCGGCGGCACGCACAGCGTCTCGGCGAGTTGGTAGTAACGGCCCTCGAAGGGGCCGTTGTTCTCCGGGTCCCACATCTGGCGGCAGATCCGCAGGGTCTCCTCGAGCCGCTCGAACCGTTCGGCGAGCGGCGGGTAGGGCACACCGAGCCCGTGATGCTCGCGGTCGTACCAGGCGGCCCCGATGCCGAGCGTGGCCCGGCCGCCGGAGACC
This sequence comes from Streptomyces sp. NPDC002619, assembly GCF_042889305.1. NCBI lineage: Bacteria > Bacillati > Actinomycetota > Actinomycetes > Kitasatosporales > Streptomycetaceae > Streptomyces > Streptomyces sp. NPDC002619. The sequence continues at coordinate 85,628 of NZ_JBIAQV010000007.1, read as the reverse complement.
ACGTCGAGCGTGGTGGCGATCTTGGCGAGCAGACCCGGGTGGCGGTACGTCACTCCGGTCACCAGGGCACCCAGCTGCACGGTGGAGGTGCGGCCCGCGAGATAGCCGAGGGTCGTGTAGGCCTCCAGCATGGGGTCCTCGGCGCCGCCGTTGAACTCCATCTGGAAGTAGTGGTCCATCACCGACAGCCAGCTCACGCCCGCCGCCTCGGCCGCGGCAGCGGCGGCAGCCAGTTCGGCGCCCAGCGCGGGCGCGCCCGCGGAGTTGTTGAACCGGTTGATGTGCACGCCGACGCGCATGGCCGTCTCCGTTCGCCCGGATCTCCGTCGACTTTCCGTCGACGACGGCGACGCTAGCTCTTCGAGCGCGCTCCAAGTCAACCGGGCGGGAGTCGGTGCGCACCCCGTGGCGCGTCAGCCGTTCGTGAGCACCATCCGGAAGCGGGCGGCGCCCGACATCATCTTCGCGTACGCCTCGCCGGCCTGCTCCAGCGGCACGGTCTCGGTCATCGGGCGGATGCCGTGCAACGCGCTGAAGGCCATGGTGTCCTCGACGTCCTGCGAGGTGCCGGACGGGTGACCGCGGACGACCCTGCCCTTCATGAGGAGCTGGACCGGGTTGATCCCCAGCGGTTCCGGGACCGCCCCGATGACCACCAGCTCACCGCGGTGCGACAGTCCGTCCACGACCGCTGTGATGGCCTCGGAGTTGCCCGCCGTCGCCAGCACCGCCCTGGCCCCGCCGAGGGAGCCCAGCGCCTCGGCGACGGGGGTGCCCGACGTGCTGTCGATGTAGTGGTGGGCACCGAGCTGCTTGGCGAGGTCGGCCTTCGCCTGGCCGCGGGCGATCGCCACCGTCTCGAAGCCCATCGCGACCGCGTACTTCACTCCGAGGTGGCCGAGGCCGCCGATGCCGAGCACGGCGACCAGGTCGCCCGGCTCGGCGGAGCTGCGCCGCAGTCCGTTGAAGGTCGTCACGCCGGCACAGGCCATGGGCCCCGCGTCGACGGCCGTCAGCCCGTCGGGGATCCGGGCCAGCGCGTCGGCCGGTGCGATCACCTTCTCGGCGAAGCCGCCGTCGTAGGCCCAGCCGGGGACCTTGAGGTTCTCGCACACGATGAAGTCGCCCTGGCGGCAAGGGGTGCAGTGGCCGCAGCTGCCGCCGAACCAGCCCACCGCCACCCGGTCACCGACCTGCCAGCCCCGCTCCTGCACGCCCTCGCCCAGTTCCTCGATGCGCCCGGCGATCTCGTGCCCGGGCACCACGGGGAACTGGATGCCCGGTACACCGGCGTTCACGAACGCGGCGTCGCTGTGGCAGATCCCGCAGGCCTCCACGGCGATCCGTACATGCCCGGGCCCCGGCCGGGGCACCTCACGCTCGGCGATCTCGAACGGTCCGCCCGTGGCGGTCGCCTGTGCGACTCGATAGGTGGTCATGGGTCTCTCCGAACACGCGAAAGATATCGACGGCCCCAGAGACCAGCAGACCAGCTCCGAACGGATCACGCGCGTCGAACGGCGTACCGGCGGGCTGTCGTCGCTTGACTTCGAGTTCGCTCCACGGCCTAGCGTCGTCGGCATGAATGCGTCGTCGACGCCGCCGGAGCGTGATCCGGTGAAGGTGCTGGTGACCGGGGGGACGAGCGGGCTGGGTCTTGCCATGGCCTCCGCGCTGGCCGCGGCGGGTGCGAGGGTCGCGCTGACCGGGCGGTCCGGTGCCCGTGCGCAGGCGATGGCCGCCGAGTTGCCGGGGGCGCTGGGCATCGAGTTGGACGTGCGGGACGAGGCGTCCGTGGCCGGGGCGGTCGACCAGGCGTGGTCGCGGCTCGGCGGTATCGACATGCTGGTGAACAACGCCGGGATCGGCATGCGCACGGTCAACCCGCGTTTCATGACCGAACCGCAGGGCTTCTGGGAGGTGCCGCCCGACGGCTTCCGCGCGGTGATCGACACCAACCTGACCGGCTACTTCCTGGTGGCCCGCGAGGTCACGCCACGGATGCTGGCCGCGGGCGGCGGCCGTATCGTCAACATCTCCGTGAGCGATACGACCCTGCGCAGAGCGGGCTTCGTCCCGTACGGCCCGTCGCGCGCCGGCAGCGAGTCGCTGTCCCGGATCATGGCCGCCGACCTCCAGGGCACCGGCGTCAACGTCAACCTGCTGCTGCCGGGCGGCGCAACCGTCACTGGCATGCTGCCCCTCGACTCCGTGCCCGAGGGCGTCACGTTCCTGGAGCCGTCGATCATGGGCCCGCCCATCGTCTGGCTGGCGTCCGACGCGGCGACCGGGGTGCACGACGAGCGGATCGTCGCCGCCGAGTTCGAGAGCTGGCTGCGTGAGCGCAACGGTGAACGATGAGGACGGCTGGGTCACGTGGTTCTACTACAGCCAGGGTTCGGAACGCCATGGCCGCCGACCGGAAGACGGCCCTTACGGGCCGCTGCCGTCAGGTGGCGATGTCCGGGTAGGGCATCGGCGCCCATGTCCGCCAGGAGCATGGTGGCGTAGGGACCTGCCAGGATCCGGGAGAAGTCGGCCACCAGCACGCCTGACAGGGGGCCGCCTCCGACTGCCTGATCCGATCCGGTGCCAGCTGTCATCAGGGACCGCCTCCTTACCAGCTCGTCCGCTGTGCGGACGACTGTCCGTTGGCCGATTCCGGCACGATCACGCCGTGCGTCAAGGGCCTGCCGGACGGCAGCGCCTCGCGGGTCAGCTCCGCACGACGTGCGGGACGGTCTCCAGCCGGGCGAAGTCGGCGCTGATCTCGCCGGCCGCCTGGAGCAGCAGCGGCAGATGGCGGTCGAGGAGGTGCTCCACGGAGGTCTCGGCGGCGTGGGCGTTGACGTTCAGCGCCGCGATGACCCGCCCCGAGCCGTTGCGCAGCGGCACGGCGACCGAGCGGATGCCGCGGGTGAGCTGCTCGTCGGTGAGCGCCCAGCCGCGCGCCCGGACGTCGCGCAGCTCCGCGTCGCGCTCCGCGCGCTCCGGCTGCCACAGCGGCGTCAGTCCGGACCGGCTGGGCTCGGCCAGGACGACGTCCACCTCGCCGGGGTCGAGTGCCGCGAGCAGCACCTTGCCGAGGGACGTCGGCAGGGCCGGGAACCGGGTGCCGATCTGTACGGCGAGGGCGACGATCTTCGGCACGGAGACACGCGCCACGTACACGATGTCCGAGCCGTCGAGCTGGGCGACGGACACGGACTCGTTCGTCTGCCGGGACAGCGTCTCCATGTGGGGCCGGGCGACGTCCCACAGCCCCATGGACCGCACATAGGCCACCCCCAGATCCAGCACGCGCGGGGTGAGCGCGAAACCCGGCCCGTCGGCCCGCACGTACCCCAAGTCCTGGAGCGTGAGCAGGATCCTGCGCACCGTGGGCCGGGCCAGACCGGTCGCGGCGGCGACGTCGCTCAGGGACATGGCGGGCCGGTGCGGTGCGAAGGAGGTGATCACCTCCAGGCCACGGGCCAGCGCCTCGATGAAATCCGGTCCGGTGCCCTCGCGCGCCATGGCTTCTCCTTCGAAGGGTGTGGTGACTGCGGCGGCGTCACCCTACTGCACCTGTCCGCCTGCCGGACGAAGGTACAGATGCCACACGCAACACCTCCAGCTCAGGATAATCCCAGCTCAAGCCATATGAGAAGGGAAGCCACAGCCAACTGCCCGGACCTCCGCCCAGCTCCGGGATCACTCACCGGTACGACAAGTGGCCGGGATACGGACGCACATCTGCGCGGGCAGTGGATCCGGTCGGCAGATCGGGCCCCGCGCACCTCTTTGACAGCAACCCCGGCCCTCCCCAGAGTGCCACCCGTCAACGTCTGACCGCGTGGCGGATGCTCGTCCGGATTTCGGATGGGTACCCCATGGCGGTCGCACCCGCGTGAAGGAGTCCCCTGATGAGCGAGTCGAGCGAGTTTTGGCCAGGGCAACCGGTGATCGGACGGACGGTGGAGCATCTGCGCTGGTTCGCATGCGCGGCGCGGAGCAGCAGGTCGACCGACTACCCGCCACAGCCGTGACGACGCCCGCTCAGGTCCCGGCCGCCACCGGCGGGAACAACAACGGTCAGGTTGCAGCCGCACGACACGTGCACCTCGTGCGCACTGACGTTACCGTTCGGTAGACCACGTGTTTCCGGAGGTGCCCCGCAATGACGCTCGACCGTGCCGCAGGCCTGGCTGAGACCGCTCGCGCGCTCGCCGACGGCGAGGTGACCTCGCGCGCGCTCGTCGAGCGGACCCTGGCCCGGATCGAGGCCACGCAGGGCACCCTGAACGCCTTCCGGCTCGTACGGGCCGAGGCCGCGCTCGCCGAAGCGGACGCCGCCGACGCCGAGTTGGCGGCTGGAGCGCGCCGCCCGCTGCTCGGGGTGCCTCTCGCGGTGAAGGACGACATGGACGTGGCGGGCGAGCCGACCGCCTTCGGCTGCCGGGGCGACTTCCCGCCGGTGGCGGCGGACTCCGAGGCGGTACGCCGGCTGCGCGCGGCCGGGGCGGTGATCGTCGGCAAGACCAACACCTGCGAGCTGGGGCAGTGGCCGTTCACTGAAGGGCCCGCATTCGGCGACACCCGCAATCCGTGGAGCACCAGCCACACCCCGGGCGGCTCGTCCGGGGGTTCGGCGGCCGCGGTCGCCGCCGGTCTGGTGCCGGCCGCGCTCGGTTCCGACGGTGCGGGTTCCGTTCGTATCCCGGCCGCGTGGACCCATCTCGTCGGCATCAAGCCGCAGCGCGGACGCATCTCCACCTGGCCGCGCGGTGAGGCCTTCCAGGGGATCACGGTCAACGGCACACTGGCCCGGACCGTCGCCGACGCCGCCCTCCTGCTGGACTCGGCCGCAGGCAACCACGCCGACGATCCGTACCAGCCCCCGCGGTTGAACGCCGCGGACGCGGCCCGCCGCGAGCCCGGGCGGCTGCGCATCGCCCTGTCGCTGAAGCCTCCGTTCACCGCGCTCCCCGCCCGTCTGGAGCCGGAGGTACGGGACCGGACCGTTGAACTCGCCGGGAAACTCGCCGAGTTGGGGCACACGGTGGAGGAGGCCGACCCGCCCTACGGCCAGATCGGGCTGACCTTCGTCCCACGCGCCACCGTCGGCATCGCCGAGTGGGTCCGCGAGGCACCCGACCCCGCCCTGCTCGACCGGCGCACCCGGGACGCCGCCCGCCTGGGCCGGCTCCTCGACGGGGCTCCGCTGCGTGCGGCTCGGCGCGCGGAGTCGGCGCTGCACCGGCGCATCGGCGCGTTCTTCACGTCGTACGACGTGGTCCTCGCCCCGACAACGGCCGCTCCCCCGCCCCTGATCGGCGCGCTGCTGCCGCTCGGCGGGGCGGCCACCGACCGGGCCATGATCGCGGCCTGTCCCTACGCCTGGCCGTGGAACGTGTTGGGCTGGCCGGGTGTCAACGTGCCGGCCGGATTCGTGGCCGGTGGCCTCCCGGTCGGCGCCCAGCTGCTCGGCCCGGCGAACAGCGAGGCACTGCTGATCTCCCTGGCCGCCCAGTTGGAGGCGGAGCTGCGCTGGCACGAGCGGTGGCCGCCGGAGTATGAGGCCGTGGACTGCCCGGCCGCGTGAGCCCGTTCCGCCCGTACCCTGTGACCATGGACGATGCGTCGATGGTCGGGCTGATGGGGCGGGTCACCGGAACGATCGGGCCCGGACTCGTCGGCGAGGTGATCGTCCGGGTGCGCGGGGGCGCCGAGCACTTCCTCGCGTACGCCGCCGACGGGACCGGCCGGATCACGCCGGGCACGGTGGTGATGGTGGTGGAATACCTCCCGCCCAGAACCGTCTACGTGGCGCCCGCATACGACAGTTGAGCATGCTCCGCCCCAGGTGAGAGCCGTACGCGTCAAGATTGCAACAAGGATCCGTCAGCGTCTTCACCGTGGGGTTGCGCAGGAGCACACTCCCTTCGTTCGGTGCCGATAGGGCACCATGCAAAGGGGGCGTATGCCGATGGTTGTCGGCGTCGTTGCGGGTGCGGCGGTCGTGGCCGCTCTCGTGTTGATCGGTCTCTTCAAGATGATGTGGCGGGTCGCCGAACCGAACGAGGCGCTCATCATCTCCGGTTCGAAGCACCGGACCGAGGGCCTCGAGGAGGGCATGGGATTCCGCATCGTCACCGGTCGCGGCACGCTGGTGCTGCCCGGTGTGCAGGCGGTGCGCAAGCTCTCCCTCGACCTGAACGAGACCGAGTTGTCGGTGGACTGCGTGACCCATCAGGGCATTCCGTTGAAGGTTCGGGGTGTGGTCATCTTCAAGGTGGGCGACGACTTCGTGTCGATCGCCAACGCGGGCCGCCGGTTCCTGGACCAGCAGCGGATGATGTCGGAGCGCGTGCACAACGTGTTCGCCGGTCATCTGCGGTCCATCGTGGGCGGGTTGACGGTCGAGGACATGATCCGCGACCGCGAAAAGCTCACGGGGCAGACCCGCGCCGCCTGCGGTACGGAGATGGAGAAGCTCGGCCTGATCGTCGACTCGCTGCAGATCCACGAGATCGAGGATCCGACCGGGTACATCCAGAACCTGGCGATGCCGCACGCGGCCGCCGTCCAGCGGGACGCGCGGATCGCGCAGGCGGAGGCGAACCGTCTCGCCACCGAGGCGGAGCAGCAGTCGTACGCGCGGATGGCGGAGGCCACCCGGGACAGCGAGATCCTGCAGGCCGGCTACCAGGCCGAGCGGGACAAGGCCGGGGCCAAGGCCCGCCAGGCCGGTCCGCTCGCCGACGCGGCCGCCCGGCAGGAGGTCGTCGTCCAGGAGACACGGGTCGCCGAGCTCGAGGCCCACCGCCGTGAGCAGCAGCTCCAGGCCGATGTGCGCAAGCCGGCCGACGCCCAGGCGTACGAGAAGCGGACGCTGGCCGAGGCCGAGCGTGACGCGCGTATCTCCGCGGCGCAGGCCAAGGCCAAGGAGACGGAGCTCGCGGCGGCGGCCGAGGCGACCCGGGTCAAGGCGGCCGCGGGTGCCGAGGCCGAGGCGACGAAAACCCGGGGTGCGGCCATGGCGGCGGCGACCCGGGCCACGGGTGAGGCGGAGGCGGCGGCCGCCCAGGCGAAGGGCCTGGCGGACGCCGAGGCGGCCAAGGCCAAGGGCCTCGCGGAGGCGGAGGCCATCAAGGCGCGGGCCGCCGCCCTCGCCGAGAACCAGGAGGCCGTGGTCGCGCAGCAACTCGCCGAGAACTGGCCGGAGATCGTGAAGGCTGGTGCGTCCGCGTTCGGCAACGTGGACAACATGGTGCTGCTCAACGGCGCGGACGGCATGGCGGACATGTTCGCCAAGGCGCTCACGATGGGCGGCACCGGTCTCGGCCTGGCCCGGCAGCTGCTCGCCTCGATGGGCCAGAACGGCCAGAGCCCGAACGGGACTTCACCGTCCCTCAACGGGATCGCGAACCCGCCGGCGCAGAAGGTGCCGGTGGACAACAACGGGGAGTGATCACCTGACAGGACGGCACCGGGATCCCCGGCTTCGAGGGTCCCGGTGCCGCTCCGTGCGCAGGGGGCCATGATGGTCGGCATGCGCATCCGCATCGACGGCGTCGACCTGCCCGGCCTCAGCTGCGCGCCCGCGCCGGGCGGTGGGGCGTACGAGAACATCCACGTGGCCGTCCAGCGGCGCAACCGGCCGGCCGAACTCCTCGATCCGCAGCCCGGCGACGCCCCGTCCGCGAGCTGGACGCTGGAGTGCTCCAGTGCCGGTGGCGATGTGAAGGGCCCGTATGTGCAGGGCCGGCCGGGCGAGCGGTTCCTCTATCTGTCGTGGGGCACGGTCGAGGCGTCGGGTGCCTTCACGATGTTCCGGCGCGCCAAGCTGATGCTCGGTGCCGTGCCCGCCGACGTGCTCGACGCGGCCGTACGTACCGGGCTGCTGGTCGGCCGGCTCGGGCTGACCGACCCGTGCGGCCATCCGCTGTGCGCAAGGGTCGTACCACCGGCGATCACCTGGACCGCACAAGACAGTTGACGCCCCGGTGCCCGCCGTCGGCCCCCGCGCGGCCAGGCTCTAAGGTGCCCCACGTGACTGCCTTTACCGATGAAGACATCCCCGGTCGCTTCGGGCCCACCGCCACCACCGAGGCCGAGCCGCGCGAGGTGGGCCGGGTGCGCACCGAGTACTCGCCCGCGCACGACGGCGACCCGGACCCCGGGGAGATCGTGTGGACCTGGGTGCCGTTCGAGGAGAACGACGGAAGGGGTAAGGACCGGCCGGTCCTCGTCGTCGCCCGGGAGGCCGCGGGCACCTTCCTCGCCGTTCAGCTGTCCAGCAAGCGGCACGACGGGGACCGGGAGTGGGTGGCGATCGGCAGCGGGCCGTGGGACCGCTCGGGACGCGACTCCTGGGTGGACGTGGACCGGGTGCTGCGGCTGCACGAGGAGGGCATGCGCCGGGAGGCGTGCGCGCTGGACCGGATGCGGTTCAACCTGGTCGTGCACCGGCTCCGGGAGCGCTACGGCTGGCGCTGAGCGCTCCGCTGGAATCGCGGTGACGAACTCTCGGGCCGGTGAGGGCTGGTCGCGCCCCGCGGCGGAGCCGCATATCGACGATGCCGCGCCCCTTGGGGGCGCGGCAGCGCACCGGAGCCAAGGCCGCTTGGTCACGGCCGCTGCCCAGGCGCCGGGAACGCCCGTACGAACGCCTCCCTGACCACCCTTCCCGACGTACGGTCCAGCACCCCGAACACCACGTGCTCGAAGGACCGCGCGAACCGTCCGCCGGGGCCCAGCAGGGTCCGGAAGGCGCCCGCCACCTGCGCCGGGTCGTTGCGGAACACCCCGCAGCCCCAGGCGCCCAGCACCAGTCGCCGGTAGCCGTGCGCGGCGGCGGTCTCCAGGACCCGCTGCGCGCGTACGGCGAGGGCGCCCGGCAGTTCGGGGGCGCGGTCCGGGGCCGTACGCAGCACGACTCCCGCGTTGGGGGCCGCCGCCGTGAGGAATCCGGCCGGGTGGGGCTCGTCGAGGAGGCGGCCCTTGTCGTCGCGGAAGACCGGCACGGCCGGTGAGTGGATGACCCGGTCGGTGTAGAACGGGTCTCGGTGGGCGCGGTGATGGTCGTAGAACTCCGGGGCCCGCAGCAGACAGGTGTACAGGGCGGAGCCGCGGCACAGGGCCTCTTCCTGGGCCTGGGCGCCATTGAGATAGCCGCCGCCAGGATTGCGGGCCGAGGCGAAGTTCAGGACGGCCACCGGTCCCGTGGCGGCCAGGCGGCGGGCGGCTTCGAGGCTGCTCTCGCCCGTGACCTCCACGGACATGTCCGCGGGCGCGACCGTGGGCACCTCGACCGGACCCGGACCGTACATGCGTGTTCCGGCGCGCGCGGCCTCGATCGCCGCCGCGAGTGACACCTCGCGTCCACCGGGTGCGCGATAGACGCCCGCAGCGACGATCAGTTCCGTCTCCTGTGCGATGCCGCGCAGGCGCGCGCTCACGGCGCCACCCCCGTGGACGCCGTGCACGCGCGCCGCGCGTTCTCCCCCGTCGTGCTCATGCAGGAATCCTGAGCGATGCTGGTGAGGCGGTGCAACGGAGTTTCCCGGCCCCGGAACGTTCCGGAAACACATATGAAAACGGAGATTGCCGATCCGGAACGTGCCGTTGCGCACCCTTGTGCGAATCGGTCCGAGGGTTTTGGGTGGGACGAGTGTGTGCCCGGCCCGACGACAAATCGGGTGGCATGGTGGAATCTCAGGAGGATCCCGACATGTCTGATTCCTCAAGTACCGGGGCGAGCGACTGTACGGACCCCCGTACCTCGCTCGCCGCAGCAGAGCTGGAGGCCTTGGTCCACGGCATCTGCTTCAAGACAGGACCGCCCCGCACCCTCGGGGTGGAAGTGGAATGGCTCATTCATGAGCTGCGCCGGCCGCGGCTCCCCGTGACAACCGAACGACTCGAAGCGGCCTACGCCGCACTCCGTACCGTGCCCCTGCAGTCGGCGCTCACCGTCGAACCCGGCGGTCAGCTGGAGCTGAGCTCCCCGCCCGCCGACTCTCTGATGGAGTGCATCGGTACCGTCTCCGCCGACCTGGACGCCGTACGCGCCGTCCTGGCCGACGACGGCCTCGGCCTCGTCGGCGTCGGCCACGATCCCTGGCACGCGCCACGCCGGTTCCTGCGCGAGCCGCGCTACGACGCCCTGGAGACCTGCCTGGACCGCACCGGCAGCGCCGGCCGCCACATGATGTGCGCCTCGGCCTCCGTCCAGGTGAGCCTGGACGCCGGGTACGAGGCGCCGGGACCGCTGGGCCACGTCCGGCGCTGGTGGCTGGCGCACCGACTGGGCCCGGTCCTGGTGGCCGCGTTCGCCAATTCCCCGCTGGTGGGAGGGCGCCCGACGGGCTGGGCGTCCACCCGGCAGCTGTTCTGGATGGAGATCGGCACCGGCCGGGCCGGCGCTCCCCCGCTGGACGGGGATCCGCGCGCCGCCTGGGCCCAGCACGTCATGGACGCCCCGGTCATGTGCATACGGCGCGACACCGGCCCGTGGGACGTACCCGACGGGCTGACGTTCCGCGAGTGGGCCCGGTCTGGGGCGCCCCGGCCGCCCACCCGGGAGGATCTCGACTACCACCTGACGACGCTGTTCCCGCCGGTCAGACCGCGTGGCCATCTCGAACTGCGCATGATCGACGCACAGCCCGGCGAGGACGGCTGGATCGTGCCGCTCGCCGTGACGGCCGCGCTGTTCGACGACCCGCAGGCCGCCGAGACCGCCTACCGGGCCATGAAACCGCTGGCCGAGCGCGCGCTCTCGCTGCCCGCGCCGCACAATCCGCTGTGGGCCGACGCGGCCCGCAGCGGCATGGGCGACACGGAGTTGCGCGAGGCGGCCGAGCTGTGTTTCCGGGCGGCTCTGGAGGCTCTGCCCCGGATCGGCGCCACCACCGAGGTCACGGACGCCGTCGCGGCGTATCTGGACCGCTACGTCATCCAAGGCCGTTGCCCCGCCGACGACCTGCTCGACAACCTGCGCGACCCGGTCCACCTCCGATCCCGGATTCACCCGGCCGGAGGAAGCGCCAGCACCCACGGGAAGGACACCCGAACATGACCGCCGCCGAGATGGACGTCGAGGCCGTCCGCGAGCGCGCCCTGTCCTCGCTCGTCACCGCCCGCGCCCGCACCACGCTGCTGACCAGCTGCGTCGAGGAGCCCGACCTCACCGCGCAGCACTCGCCGCTGATGTCGCCGCTGGTGTGGGACCTCGCCCATATCGGCAACCAGGAGGAGCTGTGGCTCCTCAGGGCGGTCGGCGGGCGCGAGGCGATGCGGCCCGAGATCGACAACCTGTACGACGCCTTCGAGCACCCGCGCGCCGAACGGCCCAGGCTGCCGCTGCTGCCGCCCGAGGAGGCCCGCAGGTACGCGGCTCAGGTGCGCGGGCACGTCCTCGACCTGCTGGAGAGCTCCGCGTTCCACGGCGCGCGCCTGACCGAGGCGGGCTTCGCCTTCGGGATGATCGCGCAGCACGAACAGCAGCACGACGAGACCATGCTGATCACCCATCAGCTCCGCAAGGGGCCGCAGGCACTGACCGCCCCGGACCCGGACCCGGTGCCGCCGTTCACCGGCCCGGCCGAAGTCCTGGTCCCCGGCGGCCCGTTCACCATGGGCACCTCCACCGAGCCGTGGGCGCTGGACAACGAACGCCCGGCGCACCGGCGCGAGGTGGCGCCGTTCCACATCGACACGACCCCGGTGACGAACGGCGCGTACCAGGCGTTCCTCGAGGACGGCGGCTACGACGACGAACGCTGGTGGACACCCGAAGGCTGGGCGCACATCCGGCAGAACGGCATCACCGCGCCGCTGTTCTGGCGCCGCGAGGGCGGGCAGTGGCTCAGGCGGCGCTTCGGGGTCACCGAGGTCGTACCGCCCGAGGAGCCGGTGGTGCATGTGTGCTGGTACGAGGCGGACGCGTACGCCCGCTGGGCCGGGCGGCGGCTGCCCACCGAGGCCGAGTGGGAGAAGGCGGCCCGGCACGACCCCGACCAGGACCGCTCGACGCGCTACCCGTGGGGCGACGCCGACCCGGCGCCGGAGCACGCCAACCTGGGACAGCGGCATCTGCGTCCGGCGCCGGCCGGCAGCTATCCGGCGGGTGAATCACCGCTGGGCGTACGGCAGTTGATCGGCGACGTGTGGGAGTGGACGGCGAGCGACTTCCTGCCGTACCCGGGGTTCACCGCATTCCCGTACAAGGAGTACTCGGAGGTGTTCTTCGGGTCCGAGTACAAGGTGCTGCGCGGCGGTTCGTTCGCCGTGGACGCGGTGGCCTGCCGGGGCACGTTCCGTAACTGGGACTATCCGATCCGGCGGCAGATCTTCTCCGGGTTCCGCACGGCCCGCTCGGCGGACGTCTGATGTGCCGGCATCTGGCGTATCTGGGACCCGAGGAGCCGCTCGGCCGACTCCTCGTGGAGCCCCCGCACGCGCTGTACCGCCAGTCGTGGGCGCCTCGGCGGCAACAACACGGGACGGTCAACGCCGACGGTTTCGGGGTGGGCTGGTACGCGCCGGGCGACCCGGCACCTGCCCGTTACCGGCGGGCCGGGCCGATCTGGGCGGACGTGTCCTTCGTGGACCTGGCCCGCGTCGTACGGACCGGTGCGCTGCTCGCCGCCGTACGGGACGCGACCGTGCCGGGTGCCGACGGGGAGGCCGCGGCCGCGCCGTTCACCGCGGACCGGTGGCTGTTCAGCCACAACGGCGCCGTGGCGGGCTGGCCGCAGTCGGCGGCGCCGCTCGTCCCGGGGCTGCCCCCGGTCGAGCTGCTGTCGATGGAGGCGCGCACCGACTCGGCGTTCGTCTGGGCCCTGGTCCTGCACCGGCTGCGCGCGGGCGACGACGCCGGGCGCGCGCTGGGCGAGACGGTCCGCGAGCTCGCGGAGGCGGCGCCCGCCTCCCGGCTCAACCTGCTGCTCACCGACGGCGAGACCATCGCCGCCACCACCTGGGGCGACACCCTCTGGTACCTGGCGGAGCCCGGCCGCAGCGCGGTCGTCGCCTCCGAGCCGTACGACGACGATCCGCGCTGGCAGGAGGTCCCCGACCGCACCCTGCTGACCGCCGACCGCACCGGCGTCCTGCTCACTCCGCTGAAGGACCAGGCACCCGCACCGAAGGAGCCTTGTACGTGAGTCCCCTGCACGTCACCCGCACACTCCCCGAGGACGCCACGGAGGCCGCGCTGCGCGCCGACGTCCACGACGGCCTCACCGCAACCCCCAAGACGCTGCCGCCGAAGTGGTTCTACGACGCCCGGGGCAGCGAGCTGTTCGAGCAGATCACCGAACTGCCCGAGTACTACCCGACGCGGGCCGAGCGCGAGATTCTCGCCGACCGGGCCGGTGAGATCGCGGCCGCGGCCGGGGCCCGCACCCTGGTCGAGCTGGGCTCCGGCTCCTCCGAGAAGACCCGTTACCTGCTCGACGCGTTCACCGACCTGGACACCTACGTCCCGGTCGACGTCAGCGAGAGCGCGCTCACCCAGGCCGGGCAGGCCCTCATCGAGGAGCGGCCGGGCCTGTCCGTGCACGCCCTGATCGCCGACTTCACGGCCCGGCTGTCGCTGCCCGAGACACCGGGTCCCCGACTGCTGGTCTTCCTGGGCGGCACGATCGGCAATCTGCTGCCGCCGGAGCGGGCCGTGTTCCTCGCCTCGGTCCGGGCGCTGCTGACGCCCGGCGACACCCTGCTGCTCGGCACGGACCTGGTCAAGGACGAGCAGGTCCTGGTCCGGGCGTACGACGACGCGGCCGGGGTCACGGCCGAGTTCAACAAGAACGTCCTGGCCGTCGTCAACCGTGAGCTGGGCGCCGACTTCGATCCCGGCGCCTTCGACCACGTCGCCCTGTGGGACGCCGGCAACGAGTGGATCGAGATGCGGCTGCGCTCCCGTACGGCGCAGACCGTGAAGGTGCCCGCGCTCGACCTGGCCGTGGACTTCGCGGCGGGCGAGGAACTGCGCACCGAGGTGTCCGCGAAGTTCCGGAAGGAGGGAGTGGCGGCGGAACTGGCCGCCGCCGGGCTGGAGTTGACCCACTGGTGGACCGACGCGCAGGGCAGGTTCGCGCTGTCGCTGAGCGCGGTCCGATGACTGGTGGTCGAGTGCCGCCGCCTCACGCGACGTTCGGGTCCAGCGCCTCGGTGATCCGCTGCGAGGCGCGGCGGGCCTCGGCCACCGGGTCGGCGCCGCCGAGCACCTTGGACATGTACTCCTTGATGGGGTTGTCGGCCTCGACCGCCGTCCACTGAGGTGTGCTGGGGGTCGCCCGGCCGTGCGCGGCTCCGGCCGCCATGGCGGCGGCCCCCTCCTCGCCGGCGACGGCGCTCGCCAGGGTCGTCTTGTTGGGGACGTAGCTCATGGTGCGGGCCAGGTCGGTGTCCCACTTGGCGCCGGTGAGCGCCGCGACGACGGCGACGGCCCGGTACCGCTGGTCGGTGTTGCGCGGGACGATCAGGTCGGAGCCGCCGGTGAAGACGGCACAGGGCCGATCGGCGGTCCGGCCCGGCACAGGGAAGAAGCCGAGCTTGTCCTTGAGTTCGGGGTTCTTCTCCACGATGGCCTGGGCGAGACCGGGCACGGCCACGATCTGCGCGACCCGGCCCTCCGCGAACACGCCCGACTGGGGCGGGTGTTCCTCGTCGGCACCGACCGGACCCTCGCCCAGGGCCTGCAGTTGCCGGTAGTAGTCCATGCCGCGCAGCGCGGCCGGACTGTCCATGGTGCCCTTCCAGAGGCCGCCGGACTCCTCGGCGAGGTCGCCGCCCTCGTCCCAGATGAACCCGGAGAGGGTGTACCAGTCCTGTCCGGCCAGGTAGATGCCCTGGTTGCCGCCGGAGTTGAGCTTCTCGGTGTCGGCGAGCCACCGCTCACGGGTCTTCGGCGGGGAGGTGATGCCGGCCTTCTCGAAGAGGTCCTTGCGGTAGATGACGACGCGGTTCGCGGCGTACCAGGGGACGCCGTACTGCTGTGTGCCCCAGCGGCCGGGGTCGGCGAGGCCGGGCAGCCACTTGTCCATGTCCCAGTCGCGCAGCGACTCCAGGGTGAGGTCGGTGAGCCGGCCGTCCTCGACGTACTGCGGGACCTGGGTGTTGCCGACCTCGATCACGTCTGGGGCGTTGTCCGGGTCGGCCTTGAGCGCGTTCTGCACCTTGTCGACGATGCCGGTCCACTGCTGGATCCGGATGTCGAGGCGGATGTCGTCGTGGGTGCGCTCGAAGTCCTCGGTGAACCGGCGCAGGAACTCCTGCGACGCGCTGTCCTTCATCAGCCACACGGTCACCGTGTGCCGTTCCGTCCCGCCCGGCAGGACGCCGCACCCGGCGGCGAGGACGGCGGACACACAGCCGAGGACGAGCAGACGACGTCGTACGAGTACCTGTCTCACGAGGGGTCCTGTTCTGTCTGACGGACAGCGGAAGGGGCCCGACGTGGGGGGACGAGCGAGCGCTCGCACGGGTGTCTGGATTTTGGTATGGACCAATGCGGAGGGTCAAGGGCTGTCGGCGGATCGTCTACGACGCCTCGCGGTCCGCCCATGCATACGGCACCGTGGAGTGACGCGTGACACATCCGTCGCGTACGGAGAGGAGCACCCGCATGACCGACCACACCTACCGGGTCACGGAGATCGTCGGCACCTCGCACGAGGGCATCGACCAGGCCATCCGCAACGGCATCACCCGCGCCGGCCAGACGCTGCGCAACCTGGACTGGTTCGAGGTGACCCAGGTCAGGGGCCAGATCGAGAACGGGCAGATCGAGCACTACCAGGTGTGTCTGAAGCTGGGCTTCCGCATCGAGGACGCGTCCTGACGCCGCTGCGGCTCAGATACGGCCGACGGCTCAGATAGGACGGGGCGGTTCAGGTGCGCCCCTCCCGCTCCTGCGCGTCCTCCAGCGCCGCGGACCGGTCGGCCCAGCGGGCCCGCAGGACGGTGAAACCTGCCCGCTCGGCCGCATCGCACACCAGCTCGTCGTCGTCCACGAGCAGCCGGACCTCCCGGTCGCGCGCCAGCCGGCGCAGGGTCTCCAGCTTGCTGTGCCGTGCGGGCCTCCTGTCGGCGTCCCGCCGCATGAACACGCGGCCGTGGGGCAGCCGCTGCGCCGCCAGCCAGTCGAGGGTGTCGCGCCGGCAGCGCTCGGGCCGGCCGGTGAGGTAGACGACCTCGCACTCCCGCGCGCTCTCCTTGGCCAGCGCCAGACCCTCGGCCAGCGGCGGGTCCTGCGGGGCGGCGGCGAAGAAGCCGTCCCAGTCCCGCGGCTGGCGCTCCAGGAACCGCTGACGGTGCGCCGTGTCGGCAAGGGTGTTGTCGAGATCGAACACGACGACCGGCCGCCCGCTGCTGTCTGTCACCCGGCTCACCCTAGTGAGCGCACCGAATCACGAGTGGCCGAGGGGTTCAGCTCTCCTTCCAGACCAGTGCGGTCAGGACGGCGCTGGCGACGGTCACCTTGGCGCTGGACTGGTTCAGGAGCCTCACCCGCATGCCGTGGCCCCGTGCGAGGCGCTTCGTCAGGGGCAGGACGGCGAAGGCGCCGCCGGGCGTGCCGATGATCTCGTGGATGGGGTGGTCGGCCTTGTGGGTGTCGCCCTCGTACTCGGACATACGAGCCTGGACGACCGCGCCGACCGGGAGCCCCGTGATGGACAGGCTGATGCTGCCGGTGAAGCGGGACGCGCCGTGTACGAAGACGCTGCCGCCGGTGACGTGGTCGCCGGTCTCGTCGGTCCACTCCTTGGTGTACTCGATCGAGTCCCAGCCGCCGGGGTTGAGGGTGTAGGGCTTGGCCAGCCCGAGGTTCACGTACTGGGGCATGTCGTCCTCCTCGGTGTCGCCCGCGGCCCAGGCGCGCAGCCCGGACGCGGACAGATAGGCGATGGATCGGTCCATGGGCTGGCTGGTGAACTGCCAGATGAGCGGGGCCACTCCGCTGGGCGCGGGCCGGGCGGCGGCCTCGGCCCTGCTGAAGTCGGCGGCGCCCCAGGGGTAGGCGGGATACCAGAGCGGCACGGCGGAGGGCATGTGTCCGGCGGCGATGTCGGACGCGCTGGTGTAGACGCCGACGCGCTGGCCGGGGAACGCGGCCCGGACCGCCTTGATCCAGGCGGTGGCCCAGGCCTTGATCTGGGCGGCGCTGCGGCCGTTGTAGTTGCGGCCGTCGCTGTAGCGCTCGAGGTCCAGCCAGTGCGTGAACCCCTTGCCCGCGTGCGGCTTGACGGCGCCGATGTAGTTCGCGGCCTCGAGGTCGACGTCCTGGTTGGGCCATGCGAAGTGGTAGGCGCCGGGCACCAGCCCGGCCTTGATGATTCCCGAGATGTGCGTGTCGAACTTGGTGTCCCGGCTGTGCTGTCCCTCGGTCGCCTTGGCGAAGGCGAACACCACACCGTCGGACTTGTGGGCGGCCCAGTCCTGGGTTCCCTGGTAGGCGGACACGTCGATGCCACGGCAGGTGGCCATCCGCACCTCCTCCTTCTGTGTCTGCGCGCAGCCCGGATCCTACGCAGGATCGATCAAGTGCCGGGCCACGATCGCAAATTCGGCACTCCAACGAACTAGCTGTGGCCACCGGTCCGGCTGGAAGAAGCAGGGCACGCACGGTGTCCGGGGACGGACGCCGGGTGACCGCGGGAATCCCGGGCCCGCGCGGGTGTTGAACCTTGGGTGAGCTCGCTGATCGATCGGACCCGGTTCTCCGTCCTCGACCGTTCCCGCACCCGCGAGGGGTACCCGCACGCCGAAGCGCTGCGGGACACCGTCGTGCTGGGGCGGGAGCTGGAGGCGCTCGGCTACCACCGCGTGTGGGTCTCCGAGCACCACGGGGTGCCCGGGGTCGCCGGGTCCGCGCCGACGGTGCTCGCCGCCGCCGTGGCCGGGGCGACCCGGTCGATCCGGGTCGGCACCGGTGGGGTCATGCTGCCCAATCACCAACCCTTGGTGGTGGCCGAGCAGTTCGGGGTGTTGGAGGCACTGTTCCCGGGGCGGATCGACATGGGTCTCGGGCGTTCCGTGGGCTTCACCGAGGGGGTGCGCAAGGCGCTGGGCCGGGACAAGGACGACGCCGAGGACTTCGCGGCCCAGCTCGACGAACTCCTCGGCTGGTTCCGGGGCACCTCGCCGACCGGGGTGCACGCCCGCCCGGCGGAGGGCCTGTACGTCCCGCCGTTCGTGCTGGCCATGGGCGAGGGCGCCGAGATCGCGGCCCGCGCCGGGCTGCCGATGGTCATCGGCGACCTCAGGAACCGCGAGAAGATGCGGCGCGGCATCGACCACTACCGCTCCCGCTTCCGCCCCTCCCCCTGGGCGCCGGAGCCGTATGTGGTCATCTCGGGCACGATCGCGGTGGCCGCCACTCCCGAGGAGGCCCGTCGGCTGCTGGTCCCGGAGGCCTGGTCGATGGCGTACTCGCGCACGCACGGCACGTTCCCGCCGCTGCCGCCAGCCGAGGACGTCGAGGCCCGCGCCATGACCGCCAAGGAGCGCGGCCTCTACGAGTCAGGTCTCGCCGGACAGCTCGCAGGCACGGAGGAGCAGGTCGCCGACGAACTGGAGGCGGTGCTGAAGGAGACGGACGCCCAGGAGGTCCTCGTCACCACCAGCACGTACGACCGCACGGCCCTGATCGACTCCTACCGGCGGCTCGCCCGGATCGCGCGCCTGGAGCCCACCACCGCCTGAAGCCGATGCCCTCCGAGATGCGGACCGGGGCGGAGACGGTGACCCTGGGATACGGAGCCTCTATCTCAGTGAGGAGGGTTGCCATGTCCTTCATGGACAAGATCAAGGGCATGCTCAAGGGCCACGAGGACCAGGCCGGCAAGGGCATCGACAAGGCGGGCGACTACGGCGACCAGAAGACCGGCAACAAGTACCAGTCGCAGGTCGACACCGCCCAGCAGAAGCTCAAGGACGAACTCGGCGGCTCGGAGCGGGACACCCCTCCGCATCCGTAACCACCAGGTCAGCGGGGCTGCGGGCGGGACGAGGGGCTAGAATCGCAGGGTTTGTCCCGCCCGGCCGGCCCCTGTGGAGTTCCCCCTGATGCACAGCCCCCACGACCCCTACGTCCGCGTCCGGGGCGCCCGCGAGCACAACCTCAAGGGCGTCGACGTGGACATTCCGCGGGACGTGCTGGCCGTGTTCACCGGGGTGTCCGGCTCGGGCAAGTCGTCGCTCGCCTTCGGCACGATCTACGCCGAGGCCCAGCGGCGCTACTTCGAGTCGGTGGCGCCGTACGCCCGCAGGCTCATCCACCAGGTGGGCGCGCCGAAGGTCGGGGAGATCACCGGGCTGCCGCCCGCGGTCTCGCTCCAGCAGCGCCGCTCGGCCCCCACCTCGCGCTCCTCCGTCGGCACGGTCACCAACCTGTCGAACTCCCTGCGCATGCTGTTCTCGCGCGCCGGTGACTATCCGCCCGGCGCCGAGCGGCTCGACTCCGACGCCTTCTCCCCCAATACGGCCGCGGGTGCCTGCCCGGAGTGCCACGGGCTCGGTCAAGTGCACCGGACGTCCGAGGAGTTGCTGGTCCCCGACCCGTCCCTGTCGATCCGGGACGGCGCGATCGCCGCCTGGCCGGGCGCCTGGCAGGGCAAGAACCTGCGCGACATCCTCGACGCGCTCGGATACGACGTGGACCGTCCGTGGGGCGAACTGCCCGCCGAGGAGCGGGAGTGGATCCTGTTCACGGAGCAGCAGCCCGTCGTCACCGTGCATCCGGTGCGGGACGCCGACCGCATCCAACGGCCGTACCAGGGCACGTACATGAGCGCGCACCGATACGTGATCAAGACGTTCTCGGACTCCAAGAGCCCGGCCCTGCGGGCGAAGGCCGAGCGCTTCCTGACGAGCGCGCCCTGTCCGGTGTGCGGGGGCAGCAGGCTACGGCCCGAGGCCCTCGCCGTCACCTTCGCGGGCCGTACGATCGCCGAGCTGGCCGCGCTGCCGCTGGCGGACCTGGCGGGCCGGCTCGACGGCGGGCCCGAGACCACGCGCGTCCTCACCGAGGACCTGAAGTCGCGGATCGCGCCGGTCGTCGAACTCGGCCTCGGCTATCTGAGTCTCGACCGGGCGACCCCGACCCTCTCGGCGGGCGAGCTGCAACGGCTGCGTCTGGCCACGCAGTTGCGTTCCGGTCTGTTCGGTGTGGTGTACGTCCTGGACGAGCCGTCGGCCGGGCTGCACCCGGCGGACACCGCTGCGCTGCTGACGGTGCTGGCGCGGCTGAAGGCGGCGGGCAACTCGGTGTTCGTGGTCGAGCACCACCTGGACGTGGTGCGCGGCGCCGACTGGGTGGTGGACGTGGGCCCCCGCGCGGGCGAGCACGGCGGCGAGGTGCTGCACAGCGGCCCGGTACCGGGCCTGGCGGCGGTCCCGGAGTCGGCGACCGCCCGATTCCTCTTCGACCGCGCCCCTGCCCCGGTGCGCGAACCGCGCACGCCGCGTGGCTGGTTGAAGGTCGGCCCGGTGACGCGGCACAACCTGCGCGAGGTGACCGCCGAGTTCCCGCTCGGCGCGTTCACCGCGGTCACGGGCGTGTCCGGGTCGGGGAAGTCCACGCTCATCGGCGAGATCACCGAGGAACGGCAAGGGGTCGATCGGCTCGTGTCCGTCGACCAGCGGCCGATCGGACGCACCCCGCGCTCCAACCTGGCGACGTACACAGGGCTGTTCGACGTCGTACGGAAGGTGTTCGCGGCCACCGACGACGCGCGGAAGCGCGGTTACGGCGTCGGGCGGTTCTCCTTCAACGTGGCGGGAGGGCGCTGCGAGACCTGTCAGGGCGAGGGTTTCGTCAGCGTGGAGCTGCTGTTCCTGCCGAGCACCTACGCGCCGTGCCCGGACTGCGGCGGGGCGCGCTACAACCCCGAGACGCTTCAAGTGACGTACCGGGGGCGGAACATCGCGCAGGTCCTGGACCTGACGGTGGAGGGTGCCGCGGAGTTCTTCGCGGACACCCCGGCGGTGGCCCGAAGCCTCGGCACGCTGCTCGACGTGGGGCTCGGCTATCTGCGACTCGGGCAGCCCGCGACCGAGCTGTCCGGCGGTGAGGCCCAGCGCATCAAGCTGGCGAGCGAGTTGCAGCGGGGGCGGCGCGCGCACACCCTCTATCTGCTCGACGAGCCGACGACCGGACTGCACCCGGCCGACGTGGAGGTGCTGATGCGCCAGCTGCACGGGCTGGTCGACGCCGGGCACACCGTCGTGGTGGTCGAGCACGACATGACCGTGGTGGCGGGCGCCGACTGGGTGGTCGACCTCGGTCCGGGCGGCGGCGACCAGGGCGGGCGGATCGTGGCGGCGGGGCCTCCGGCCGAGGTGGCCCGGACGGAAGGCAGCGCGACGGCACCGTATCTGGCCCGTGTCCTGGGCTGAGACTCCTCAGGCCGGGGACACGCGGCGACCACGGTGCCGACGTGCTCAGGCGGCTTCCGGTGCGGGCTCGCCGATCGGCGACGGGGAGCTGACCAGGGCCGTATGGGTCCAGTCCGGCTCGCCCCCGGTCGGTTGCGCGGCGCGGGCCAGGGCGCGACGGTCGGGGTGGCTGCCCGGCGTGATCTCCGGCAGTACCTCCACCTCGGCCACCAGGCCGCGCGCCGTGGCCACCCGCCACATCGAGGCCAACAGGGTGTCCTCGCCCACGAATGCGGGCGCGGTGGTGGCCGGTCCCCCGTCGACCCGGTAGTGCAGCCGGACGGGCTGGACGGGGACACCGGCGTCGAGCGCGGCCTGGAAGACGGCCCGGTGGAAGCGGCCGTGCGCGCGCCCGCACCAGGTGCTGCCCTCGGGGAAGGCGACGACTGCCGCGCCGTCCCGCAAGGCCCCGGCGATGCGGGCGACCGTCTCCGGAAGCGCCCGCAGCCGGTCCCGCTCGATGAACAGGACACCGCTGCGGGCCGCCAGCGCACCGGCCACGGGCCACTGCCGTATCTCCGTCTTGGCGAGCATCCGCGCCGGGCGCACGGCGCCCAGCAGCGGGATGTCCAGCCAGGAGATGTGGTTGGCCACCAGGAGCAGCCCGCCCGTGGGTGCCGCGGCGCCGGTGACGGTGACCCGGACTCCGGTGGCCCGCACGATCGCCCGGCACCAGCGCCCGACGAGATCGGCGGGGATGCGCCCGCCGAACGGCGTCAGCACGACCCCGGCGAGGACCAGGAGCACGACCCCGGTGAGCCGCAGCACGGCACGCGGTACGGCCGTGACGGACGCGGTCGGTTCCACGCACGCCCTGGGGGTGCAGGGCGCGCTGGGCAGCCAGACGCTCATCAGGAGGGCACGAGCGAGAGGAAGTGCTTCAGATAGCGCGGGTTGACCCGGCGCATCGACAGCAGCACGTACAGGTCGGCGACCCCGAAGTCCGGGTCGTGCGCGGGTTCGCCGCAGACCCAGGCGCCCAGGCGCACATAGCCGCGCAGAAGGGCGGGGAGCTCGGTGCGGCCGGCCGGGGCCTCGGCGTTCGGGATCCAGGGCAGCAGCGGCCGCACCCGGAACTCCTCCGGAGCCAGGTGCTTGTCCTTCACACGCTCCCAGGTGCCGGTGGCCAGCGCGCCGCCGTCGGCGAGCGGGACGGAACAGCAGCCCGCCAGCCACTCGTGGCCGCGGTCCACCATGTAGCGGGCTATGCCGGCCCAGATCAGGCCGATGACGGTGCCGTCGCGGTGGTCGGGGTGCACGCAGGAGCGGCCGACCTCGACCAGGCCTGGCCGGATCCCGTCGAGCGCGCTCAGGTCGAACTCGCCCTCGGAGTAGAGTCGCCCGGCGACCGCGGCGCGCTCCGGCGGCAGCAGCCGGTAGGTGCCGACGACCTGCCCGGTCACGGTGTCGTTCACGAGCAGATGGTCGCAGTACGCGTCGAAGGGGTCGATGTCGTGGCCCGGCTGCGGGGTGGACAGCAGGGCGCCCATCTCACCGGCGAAGACGTCGTGCCGCAGCCGCTGGGCGGCCCGCACGTCTGCCTCGTCACGGGCGAGCGTGACGGTGTAGCGGGTGGGCGCCGCGGGCTGCGGGGGACGGTCGAGGGTGGAAACGCCGGTCATGGCTCTCTCCTGGTCACGGGCCGGTGCGGCGACGTCGGGGACAACCCCAGTTCTTCCGACGCCGGTTGGCGGGCACGTGACCTGTGCCAGGAGAGCGGATGTGCGGTTGTTGAACGGGTGGGGTCCGGGGAACTCCAGGTCAGTTGTTCGCCACGAAGTCTACGACCAACCGGTTGAATTCGTCGGCGTGCTCGATCATCACCCAGTGGCCGCAGTGGTTGAGCAGCACCAGCCGGGTGTCGCGGATGTTCGCCGGCAGGTAGAGCGAGTTCTCGAATGGGACGCCCGCACACGGTGGTGGCGCCGGGCATCCTGCGCCGGCAGTTGCAGCGGGTGACCGAGACGGGGGTGGCGTTCCAGCGGGAGGAGTCGGCGGTTGGGCTGGTGTGCGTGGCCGCACCGGTGCTGGGCCGCCGGGACGAGCCACTGGCCGCGATCAGCGTGGCCGGACCCACCAGCAGGTTCCGCCCCGGGGGCCAGGCGACGGCAGTACGCGCGGCGGCCGCGGCGCTGGGCAGCACCCTGATCCGGCGCGACTCCCAGCGGTGAACCGCCGTGGAAAACCGCCGCGGGAATGCGAGACGGGGCCGGGGAGCACCACCCCGGCCCCGCCCGTCCGCACGGTGTCGGCGAACGTCTGTGGATCGCGTCTAACGCTTGGCGACCTTCCGGGTGGCCCGCAGCCACTCCTTGTTCATGCTGGTGATGGACATGAGCGGAATCCCCTTCGGGCACGCGGTGGCGCACTCGCCGGTGAGCGTGCAGCCTCCGAAGCCCTCCTCGTCCATCTGCGCCACCATGTCGAGGACGCGGGTCTCCCGCTCGGGCGCACCCTGCGGCAGCACGTTGAGGTGGTTGATCTTCGCAGACGTGAACAGCATCGCCGCCCCGTTGGGACACGCGGCCACACACGCCCCGCAGCCGATGCACTCGGCGTGCTCGAAGGCGAAGTCGGCGTCCGGCTTCGGCACCGGCGTGGAGTGGGCCTCGGGCGCGGCACCCGTCGGCGCTGTGATGTAGCCGCCGGCCTGGATGATCCGGTCGAACGCGGACCGGTCCACGACCAGGTCCTTGATCACCGGGAACGCGGACGCCCGCCACGGCTCGATGTCGATCGTGTCGCCGTCCTTGAAGGACCGCATGTGCAGCTGGCAGGTGGTGGTGCGCTCGGGTCCGTGCGCGTCGCCGTTGATGACGAGCGAGCACGCGCCGCAGATGCCCTCGCGGCAGTCGTGGTCGAAGGCGACCGGGTCCTCGCCCTTGAGGATGAGCTCCTCGTTGAGCGTGTCGAGCATCTCCAGGAAGGACATGTCGGAGGAGATGCCGTCCACCTCGTACGTGGACATGGCGCCGTCGGCGTCGGCGTTCGGCTGCCGCCAGACGCGCAGGGTGAGCTTCATGCGTAGCTCCGCTGAGTGGGGTGGACGTACTCGAAGACCAGGTCTTCCTTGTGCAGGGTCGGGGCCTCGCCCGTACCCGTGAACTCCCAGGCGGCCGCGTACGAGAACTCGTCGTCCTTGCGGGCGGCCTCCCCGTCGGGGGTCTGCGACTCCTCGCGGAAGTGGCCGCCGCAGGACTCGGCGCGGTGCAGTGCGTCGAGGCACATCAGCTCGGCGAGCTCGAGGTAGTCGACGATGCGGTTGGCCTTCTCCAGCGACTGGTTGAACTCCTCGCCGGTGCCGGGCACCTTGATGCGCCGCCAGAACTCCTCGCGGATCTGCGGGATGCGCTCCAGCGCCTTGCGCAGTCCGGAGTCGGTGCGCGCCATGCCGCAGAACTCCCACATGAGTTCGCCGAGTTCGCGGTGGAAGGAGTCGGGAGTGCGGTCGCCGTCGACGGCGAGCAGCTTCTCGACCCGCCCCTCGGTCTCGGCCACGACCTCGCGTACGGCGGGGTGTTCGGCGGTGACCGCTTCCTGGTGCGGGTTGCGGGCCAGGTAGTCGTTGATGGTGGCCGGGAGGACGAAGTAGCCGTCCGCCAGGCCCTGCATCAGGGCGGAGGCGCCGAGGCGGTTGGCGCCGTGGTCGGAGAAGTTGGCCTCGCCGATCGCGAACAGGCCCGGGATCGTGGTCTGCAGGTCGTAGTCGACCCACAGGCCGCCCATCGTGTAGTGCACGGCGGGGTAGATGCGCATCGGCACCTCGTACGGATCCTCGTCGGTGATCCGCTGGTACATGTCGAAGAGGTTGCCGTACTTGGCCTCGACGGCCTTACGGCCCATGCGCCTGATCGCGTCCGCGAAGTCCAGGTAGACGCCCTGGCCGCCGGGGCCCACTCCCCTGCCCTCGTCGCAGACGTTCTTCGCGGCGCGGGAGGCGATGTCGCGCGGGACCAGGTTGCCGAAGGACGGGTAGATGCGCTCCAGGTAGTAGTCGCGCTCCTCCTCGGGGATCTGGTTCGGCGGCCGGGTGTCGCCCTTGGCCTCGGGCACCCAGATCCGGCCGTCGTTGCGCAGCGACTCGCTCATCAGCGTCAGCTTGGACTGGTGGTCGCCGGTGCGCGGGATGCAGGTCGGATGGATCTGGGTGAAGCACGGGTTGGCGAAGTAGGCGCCGCGCCGGTGTGCCCGCCAGATGGCGGTGGCGTTGGAGTTCATGGCGTTCGTCGACAGATAGAAGACGTTGCCGTAGCCGCCGCTCGCCAGGACGACCGCGTCCGCGAAGTACGTGTCGATCTTCCCGGTGATCAGGTCGCGGGCGACGATGCCGCGGGCCCGGCCGTCGATGACGATCAGGTCGAGCATCTCGGTGCGCGGGTGGATCTCCACGTTGCCGGCGGCGATCTGCCGGGACAGCGCCTGGTAGGCGCCCAGCAGCAACTGCTGGCCCGTCTGGCCGCGGGCGTAGAACGTGCGCGACACCTGGACGCCGCCGAAGGAGCGGGTGTCGAGCAGACCGCCGTACTCCCGGGCGAACGGCACGCCCTGCGCCACGCACTGGTCGATGATCTCGACCGAGATCTGGGCCAGGCGATGGACGTTGGACTCGCGCGCCCTGAAGTCGCCGCCCTTGACGGTGTCGTAGAAGAGGCGGTGGACGGAGTCGCCGTCGTTGCGGTAGTTCTTCGCGGCGTTGATGCCGCCCTGCGCAGCGATCGAGTGGGCGCGGCGCGGGGAGTCCTGGTAGCAGAACTGGACGACGTGGTAGCCCTGTTCGGCAAGGGTGGCACCGGCGGAGCCGCCCGCGAGGCCGGTACCGACGACGATCACCGTGTGCTTGCGCCGGTTGGCCGGGTTGACCAGCTTGGCCTCGAAACGGCGTGTGTCCCAGCGCTCGTTGATCGGTCCTGAGGGCGCCTTGCCGTCGGTGACGGGCGCGCCGGTCTCGTAGTCCACGTAGGTAGTCATGTCAGCTCACCACTCCGGTCATGACGCCCACGGGTACGGCGATGAAGCCGGCCGTGAGCAGCAGCGCGAGAACGTCGGCGACGGTCTTCAGGGCGCGGGTGCGGCTGCTGGCGCCGAGGGTCTGGGCGGCGCTCCAGAAGCCGTGCCGGATGTGCAGGCCGAGCGCGAGCATCGCGACGATGTAGATCACGTTGCCGTACCAGGTGGAGAAGGTGTCCACGACATTCTGGTACGGGTGCCCCTCCTGGAAGCCGCCGGAGTGCACGGTGCCGGTGGTCAGGTCCAGGATGTGCCAGACGATGAACAGGCCGAGGATGATCCCGCCCCAGCGCATGGTGCGCGTGGCGTAACTCGCGCTCGGCTTCTTGTGCACGTACTTGGTGGGGCGCGCCTTGATGTCACGCCTGCTGAGCTGGTACGCGGACGTGGCGTGGGCGACCACGGCGACCACCAGGACGACGCGGATGATCCACAGCGTCCACTCATAGTGCATGAACGGCTCGCCGATGGTGCGCAGCCAGTGGGCGTAGTAGTTGAAGTCGCCCGCCCCGAAGTAGATCTTCAGGTTGCCGATCATGTGGACGACCAGGTAGAGCAGCATGATCAGCCCGCTGACCGCCATCACGGCCTTCTTGCCGACGGAGCTGTCCCACATCGTGCGCGCCATGGACGGCCGTCGGTCCGTCCGCGTTGCCAGTGCCATGACTCAGCACGCTAGGGCCGAACGGCCCCATCGGTCCAAGACATGGAATCCCTCGTTTCCATAGGCCAGAGCTATGGTGGCTTGGTGCACTTCCATCAGCTCCAGTACTTCGTGGCGGTCGCCGAGACCCGGCACTTCACCCGGGCCGCCGAACTGGTCCATGTCGCGCAGCCGTCGCTGTCCCAGCAGATCAAGGCGCTGGAGCGGGAGCTCGGGGCGGATCTCTTCCTGCGGGCGCGGGGCAACATCACGCTCACCGACGCGGGCGAGGCGCTGCTGCCGCTGGCCCGGCGGATCCTGGCCGACGCGGACACGGCCCGGCAGGAGGTGCAGGAGCTGGTGCAGCTGCGCAGCGGCCGGATCCGGCTGGGCGCCACGCCGAGTCTGTGCACCGGCCTGCTGCCCGATGTGCTGCGCGCCTTCCACGACCGCTATCCGGGCATCCGGCTGCTGATCGAGGAGGGCGGCTCCCACGACCTCGTACGGGAACTCGCTCGCGGTGCCCTCGACCTCGCCCTGATCGTCCTGCCTCTGCCGACCCCGTCCCCCGCCCTGACCACGGTGGAACTGCTGCGCGAGGACCTGGTGGTGGTGTCGTCACCGGAGGCGCAGCCGCCCGGCCGGGGCGGGCGGCACGTGCGGATCGCCGACCTGGAGGGTGAGCGCCTGGTGATGTTCCGGCACGGCTACGACCTGCGGGAGCTGACCGTGGCGGCCTGCCGTGCGGAGGGCTTCGAGCCGACGCTCGCGGTGGAGGGGGGCGAGATGGACGCGGTGCTCGGGTTTGTGCGGGCGGGGCTGGGCCTCGCCGTGGTGCCGCAGATGGTCGCCACGCGATCGGGGCGGGGGCTGCGGGTCACTCCGCTGGCCCGACCCGGGCTGCACCGGGCGATCGGTCTGGCGCACCGCAGCGACGTGGCTCCGCCGCGGGCGGCGCGTGAGCTTCAGCGGATGCTGCTCGAGCGGTGATCACCAGGTCGGGATGAGGCCACCGTCGATCACGAAATCGCTGCCGGTGATGTTGGCTGCACGGTCCCCTGCCAGGAACACGACCAGCTCCGCCACCTCTTGTGGCTTGGTGAAGCGGCCGGTGACCATGGACGACTTCGCCCCGGCCACGACGTCCTCGGGTGAGCTGCCCGCCGCGGCCGACACGGTGTGGGCCACCCCGCCCCCGCCGAGCCACAGATCCGTCTCGACCGGACCCGGGCTCACCGTGTTGAGGCGGATGCCCTTGGGGCCGACCTCCTTGGACAGGGCCTTGCAGAAGGCGACCAGGGCGGCCTTGCCGGCGCTGTAGTCGATCACCAGCGGGTCGGGCAGCGTGGCGTTGACGGAGGCGATCGTGACGATCGAGCCCCGGCCCGCTTCGAGCATCGGCGGCAGGGCGGCGCGGGTGACCCGCACGGCCGCGAGGAAGTTCAGATCGAGCGTCCGCTGCCACTCCTCGTCGGTGACCGTCAAGAAGCCACCGGTGCGGGGCGGGGCCGTGCCGACGTTGTTGACCAGGATGTCCACGCGACCCCGGGCGGCCGCGACCAGTTGCTCGGCCGCGGCGGGCTCGCTCAGGTCGACGGGCACCCAGGTCACCGAGCCCTGATCCACCAGCACGTCCAGGTCCTTCGACGACGTACGGGACCCGGCGACCACACTCGCTCCCGCGCCGACCAGCGCCTCGGTCACCGCGAGTCCGATGCCCTTGCTCGCGCCGGTCACGACGGCGGTCCTGCCCTGGAGTTCGTTGCCCATGTCGTCGGCTCCTTCGGTAGGGATCGGGGTACGACCGCGCACGGAACGGGCCCGGCAGCCACACTGCCAGGCCCGCGACGGCTACACAGGACAAGCCATTCAGCCCGTCGCGTCCACCAGCGCCAGGTCGTGCAGCCGCTCCGGCGGGCCCGGGCGGGCGTAGTACCAGCCCTGGGCCGTGTCGCAGCCGAGTATGCGGAGTTGCTCGGCCTGGGCGCCCGTTTCCACGCCCTCCACGGTGACCGCCAGATCGAGGCTGTGGGCGAGAGAAACGATCCCCTCCACGATCTTGAGGTCGACCGGGTCCACCGGGAAGCGCTGCATGCTCTCGGTGAAGGACCGGTCCAGCTTGAGGACGCGCACCGGCAGGCGGCGCAGGTTGGCGAGGTTCGAATAGCCCGTGCCGAAGTCGTCCAGGGCGATGTCCACGCCCATCTCCGCGAGCCGGCGCAGCGGCTTGAGGAGGTCGTCGTCGGCACCGATGAGGGCCGACTCCGTGACCTCGAGGCACAGCGAGTCCGGCTGGACGCCCGTGCGCTCGAGGATCTCCACCGTGTCCTGGACCAGACCGGGGTGGCTGAGCTGGCACGGGGACAGGTTGACGTTGATGCGCAGCGGGCCGTCGGCCGTGACGTACCGCTCCCGCCACTCGCGGGCCTGACGCACCGACTCCTCCAGGACCCAGCGGCCGAGCGGCACGATGAGACCGGTGTGTTCGGCGAGCGGGATGAACCGGTCGGGGCCGAGGACGCCGTGCTGCGGATGCAGCCAGCGCACGAGCGCCTCGGCGCCGCGGACACTGCCGTCGCCGAGGTGGACCAGCGGCTGGTACTCGATGAAGAACTCGCCCCGGTCCAGGGCCGCGGGCAGCGCCGTGGTCAGCCCGTGCCGGGTGATGGCGCGGGCGTCCGCCTCGGGGTCGGCCAGCTCGAAGCGGTTGCCGCCCGCCGACTTGGCCCGGTACATGGTGATGTCGGCGCTGCGCAGCACCTCGGCCGGAGTGCGCTCGCCCGCCGGGCCCTCGACGACGCCGATGCTGCCGCGCACGAGCAGGTCGCGACCGTCGATGCTGACCGGAGTGACGAGCGCGTGCATGATGCGCTCGGCCAGCTCGTCGACCTCGCGCTCGGTAGCGGGCCCGGTGGTCAGCGCCACGAACTCGTCGCCGCCGAGCCGGGCGACCATCTCACCGGGCGCGGTGGCGCAGGCCTGCAGCCGGTCGGCGACCTCGACGAGCAGCCGGTCGCCCGCCGCGTGACCGAGGCTGTCGTTGATAGTCTTGAAGCCGTCCAGGTCTAGATAGCACAGCCCGAAGCGCTGGCCCTCGCCGGCGCCCAGCGCCTTCTCCAGGCGCTCGAAGAACAGGGTGCGGTTGGGCAGTCCGGTGAGCGCGTCGTGCGTGGCCTCGTAGCGCAGCCGCAGATTGAGCAGCCGCCGCTCGGTGGTGTCCTCCATGAGGGCCAGCTGGTACTCCGGGTTGCCGTCGGCGTCGCGCAGCAGGGAGACGGTCAGATTGGTCCACAGGACCGTTCCGTCAGGGCGGTTGAATGCCTTCTCCACGTGGTAGTGCTCGCGCTCGCCGCGCACCAGCTCGTCGTACAGCCGCCAGGTCTGTGGGGCGTCATCGGGGTGCGACCAGGCCGGCACCCGGCGGCCGCGCAGCGACTGCTCGGTGAGCCCGAACATGCGCAGCAGCGCCTCGTTGACCTGGAGCACGTTGCCCTCCAGGTCGGCGATGCCGATCCCTATCGCCGCCCCCTCGAACAACGCGCGGAAGCGGGCCTCGCTGGCGTGCAGCGCCTGCGCGACGACGCCCTGCGCGCGCAACGCGGCCTGGGCGATGGCCTCCTGCTCGGCCAGCGTGCGGTCGCGCAGCGCCTCGGCGAACCCGGCGGCCATGGCGTGCTGCAGCCGCGAGGAGCGCATCCGCAGCTCGTCCTGGGGTCCGTCTTCGCCGCAGTAGAGCACCAGGTAGGCGTCGACGCAGTCCAGGGTGCGGCTGAGCGCCTCGGGGTCGGTGCAGTGCGCGTCGATCAGCGCGGCACCGACCGCCTTCGCCTCGTCGGCCTCGAAGCCGCGCCGCCGCAGCGACGTGCTCAACCGGCGGGCGAGCGGCAGGAGTTGCTCCTCGAGCTCCGGCCGGGTCAGCGACGTCGAGGTCACCGGGAAGACGGCCCGGCTCCAGATCGTCGCGAACCGGCGCAGTCTGTCCTCCGGCCCGTCCGGCTCCGCGCTCACGCCGTACGCCCCACGCCGCCGAACCCGGAGAAGGCATACGGGTCCTCGTCCTCCGGCGCCGTCTGCGGCCGCCAGTGCGGCATCGGCACCAGTCCGGGTTCCACCATGTCGTACCCCTTGAAGAACCGCGCGATCTCGTCGCGCGAGCGCATGATCAGCGGGTTGCGAATGTCCTTGTACACGTCCACCGCGCCCTCGGCCCGCTCCGCCGGCAACGGGATTCCCTCGTACGAGGCATGCGTGAGGATCAGGAGGCTGCCGGGCGCCAGTGCCTGGCTCAGCTCCGCCACCGCAGCGTAGGGGTCGTCCGCGTCTTCCACGAAGTGCAGTATGGCAACGAGAAGCAGCGCCACTGGCCGATTCAGGTCGATTAGGCGCTCGACCTGGGGGCTCGACAGGATCTCGTGGGGCTTGCGGAGGTCGGCGGCCACCACGTCGACGTCGTCGTTGCCCTCCAGGACCGCCTGGCTGTGCGCCACGGCCACCGGGTCATGGTCGACGTACACGACGCGGGAGCCGGCCAGTTGGGCCTGGGCGACCTCGTGGACGTTGCCGAACGTGGGGATGCCGGAGCCGATGTCGAGGAACTGGTCGATGCCTTCGTCGACGGCGAAACGCACCGCGCGGCGCATGAACGCCCGGTTCGCCTGCATGATCTTCGGAAGCCCCGGCAGGAATTCCATGGCCTTGCGGGCCGCCTCGCGGTCGACCTCGAAATTGTGCGAACCGCCCAGGTAGAAGTCATAGATACGCGAAACGCTCGGCACCGAGATGTCGATGCTCCGTGGGGCCCAGGCGGGACGTTCCATGTATCGCTCCAAGGCGTAGGCGACAGGGACAGGCGATCCGGTGTTCGAGCTGAGGCTACTGATCGCCCGCCAACGGAGCGACCCGAAACGGAAATTGACCATCCGTTCCCGGTCATGCCTTGTCGCCGACGGTTTCGCCTGGACGCTCCGGGTCCATGCCAACGGTCCGCCCCCTCCCCGCGGTGCGGAGGGGGCGGACCTGGGGACGGGCGCCTTGAGTGAACTAACCCTGGGGAGGTGATCTCTACTTGGGCGCGCCGACCGGCTTGCCGTCGGGCGCCACGGCGTACCACGTGCCGCCGACGCCCTGACCGTTGGTGTCACCGGGGGCCGAGTCCCCGGAGAAGGTGTAGATGGGCCAGCAGTTCACGGTCATCTGCTTGGTGCCGTCGGGGCGGGTGAAGCCCATCAGGCCCTTCTTCTGCACGCCCTTGGTGTCGTTCGCGTTCACCGGGGCGACGGCGGGCCACTTCTCGAGGCAGGCTCCGGTGCAGTTCGAGACGGACTCGGGCCAGGCCTTGTCCTTGAGGAAGCGGTAGACCGTCATCCCGTTCTTGTCGACGACGATCTCGCCGAGCTCGGGGTCCTTGCGGGTGGACAGGCCGGGCAGGTCGGACAGTTTCGCCTTCTTGCCGTCGGGGGCGAGCGCGAACCACTTGCCGCCCACGCCCTGACCGCCCACGTCACCGGCGTTGAGGTCCTTCGCGTAACGGTAGGCGGGCCAGCCGCCGACGGTCAGCTGCTTGGTGCCGTCGGCTCGGGTGACCTCGCCGAGGAGCGCCTTGTCGATGCCGGCGCCGGCCGTGGCGTCGTCCGCGGGGACCGGCGGCCAGGTGGTGGCACAGTCGCCGTCGCAATTCGACTTGGGCGGTTTTGCGGTGTCCGCGTCGAAACGGTAGAGGGTGAGACCGGACTCGTCGGACAGCACCTTGCCCAGCTCGGGGTTGGTGGCCACGGACAGTTGGCCCGCGGGGCTCGCCGGGGTCGGGGAGCTCGAACTCTGACTGCCGTCGGCGCCGTAACCGTTGCCCACACCGGTTCCGGTGCCGACGCTGCCGTAATCGCCCGCCGCGGCCGTGGCACCGACGTTCTGGGCCGCCGACGACGGAGTGGTGGCATTGTCCTGACCGCAGGCCGTGGTCAGGGCCAGCACCGAAGCGGCCGTCGCCACCAATGAGGCGGTCCGCCAGGAGGTCTTCATCGTCAACTCCCCATTATCGCCTGGATGTTGCGGCGACCACTGCGCTGCCGCACGACACTGGGTACGGACGTGACGGGGCGGTGTGTTCAACGGGCGCACGAATTTCTTTCCGGCTCCTGTGACACTCCCGCCCCGCCCTCGCCCGTCAAGGCGCCGTTCACCGGCCGTCCCCCCTTCGGGTCAACCCCCCGGCTCAGCGGCATGAGGTGCCTCCGCGCGCTCCATGATCTCGGTCGTGCATGGACCAGAAACGACCCGATTTCCGCCGGTCACAAGGGTGTTGGCCCTCGTGACGCTGACGTGGATCCTCGTGGGCTGCCCGGTCGGCACGGTGAGGGCCGACGCGTGCGCGTATGCCTCGACGGGCCCGGACGGCATCACGGCGGTGGCCGTCGCCGGTGACTCCTGGCAGGCGTCGCCGGCCTGTCCGCCGCCGACGCCTCCGCCGCGTCCGACACCCACACCGACGCCTCCACCGACCCCGCCGCCGGCCCCGAAGCTCACGCCGACGCCGAGACCCACGCCCAAGTCCCCGCCGAAGCCGACCCCGCCGCCGCCCCGCGCGCTGCCGCCGGCCCCTGCGCCCACCCCGCCGCCGACGCCGACGCCGATCCCGGCACGCAAGCCGCCGCCACCGCCGCCCAGACCCGTCCCCCGCCCCACTGCGGCCCCCGTGAGCTACCCGCGGTACAAGCCCGAACCCGCCGCAAGCCCGGCACACGACCGGACGTCCCCGGTCACCTACGTCCTGCTCATCACCGTCCCCGCGATCGCCGCCGTCGCCGCACTGCGGCCACGCTGAGCCGTCGACCGTTCATTCCTGGAGGCATCAGTTGTCGGATTGGCTTGTTCTCGTCCTCGCGATGCTGGCCGCCTGCGCCGTGGTGGTCGTCATCACCCTCGTACGGCACCGCACGGCCTCGGACGACGACGACCCCAGCGAGACCCCGGACGTGATCGAGTACATGACGATGTGGATCGGCGTCGTGTACGCCATCGTCCTCGGTCTGGCCGTCGCGGGGGTATGGGAGGCGCGCAGCGCCGCCCAGGACCACGTCCAGGCGGAGGCCCAGGCGCTGCACGAGATCTCGGAGCGGGTCCGGGTCTATCCACCCGGTGTCCGTGACGGCATTCGGGCCGATGTCAACGCCTATGTCGGACACGTCGTACACACGGAGTGGACGACGATGACGGAGCGCGGCCATCTCACGCAGACCGGCACCGAACTGCTCGGCCGCATCCGCCGGGACGTCACCGACTACCAACCGAAGTCGGACTTCGAGGCACAGGCCTATCAGCCGCTCCTCGACCAGGTGGCCGCGGTGGACCAGGCGCGCAGTGCCCGGGCCGACTCGACCGGGGCGACGATGCCAGGGGTGGTGTGGATCGGGCTGATCGCCGGTGCCGCGATCACCGTCGGCATGGTCTTCGCGCTGCAGATCCGGCGTACGAAACGGGAGTTGGTCCTCGCCGGGCTGTTCACGGCGACGATCACATTCATGCTGTTCCTGATCTGGGACTTCGACGCCCCCTACAGCCGAGGCATCAGGGCGACGGCCCAGCCGTTCCTGCATCTCTTCCCGCACATCAAGGTCTGACGGCGCCGACGCACCAAAGGCCCGGGGGACGACACCGCCACGCCGGTGTGTCCCCCGTCCGCGGGTCCTGAATTCGCCCGTCCGGCCCACATATGTGCCCCATTCGCGCTACCCCGATCGCGCCGACACGCGCGACTTCCTAGCGTTCCGGTCATCGAGGTGCATTCCGGCACGAGCGGAACCAAGTCCGCGGCTGCTCCTCGGGGACAGGAGGGCACAGCATGCGCGCGATACGCGTCGCCCCGGCCGCGCTGCTGGGCGCCGGTGCCCTCGCCCTGTCCGCAACGGTCGCCGTCGCGGACGACGGCGGCGGCAGCAGCCACGACGTCACGCCGTACGGCTTCCACGTCGATCCGACCACCATCGTGGCGGGCGGCAAGGTCACGCTGCTCCTGAACCGTGCCGACGGCTGCAAGGACATCGCGACGGTCTCCTCCGGCATCTTCGACACGATCCGCATCCCCCAGGGGCGGTCGTCGGTCACGGCCACCGTTGACGCGGACGTCCGCGCGGGGGCGGCGTACCCGGTGACGTTCAACTGCGACGGCGTGAGCGGCTCGACGAACCTCACCATCGCGGACGGCCGGTCCAACCTCGGCCGGGAGGCGAGCGGTGACCGGCAGCCCGCACCTGTTCCGCTGGCACCCGCACCTGTTGGGCAGGCCCCCGCACCTGTTCCGCAGGTGCCCGAACCGGTCCAACAGGTGCCCGAATCGGTCCAACAGGACCCTGCACCGATCCAGCAGGTGCCGCGGGCCGTCCAAGCCGGTGAGGGCGGCAGTCTCGCCGGGTTCGACCTCCGGGAGATAGGTCTGGGGGCCGCGCTCGTGGCCGGCTCGGTCGGCGCGGCGTACCGCTTCGCATGCGGACGCGGCGGTGAGGGCGATGCATAGCCACCGGCGGACATCCGCACGGCCGGCGCCGCACAGGCCGCCGGCCCGGTTCCTGACGGAATCGGGGCGACGGCCTGTCACCGTGCGACTCGTTCCCCGCAGGGTCGAAGGGTCAGATCCGCTTCTCGTGCCGGCGGCGCAGCCAGAACACACCGCCGCCGAGCACGGCCGACGAGACCAGGCCGCCGCCGATGGCCACGTCGGTCGGGGTCGCCCCGGAGGAGGACGCGCCACCCAGGCCGCCGTGGACACCGCCAAGCACGGTGAAGGCGTCCGGGCGGGTCAGGGTGCGCCCGTTGCAGTCGACCCTGATGTCGTACGAGCCCGGCCTGGCACCGTTGTTGATGGTAGCGAAGCCCCTCGCGATGTCGTTGTTGCCGTTGAAGGGCGACAGGAACGTGCTGCGGAAGGCGCGAGAGGACGCGGTGCCGCCGCCCCGGCAGCCTTCCACGGTGATGGCGAGCCGGCCACCGCTCGCGATCACTCTGGGTTGGGCGACGATGTTCCGGGGGAAGTTCCCGAAGTTGTTGCCGGGCCCGAACCCGTTGTTGTTGCCGAACCCGTTGTTGTTGCCCAGCCCGAACCCGTTGTTGTTGCCGAACCCGAAGTTGCCGGGCCCGAACCCGTTGTTGTTGCCGAACCCATTGTTGTTGCCGGGCCGGAAACCGTTGTTGTTGTTCCCGAACCCGTTGTTGAAGCCGTTGTTGTTCCCGAACCCGTTGTTGAAGCCGTTGTTGTTCCCGAACCCGTTGTTGAAGCCGTTGTTGAACCCGAACCCGTTGTTGAAGCCGTTGTTTTTCCCGAACCCGTTGTTGAAGCCGTAGTTGTTCCCGAACCCGTTGTTGAAGCCGTTGTTGAACCCGAACCCGTTGTTGAACCCGAACCCGTTGTTGAACCCGTTGTTCCCCCCGGGAATGACGGCGACGCCGCCGACGTTGCTCCCCCCGGGGATGACGCCGGTGCCGCCGGGAATGACGGCGGTGCCGCCCAAGTCGGTGCTGCTGGGTCCGCCCCCGTTGCCCATGCCGTCCGCGACGGCCGCCGGGGTGGTGAGGCCGATGGCGGCGACCGCGAGGGCCGCGGCCGCCACGGCGCGTGTGTGTCCCATGTCATCCTCCGCAGGAGGCGCCCCGGGTCCCGTCCCCGGTCTATCGGCGAGAAAGCACCTCCCGACTAGACCCTCAGATGCCGGGAACACGCCCGCATTTCGAGAATGGTCCGTCCTGGTGAGCTGACACGCCGTCGGACAACCGCACAATCGGATATTGTCGCAGGTCACACACCGTCAGAAAATTTCCTGTCGGCGGCAACTCGGATGGCGCACCAAAAGGCCCGGGAGCCACCCGTTCGCTCCCGCCCCCGTCGCCGCCGGACCGAACGGGACTTAGCGTTCTCGTATGCGCGAACTGACGCGGCGACGGCCGTGTCGAGAGGGGATGTCGAATGTTTGCGTCCGGGCTGCCCGAGCTTGCGGAAGAGGAGGAGCGGCGGCGGAAGCGTGCCCCGTGGGGCGTGATAGCGCTTGTTCTGCTGACCGGGCTCGCGCTCATTCGGAACGGTTCCGGGGAGTTCGACGTCGGACCGCCGCAGCCCGCGCAGGCCGCCGCGGCCGACAGCGCCGTTCCGGGCGCCGACTTCGCCAAGACCCCGCAGCCGCTGCCGTTCTCGGCCGTCGACCGGGTCAGGATCCCCTCGATCCAGGTCGACGCGCCCATAGTGCCCGTCGGCCTGGACACGGACGGCTGGGTCGCCGCGCCGCCGCCCGAGAACCCGAACCTGGCCGGCTGGTTCACCGGCGCGGTCTCGCCCGGTGAGAAGGGCACCGCGGTGGTCGTCGGCCACGTCGACAACAAGTCGGGCCCCGCCGTGTTCTACGGGCTCGGGGCTCTCAGGAAGGGAAGTCGCGTCGAGATCCGGCGCAAGGACGGGAAGACCGCCGTGTTCGAGGCCTACGGCATCGAGGTCTTCGGGAAGAACAACTTCCCCGGCGACCGTGTCTACGCCTCCAAGGGCACGCCGGAGCTGCGGATCATCACGTGCGGTGGAGGTTTCTCCCAGCAGAACGGCTACGACGGCAACGTCGTCGTCTTCGCCCGCCTGGTCGAGGTCCGCTGAAGCGTGCCCCGGCCGGGTGGGCGGTGGGCGGTCAGCTGAGCCGCCGCCTGGGGACGGTCAGGTGGTAGCCGTCGTCCAGCAGTCGGGGCAGGTACTGCCGCAGTGCGCTGACGGTCTCGGAGCGGTCGCCCCCGGCGTCGTGGGAGAGCACCACGACACCGGGGGCGGCGCCGTTCTCGATCCGGTCGATGATGGTGCGGGTGCCGGGCACGGTCCAGTCGAGGCTGTCGACCGTCCAGCCAACCGGCTCCATGCCCATCTCGGCGCCCAGTTCGAAGACATTCCGGTTCCAGGCCCCGTAGGGCGCGCGGAACCACTGAGGACGGTCCCCGTAGGCCTTCTCGATGAGGTCGCTGGTGCGTTCGATCTCGTCCCGGATCCGGGAGCGCTTGAGCAGGTTGAGCTGCGGGTGGGTCCAGGTGTGGTTGCCGACGATATGGCCCTCGTCGGCCATGCGGGCCAGCAGGTCACGGTTCCGGTCGGCCATCCCACCGCAGACGAAGAAGGTGGCGCGGACGTCGTACTCCGTGAGGGTGTCCAGGATGTGCGGGGTGTAGTCGGGGTTGGGGCCGTCGTCGAACGTGAGCAGCATGTGACGGCCGCGCCCGGACATGCGCAGGATCGGCTCGCGCCGCACGGGTGTGCGTCCGGGGGTGGCACGCAGGGGTACGTCACCGGCCGCGGGACTGAGCCGGAAGGCGGAGGAGCTGAGCGGGGGACGAGCCGGCGGACCTGCGGCGGGTCCGCTCGGCCGTGCGGGAGCGGTGTCGCCGGAACCGGACAGGAGAAGGCCGGCGGTGCCCGCCGCCCCCACGGCGGCGGCGCCGGCGAGCAAGGCCTGGCGCCGCGTGAACAACTGATCCTTCTGCATGACTCATCAGTCGCCTCCCAGGGCACCGGTGCACCACCCGGACACCGGTCGGCGGCAGGAAAACACCCGGTCGGAGCAGTACCGTGTCCGGTCAGCGGCGTCGGACCAGCGGGAAGGGCAGCGTCTCGCGGATCGTCAGACCGGTGAGGAACATGACCGTCCGGTCGACTCCGATGCCGAGTCCGCCGGTGGGCGGCATCGCGTACTCCAGGGCGTCGAGGAAGTCCTCGTCCAGCTCCATGGCCTCGGGGTCTCCCCCGGCGGCGAGCAGCGACTGGGCGGTGAGGCGGCGGCGCTGTTCGACGGGGTCGGTCAGTTCGGAGTAGGCGGTACCCAGCTCGGTGCCGAAGGCGACGAGGTCCCAGCGCTCGGCCAGGCGCGGGTCGGTGCGGTGCTGCCGGGTGAGCGGGGAGACGTCGGTCGGGAAGTCCTTGTAGAAGGTGGGCGGTCCGGTCCGTTCCTCGACGAGACGTTCGTACATCTCGAGGACGACGTCGCCGGGTCCGTCGTCCGGGGTGTAAGGCACGCCGGCCCGCTCGCAGTGCCGGTGCAGTAGGGCGAGGCCGGTGCCGGGGCCGATCTCCTCCCCGAGCGTCTCGGAGAGCGCGCCGTACACCGTCCTGACCGGCCAGCGCCCGGAGATGTCGTGCTCCTCGTCGTCCTTGCGGGCGACCGGGCGGCCGAAGGCAGCGGTGGCGGCGCCCTGGATCAGCTCGCGGGCGAGGTCGAGCATCACGTCGTAGTCGGCGTGGGCCTGATAGGCCTCCAGCATCGTGAACTCGGGGTTGTGCTTGTAGGAGACGCCCTCGTTGCGGAAGGTGCGTCCCAGTTCGAAGACCTTCTCCAGGCCGCCCACGCACAGCCGCTTGAGATACAGCTCGGGGGCGATGCGCAGATAGAGGTCGAGGTCGTAGGCGTTGATGTGGGTGGTGAAGGGGCGGGCGTTGGCGCCGCCGTGGATCTGCTGCAGGATCGGGGTCTCGACCTCGAGGAAGCCGCGGTCCAGGAGGCCCTGGCGCAGGGCCTGTACGGCGGTGGAGCGGGCCCGGACCACCTCGCGGGCGGCGGGTCTGGTGACCAGGTCGAGGGAGCGCATGCGGACCCTGGCCTCGGGGTCCGCGAGGCCGCGGTGCTTGTCGGGCAGGGGGCGCAGGCACTTGCCGGTGAGCTGCCAGGAGGTGACGAAGACGGTCGGCTCGCCTTTGTCGCTGTGGCCTGCGCGGCCGGTGGCGGTGAT
Source organism: Streptomyces sp. NPDC002619 (assembly GCF_042889305.1). Lineage (NCBI taxonomy): Bacteria > Bacillati > Actinomycetota > Actinomycetes > Kitasatosporales > Streptomycetaceae > Streptomyces > Streptomyces sp. NPDC002619. Next base: position 45,814 of record NZ_JBIAQV010000007.1, on the reverse strand, counting down.
CTGGTCGCCGATGTCGGTGTCGGCGGTGAAGCGGTCCAGGGCGGGGCCCGACTCGGCACGGGTCAGGGCGAGTTGGCGGTCACCGGACCAGTCGCGCAGGACGGCGAAGACGATGCCGCCGAAGTCGCGGACCAGCATGATCCGGCCGGCGACCGTGACCTGATCTCCCTCGCGGACCTCGGCGAGGGTGTGGGTGGGCGGTGGCAGGCCCACGGGGTAGGGGTCGGTGCCGGACGCACGCAGCCGGTCGAGCTTGTGGTGCCGTACGCGGACCTGGTCGGGCAGGCCCACGTCCGGTGCGGCGGGCCCGGTCCCGCCCCCTCCGTCGGGACCGGGCGCCGCCGTGAGCGGCAGGCCCACGGTGATCGCGGGCCGCTGCCCGGTCTTCGGATGTCCCCGGCCCCACAGGGTGCGCAGCGACGGTACGGCGACGAAGCCCTCGGCGATTCCCGAGGCGAGGCCGATGCGGGCCAGGGAGGCGGCCTCGCCGTAGCAGAGGAAGCGCGGGTACCACTCGGGGTGGTACTTGGCGTTGGAGCGGTAGAGGGCCTCCAGCTGCCACCACCGGGACAGGAACAGCAGCAGGCGGCGCCAGAGTCTGAGGACCGGTCCGGCGCCGATGCGGGCGCCCTCCTCGAACACGGAGCGGAACACGGCGAAGTTGAGGGAGATCCGGCGGACGCCGAGCTTCGGGGCGGCGGCGCACAGCTCGGCGACCATGAACTCCATGACGCCGTTGGGGGCGGTGCGGTCGCGGCGCATCAGGTCGAGGGAGACGCCATCGGTGCCCCAGGGCACGAAGGAGAGCAGGGCGAGGAGCCGGCCGTCCTCACCGAGGGCCTCGACGAGCAGACAGGCGCCGTCGGCAGGGTCGCCGAGCCGGTCCAGGGCCATGGAGAAGCCGCGCTCGGTCTCGGTGTCACGCCAGGCGTCGGCTCTCTCGACGACCTCCTCCATCTCCGCATCGGTGAGGCTCTCGTGGCGGCGCACGCGGCAGCCGGCACCGGTGCGCCTCACGCGGTGCACGGCCTGGCGGGTGACGCGCATGTCACGGCCGCTCAGGTCGAAGTCGGCCACGTGCACGATCGCCTCGTCGCCGAGCTGGAGCGCGCCGAGCCCGGCGCGGGCCCAGGCACGGGCGCCGTCCTCCGAGGCGCCCATCACGGCAGGGGCCCAGGCGTGCCGTCGGGCCACGTCCAGCCAGGCGGCGATGGCGTGCGGCCAGGCTTCGCGGTCGCCGACGGGGTCGCCGCTGGCGAGGCACACTCCGGCCTCGACGCGATAGGTGACGGCGGCCTTGCCGCTGGGCGAGAAGACGACGGCCTTGTCGCGCCGGGTGGCGAAGTAGCCGAGGGAGTCGTCCTCGCCGTACGCCGTGAGGAGGGCGCGGATGCGGGCCTCCTCGTCGCCGTGCAGGGCCGCCTCCAGTCGCTGTGAGCGGAACAGGGCGGCGGCGGCGTTGAGCAGCGCGAGGGCGCCGAACAGGCCGAGCAGGAAGGTGATCTGGTGCGGCGGGCGGCCGTCGAAGGAGCTGCTGGAGACCAGTCCGCCGCAGACCCGGTCGGCGGCCCAGGCCAGATGCTGGCCCTCGGGGAGCGTGCCGGGGAACAGCGCGACCAGTCCCCAGCCGGCCAGGATCGCCACCACGAGTCCGGCGAGCAGGACGGCGAGGGCCCGTAGGACGGCGCCGCGGCGGGAGGCGGCGTAGAACTCCCCCCGGGCCACGACCAGGACGACCAGGGCGAGACCGCAGACGATCAGCGACGGGAGCGACGCGGCGTACAGGCCGAGTGCGAGGCCGAGGACGTCGCTGAGGACCACCAGGCCGAGATAGACGACGACCAGCCACCAGGCGACCTTCTTGCGTGCTGCGGTCGCGGCGGCCAGCAGGAACAGGAAGACGGCGTAGGCGAGGTTGGCGCTGACGGGGACGATGAGCAGGTCGAGCGCGCGGACCAGTGGGCGGAGCGGGGCCCGCAGGGGGGCGATGAAGGCGAGCAGGGCGCAGAGCACACCGAGGGCGCCGAAGAACGTGGCGAAGACCTCGGGCACCCGGGCGAGCCGGTGGCCCGCGTGCGGTCGTATCGGACCCGTGGCGTCCTTCCCCCTGGCGGACTCCACGGCAGCACCCATGTTCCGACTGTAGGAAGGCCGCGGGCCGCTCGCCCGTCGAGCGGTCCCGGCCGGGGGCGGGACCTGCGGTTTCCGATAGCCTGACGAGCGTGACGGAACAGCACTCGCACCAGTTCGAGCGGGGCACGGACGGGCCCAAGGTCATCGTGGTCGGCCTGGACGGCTCCGACTCCTCACTGCGCGCCACGTCCTACGCCGGTGGCCTGGCGCGGCGGCAGCGCGCGCTGCTGGCCGTCGTGTATGTGCAGCCGGTGCTGGCCGCGGGGGCGGCGCTCGGGGCGCCGGTGGCGGAGACGACCGACGAGATCGCGGAGGAGCTGATCGGTGAGATCCGGGCCGCGGCCGAGCGGGTCAAGGGGATATTCGATGTGCGCTGGGAGTTCCACACCTTCCGCGGGGACCCGTACAACGGTCTGGTGAAGGCGGCGGACGAGTTGAAGGCGGACGCGGTCGTGGTGGGCGCCTCGGAGCAGGCCGGGCACCGGATCATCGGCTCGGTGGCGATCCGGCTGGTGAAGGCGGGGCGGTGGCCGGTGACGGTCGTGCCGTAGCGGACGCGCCGCCCTCCCGCAGCAGGAGCGGGGTCGCGAGGAGCAGGACCCCGGCGAGGCCGAGCGCGGTGCGCGGGCCGGTGAGCCCGGCCAGGACGCCCCACAGTGCGGTCAGGGCGGCGATGGTGGCCTTGCTGGTGACGGACCAGGCGGAGAGCGTACGGGTGACCCGGTCGGCCGGGGTCGGATCGAGGCGCTGGGTGGCGAAGACCGGGTCGAAGACGCCCGCGCATGTGATGAGCTCCGGTTCGACGGCCATGACGAGGAGCAGGCCGGGGATGCCCGGCCGTACGAAGGCGAGCCCGACCGGTCGGCACGCCCACAGCGTCCCCGTGGTCAGCAGAATCCGGCGCCGCCCGAACCGTGCGACGAGCGGGCGGGCCAGCCGTGAGCCGGCCAGGCCGCCGAGACAGGGGACGGCGAAGACGAGGCCGTACTGCCAGGGCGGGAATCCGAGGCGGCCGAGCATGAAGACGGCGAGCAATGGTGCGGCCGCCATGATCAGGCCGTTGACCAGCACGGTGTTGAGGCACAGGGGGCGCAGGGCCGGGCTGGTGAGGAGGTAGCGCCAGCCTTCGAGGAGGTCGCCCGCCTTGAGGCGTGGGGTGTCCGCGCGGGCCGGGCTCGGTTCGCCGCCGCCGACGGCCCGGATGCCGAGTGCGGAGAGCAGATGGCTGACGGCGTCGGCCGTGACCGTCGCGACCGGACCGAACAGCCCGATCGCGGCGCCGCCGAGGGGTGGTCCGAGGACGGTGGCGGTCCAGGTGGTGGATTGGAAGCGGGCGTTTCTACTTCGGGTACTCGTACAGGCGCTCCGCGCTGGCCCGGCGTTGACGGCGCCCGGTCTCAACGTCTCAACTCCCCATGATCAGCCCGTCCTTGGCCGCGCCCCGGCCGAACACGATGTCCCGGATGCGGTCGCGGACCGGGACCAGTTCGGCACCGCTGGCGATCGCCGCGCCGAGGTCGACCACCCGGCCGGCGTCGAGGTCGTACATCTGCGGGACGAACTCGGCCCGGGTCACCTCCCAGCGGCCGCCGGCCTTGGCGGGCGGGGCGAAGGTGAAGCGGCCGAGGGTGGACTGGTTGCCGCGCGGGTCCTGGGCGCCCTGGCCGCCCGTCGTCTCGCCGGAGATCTGGGCGCCCAGGCCGTAGACGACCCAGGTGCCGTTGACCTTCTCGAACGCCTGCGGTGCCTGGCCGTGGGTGCCGAGGACGAGGTCGATGTCGGGGCGGCTGCCGGTGCGCGCGGCGGTCAGTTGCTTGGCGAGCGTGAGCTGCCGCTGGTCGGGGGCGTCCTGCCAGGCGGTGCCCCAGTGCACGGACACGACCACCACGTCGGCTCCGGCCTGCCGGGCGGCGTGGGCGTCGGCGACGATGCGCTGCACGTCGAGCGGGTTCACGACCGCGGGCTGATCGGCCGGGACCGCGCCCGCGTTCGTGTTGTCGGTGTAGGCGATGTGCGCGACCCGGGCCGGGCCGGCCTGGAGGATCGTGACGGTGCGCGCCTCGTCCGCGGTGCGCGCGGTGCCTGCGTGTCTGAGGCCCGCCCGGTCCATGGCGTCCAGGGTTTGCACGATGCCGGCGGGGCCGTCGTCGAGGGCGTGCTCGGAGGCGGTGGAGCAGCCGTCGTAGCCGGTCGCGACGAGGGCGCCGGCCACTTCCGGCGGGGACTTGAAGAGGGGGGAGCCGGTGTAGGCGCCGTTCGCGCCGTACGCCGTCTCCATGTGGCACAGCGCCAGATCGGCCCGGCTGACCACGGGTTCGATCCCGGCCAGCATCGGGCGGAAGTCGTAACCGTTGCCGCCGGCGTCGAACTTCGCCCGCTCGATGACCGAGGCGGACGGCAGGACGTCGCCGGAGGCTACGAGGGTGAAGCCGCGGGCGGCGGAAGTGGGGGCCGGGCGTCCGGGGGCGCGCTCCGGGCGGTTCTCGGCCTGGCAGGCAGCGCCCGCCGCGAGGAGGACGGTCAGGGCCAGGGCCACCTGTCGTCTGCGTGCGATCATCAGCTCACCCCAGGTTTGTCGTATGTACGGAATGTCTCATGTACGACCACATGGGTACGAATCTGGCTCGCGGTGCAAACAGTCTCGGCGTCCTCATTAGCCCGTCCGGTGTCGCGTACGGGACCTGACGGACCGTTCGTCGAACCGTTCGTCGACGCGATCGACCGTCCGTCGCAGACCGCTGTGCGCACTCTGTCCCCTCGGCGCACCCTGCGGTGCCATACGGCCATGACGGCCGGAACCACCCTCGCCCACGGGACGACGACCGCCGAGCACGAGCTCGCCGCGCTGCAGCGCGAGCACGGCCGCCCGCTCTTCGCGCTGCTGCTGCGGCTGTGCGACGGGGACCGGCAGCGCGCCGAGGACCTCGTGCAGGAGACCCTCGTACGCGCCTGGCAGCATCCCGAGGCGCTGCGCGCCGACCACTTCGACTCCGTACGGCCCTGGCTGCTGACCGTGGGCCGGCGGCTCGCGATCGACGCGCGGCGGGCCCGGCAGGCGCGGCCGCCGGAGGTCGGCGACGCGATCCTGGAGAACGCGCGGGTGTGCGCCGACCACGCCGAGCGGTCGGCCGCGACGCTCGACGTCCGCGAGGCTGTGAAGACTCTCACTCCGGAGCACCGTGAAGTCCTGGTGCTCGTGTATTTCCAAGGGGCGAGTGTTGCGGAGGCCGCTCGGACGCTGGGGATTCCGCCCGGTACCGTGAAGTCGCGCGCGTACTACGCGCTGCGCGCCCTGCGCCGGGTGCTTCCGGGTTACGCAGCCGACCTGCGGTGAAACCGGAGGCCGGGTCAAGCCTTCGCAAAGCGCCTTGCTGAGGACCATGTTTGAGCAATCAGCTGTCTTCATCCGTGTTCCGGACCGGAGGCTCGGGTTCGGGCGACGCGCAGGCACCGGAGGAAGGCAGGAAGGGATGCTGCACAGAGGTCAAGAGAGTACGGACGGCACCGGCGGGGGAGAACTCACCGTCCCCATGGCCTGGCTGTACGCCGAGTACATCGCGGACGAACTGCTGCGGACCGGCGACCTGATGCCGCCCACCTCCTTCGAGTTCCGGGCCGGCCGTGACGCGCTGGCACTGACCATCTTCCTGTCCGACATCGACGGCGAACTGTCCGGCATCCGGGTCGTCTCCCAGCTGGAGACCTGGCTCTCGCTGACGGCGTACGACCAGCCGTGGCAGGACTGGGTGCGCGAGCGGATGGCCCAGGTCGCCGCCGAGGCGGTCCGGTCGGCGAGCCCCTCGCCGGACCTGGACCTGGCGGCGGACGCCTGGCGCTGGCTCCAGGAGACAGAGCTGCTCGCCCCCGACCTGGACGCCGTTCCGGGCGGCGGGGCGGTGGTCGGCGAGGACGACGGACCGAAGGTGTGGACGCCCGCCTGGCGGCTCGGACTGCCCCTGGGACACCTTGCGATCCATCTTTTCTAGATTTCTGGTCCGGGACCAATCCGCGGGCCGTACGGCTCCGAACACCTGGGTTCCGACTTGCCGGGTGGCTTGAGTGATTCGGCGGTCTGGTGCGTACCGGTGGGAGCAAGGAGTAACCCCACCCGCACCCAACGGCACGAGGATTCGGCATGAGGTCCCAGGATCGGCATCGCGACGTCGGCGCGTACGCGCTCGGCGTGCTGGACGAGGCGGAGGCCTTCCGCTTCGAGGACCACCTCATGGTGTGCCCCCGCTGCACGGCCCTCGTGACCGAATTCGGTCCTACGGCACGCCAGTTGCTGCTCTACCGGCGGGCCACTCCGCGCTTTGTGCACCCCCTGGCCCAGCCCGGCTCCCGACTCCTGGACCGCCTCCTCGGCGAGGTGGCCGTCCGGCACCGGGCCCGCCGCCGGCGCCTGCTGTACGGTCTGGCCGCCTCGGTGGTGATCGCCGTGGCCGGCCCCGGCGTCGCCGTGTACGCCGGTCACGGGAGCTCCGGCGCCCGGGTCACCGCGGCGACCGACGCACGAACGGGGGTGTGGGCGCAGGTGAAGGCCGAGGACAAGTACTGGGGCAGCGATGTGGAGCTGCGGGTCAAGGACGTGGCGGGACCGCGCTCGTGCCGCCTCGTCGCCATCGGCCGAGACGGCACGGAGCAGGTCGTGACCAGCTGGACCGTGGGCGACCACAGCACGGGGACGGACACCGTGGAGGGCGACTCGGCGCTGCATCCGGACGAGATCGACCGCTACGAGGTGCGCACCGCCGACGGCGCCCGCCTGGTGACGCTCGACGCCCCCTAGGCAGCTACTTCAGCAGCCGGGACATCCGGCGGTCCGCCAGGGGCTTGCCGCCCGTCTGGCAGGTCGGGCAGTACTGCAGCGAGGAGTCGCTGAAGGAGACCTCGCGGATGGTGTCGCCGCAGACCGGACAGGGCTCGCCCGTACGACCGTGGACGCGCAGGCCGCTCTTCTTCTCCGCCTTGAGGCGCCCGGCGGCAACTCCCCGGGAGCGTTCGACCGCCTCGGTGAGGGTGGTGCGCAGCGCCTCGTAGAGCCGCCCGGTCTCCTCCGGGGTGAGTGAAGCGGCCAGCTTGAACGGGGACATCTTCGCGGCGTGCAGGATCTCGTCGCTGTACGCGTTCCCCACACCGGCGATCAGGCTCTGGTCGCGCAGGGCGCCCTTGAGCTGCCGGCGTTCGTCCTTCAGGAGGGCGGCGAAGCGGGACTCGTCGAAGTCGGCGGCGAGCGGGTCCGGGCCGAGACGGGCGATGCCGGGCACGTCGTGCGGGTCGTGGACGACGTACACCGCTAGGCGTTTCTGCGTCCCGGCCTCGGTGAGGTCGAAGCCCGCGCCGGTCTCCAGGGCGACGCGCAGGGCGAGGGGGCCCTTGCCGGGGCGGGGCGGGCCGTCGGGGAGCCGGTCCTTCCACTGGAGCCAGCCCGCGCGGGCCAGATGGGTCACGAAGTGCGGACCGCCGTCCGTCTCCAGGTCCAGGAACTTGCCGTACCGGTGCACGGCGGTGATCTCGTGGCCCTCGACGGCGGTGGGCGGCGGGTCGTACGTCTTCAGGACGCTGATCGCGACGGGCAGCACCCGCACGATCTCGTGGCCGACCAGGTTCTCGGTCAGGAAGTCCTTGAGGGCTTCCACCTCGGGGAGTTCCGGCATACGTCAAGAGTGCCATCCAGGCCCGGTGCGGTCCGGTGAGTCAGGCGCGTTCGGCATCAGGAACTCGCACCACACGCACTTGCCACCGCCGCGCGCCTCGACGCCCCACACGTCGGTGAGCCGGTCGACGAGGAGCAGGCCACGCCCCGAGACCCCGTTCTCCCCAGCCTCGCGGCGGCGCGGCAGGGCGCTGGAGGAGTCCTCGATCTCGACGCGCAGTCTGCGCTCGCTGCCGCTGAGCACCCTGAGCGTGACGATCGCCGAGCCCTCGGTGTGCATCAGGGCGTTGGTGATCAGTTCGTCGGCGACCAGCTCGATCTCGTCGGCGCGGGCCCGGGCGCCCCAGGCGCAGACCGCGGCGCGGATCATGTGCCGGGCCAGGGTGAGCGCCTCGGGATCGCCGGGCGCCACATGCTGCTGGAGCCGGCCGCCGGTCTGCACCGAGTCCGGGCCGCGGCGGCGCAGCAGGAGCAGGGCCACATCGTCGTCGCCGCCGCGTGCCTCGGCCATCTCGATCAGCCGGTCGGCGAGTTCGCGTACGTCGTCCGGGCCCGAGGCGATGAGGGTGGTGAGCAGGTCCATGCCGTCGTCAAGATCGGCGCCGGGTTGCTCGACGAGTCCGTCGGTGCACAGCAGCAGGGTCTGGGCAGGTTCGAGTTCGATGGCGGTGACCGGGTATTCGAGCCGCCCGAACTCTGCGGACAGGCCGAGCGGCAGTCCGCCATGGACGGTGACTCGGCGGCAGCCGCCGTCCTGGTGCCGGATCAGCGGGTCGATGTGGCCGGCCCGGACCACCTGGACGACGCCGGTGGTCAGGTCGGCCTCCGCGTACAGGCAGGTCGCGAACCGGTCGGTGTCGAGTTCGTGCAGGAAGACGGAGGCGCGGGCCATCACCGTGGCCGGGGTGTGGCCCTCGGCGGCGTACGCCCGCAGCACGATGCGCAGCTGGCCCATGACGGCAGCCGCGTGCGTGTCGTGGCCCTGGACGTCGCCGATCACGGCGCCGACGCGGCCGCCCGGCAGCGGGATGAGGTCGTACCAGTCGCCGCCGATGTCCCGGCCGAGGGAGCCGGCGGCGGATCCGGCGCGGTAGCGGACGGCGACGTCGGCGCCGCGGACGCTGGGGATGGTGCGCGGCAGCATCGCCTGCTGGAGTCCCTGGGCGAGGTCCTTCTCCTGCTCGTAGAGCATGGCGCGCTGCAGGCTCTGCGCGATGCTGCTGCCGAGGGCGACGAGGACGGCCCGCTCCTCCGTCGAGAATCCGCACCGGTCGTTGTAGAGGAGGCCCATGGCGCCGATCGGGCGGGCCTGCGCGATCAGGGGCAGATAGGCGGCGGAGATGATGTTCAGGTCGGTGATGTGCGGCCAGAGGATCGGGTAGCCGTCGGCGAACTCCTCCGGCGACTCGATGAAGCGCGGGCTGAGGGTGCGCACGACCTCGCCCATGGGGTACGGCTCGTCGATCCGGGTGATCCGGGTGCCCGGCACGAAGCTGCCCTCGGGTCCCTCGGCGACCAGGCGGATACGGCCCGCCTCGACGAGGCCCATCACCAGGCTGGCGGCGCCGATGTTCCGTACGCCGTGGGTGTCCTTGAGGACGTCGATGACGTCCTGGACGCTGCGGGCGTGGGAGAGGGCCGCCGTGATGATCTGCACGACGTTGGTCTGCTGGCGGAAGGCGGCGTCCTGGGCGGCGCGCAGGCTGCGTGCCTCGCTCTCCTCCAGTTCCTGGGTGGCGTCGCGGACGATCCCGATGATCCGGCGCGGCCGGCCCGTCTCGTCGCGCCGGATGTAGCCCTGAGTGTGGGTCCAGCGCGGGGTGCCGTCGCGGCGGCGGATGCGGAAGTAGGCCCCGTAGTTCTCGCTGCCGTCCTTGATGGCCCGGGAGACCACGGTGTCGAGTCGGCTGCCCTCCGGCCGGGGCACGCGGATCGCGAGGCTGTCGGGGCGCCCGTCGAATTCCTCCGGGAGGATGTCGAACACCTCGTAAGCCTGGGCGTCCATGTGGAACAGACCCGCGTCCAGGTCCCAGTCGAAGGTGCCCATGCGGTTGAGCGCCAGGATCGGATCCGAGTGGGCGGGCCAGTCGTCCGGGACTGACTGGGCGCTCGCTCCCCGATCAGCCATGGAGCCACCTTGCCAGGATTCGTCTGATTCTTCGACCCGGTGGGGCCCGGGTAGGCGCTGTGCGGGGAGTGGAGAGGGACCGCGACGCGAAGGCATTGCCGGTGGTCGCCGCGGGCACGGCCGGTGGGGCCGTCCGGGTGAGCGGGGGCGCAGTGGCGCTGCCGCCGTCGGCGCCGGCCATACGTCCGACGTGTCCGGCGACGAGCAGCACCGCCACGAGCGCACAGGCCGTGACGATGCTTCCGGTGGGTATCCGCACCGCGTTCTCCCACGTCATGTCGGACAGTTCGCCACTATTGTCTGCTTCACTCGCTTGGGTCACACAAGCGGAGCAGCACGCCACGGAGAGTGACAATCGCGTGCGGCGTCACAATGGAGTCAGGAGCGCACGGCCGTGGACTGGTTCACCGCACCCGAGTACTGGTGGAGCCGACTGGTCTTCCAGCGGGCTCTCGCCGGTGTGTACGTCGTCGCGTTCCTGGCGGCGGCGCTGCAGTTCCGTGCCCTGCTGGGCGAGCGCGGCATGCTGCCGATCCCCCGGTTCGTGCGCCGGGTGGCCTTCCGGCACGCGCCGAGCGTGTTCCAACTGCACTACTCGGACCGCTTCTTCGCGGCCTGCTCCTGGGCGGGCTGTGCCGTCTCCATTGCCCTGCTCGCGGGTCTGGACTCACAACTCCCGCTGTGGGGCGCGATCCCGCTGTGGCTGGTGCCCTGGGCGCTGTATCTGTCGATCGTCAACGTCGGCCAGACCTGGTACGCGTTCGGCTGGGAGTCGCTGCTGCTCGAGGTCGGCTTCCTCGCCGCGTTCCTGGGCAACGGCAAGGTCGCGCCGCCCGTCCTGGTGCTGTTCCTGCTGCGCTGGATCCTGTTCCGGGTCGAGTTCGGCGCCGGTCTGATCAAGATGCGCGGCGACGCGTGCTGGCGGAAGCTGACCTGCCTGTACTACCACCACGAGACCCAGCCGATGCCGGGCCCGCTGAGCTGGTTCTTCCACCATCTGCCGAAACCGGCGCACCGGGTGGAGGTGGCGGCGAACCACTTCACCCAACTTGTGGTGCCCGTGCTGCTGTTCACCCCGCAGCCGATCGCCACGGCCGCCGCGTCCCTGATGATCGTCACCCAGCTGTGGCTGGTGCTGTCCGGCAACTTCTCCTGGCTGAACTGGATCACCATCGTGCTGGCCCTGTCGGCGCTCCGCATCCCCGCTGGCGCGCCGTCGGTGCCCGCGGCCCCGCTCTGGTACGAGGTACTGGTCCTGGCCGTGGCCGCGCTCCTGGCCTGCCTCAGCTACCACCCGGTGGTGAACATGATCTCCCGCCGCCAGGTCATGAACCGCTCCTTCGATCCGCTCCACCTCGTCAACACCTACGGCGCGTTCGGCAGCGTCAGCCGGTTCCGCTACGAGGTGGTGATCGAGGGCACGCTGGACGACCTACCACACGAGGACTCGGACTGGCGGGAGTACGAGTTCAAGGGCAAGCCCGGCGATCCACGGCACTGGCCGCGCCAGTTCGCTCCCTACCATCTGCGGCTGGACTGGCTGATGTGGTTCGCGGGTCTGTCGCCGGCGTACGCCGGGGAGTGGTTCGGGGGTCTGGTGGAGCGGCTCCTCGAGAACGACCGGGACACGCTGAGGCTGCTGCGCCGCTCGCCCTTCCCACCGGATCAGCCGCCGCGCTACGTCCGTGCCGGCCTGTTCCGCTACCAGTACACGAGCTGGCGGGAGCTGCGGGAGACTGGGGCGTGCTGGGAGCGGACGTACGTACGGGAGTATCTGCCGCCGACCCGGCTGGCGGCGGTGAGTCAGAGGTCGTAGACGCGGGTGGCGGTGCCCTCGAACACCTGGGTGCGTTCGCTGCGGCTGAGGCCGGCCGTCACCTCCTGGGCCGCGTCCAGCACTTCGCCGTAGGTGGCCGCCAGGGTGCACACCGGCCAGTCGGAGCCGAACATCAGGCGGCCGGGACCGAAGGCGTCCAGGGCCACCTCGGCGTACGGGCGCAGGTCGTCGGTCGTCCAGGCGGCGAAGTCGGCCTCGGTGACCAGGCCGGAGAGCTTGGCGGCCGTGTTGGGGAGGGCGGCGAGGGCTCGGAGGGACGTCTCCCAGGGCTCGCGTGCGTGCGCGGCGACCGGTGGTTTGCCCAAGTGGTCGAGTACGAAGGTGAGTTGAGGCAATTCCGCGGCGGCCTTGGCGCACGCCGGGAGCTGGTGGGGCAGCACGACGAGGTCGTACACCAGGCCCGCGTCGGCGACGGCGGCCAGGCCGCGGTGTACGTCCGGGCGCAGCAGCCACTCCGGATCCGGTTCGCCCTGTACCTGGTGGCGGATGCCCTTCAAGTTGTGGCCGCCGGGGAGTTCGCACAGTCGGGCGAGTTCGTCGGCGATGTCGGGGCGGGTGAGGTCGGTCCAGCCGACCACGCCCGCGATCAGGTCGTGTGCGGCCGCGAGGGCGAGGAACTCCGGGGTCTCCTCAGGGACGGTGACCGTCTGGACGAGCACGGTACGGTCCACACCGGCCGCCCGGGCCTCGGGTTCGAGGTCGGCGATCGTGAAGTTCCGTCTGAGGGGCCGGAGTCCGGGTCCGGTGAGCCAGTCCTGGTCCCGGACCGGCAGGTCCCAGACGTGGTGGTGGGCGTCGACCGTCATGGCAGCTCCCATACGACGGGCAGCCCGGCTTCCGCGCCCTCGTCGGAGTAGTCGTGCACGACGTCGAGGAGTTCGGCCATCCGGGCCTGCCAGGCGACGTTGACGGGCAGTTCCTTCAGCTCGGCGAGAAGCCGGGCGTAGTCCTCGCACTCCAACAGATGGAAGAGGTCGGTGCCGCTGCGCCATATGGTCCAGGAGGTGGCGTCGGCGGCGCGTATGGCCGCCGTCAGTTCCTTCGGCACCTCACGGTGGGCGCCCTCGTACTCGGCGACGCGGTTCGCGCGGACCTTGGTGTGCAGGGCGACTCTCATGACGGCTCCTCGGTGGGCAGCAGGCCGGTGTCGCGCAGTTCCTGCCAGAAGGCGGCCGGGACAGGGGTCCCGAACTGCTCGGCGCAGTCTCGTACTTCGGCCGCCGTGCGGGCGCCGACCAGGACGGTGGCGACGGCCGGGTGTGCGGAGCAGAAGGCGAGGGCGGCGGCGCGCAGGCTGATGCCGTGGCGGTCGGCGACCGCCCGCATGCGCAGGGCCCGGTCGAGCAGATCGGTGGGCGCTTCGGCGTAGTTGTACGTCGCTCCGGGCTTCGGATCTGCCAGCAGACCGGAGTTGAACGCACCGCCGATGACGACGGACACGCCCCGCTCGACGGCGGCGGGCAACAGATCGACGCCGGCGCTCTGGTCGAGCAGGGTGTAGCGGCCGGCGCAGAGCACCACGTCCACGTCGGTGTCGCGCACGAACCGGGTGAGCATTCCGGCCTGGTTCATGCCCGCGCCGATCGCGCCCACCACGCCCTCCGCGCGGAGTTTCTCCAGGGCGGGATAGCCCTCGCGGAAGACCTGTTCGGCGTGGTCGTCGGGGTCGTGGAGGTAGACGACGTCCACCCGGTCGAGACCGAGGCGTTCCAGACTGGCGTCGAGGGTTCGGCGGATGCCGTCGGCACTGAAGTCCCATACGCGGCGGTGCCGGGCGGGTACGGCGAAGCCGTTGGCGAGGTCGTCGCCGTCCGCGTCGGACGACTCCAGGCGGCGGCCCACCTTGGTGGAGACCGTGTACGCGGACCGCGGGAACTCGCGTAGGGCGGCTCCGAGTCGGCGCTCGGAGAGGCCGAGGCCGTAGTGCGGGGCGGTGTCGAAATAGCGGACGCCCGCCTCCCAGGCGGCGCTCACCGCCTCGTGCGCGGCGTCGTCACCGACCTCGGTGTACAGGTTGCCGATTCCGGCGGCGCCGAAGGCGAGGGGGCTGACCTCGACGCCACTGCGGCCCAGCGTGCTCATCGGCCCGCCGGACGGAGCCGGAGGCCCTGCATGCCGCCGTCCACGGCGAGCGCGATGCCGGTGGTGGCGCCGGACAGCGGACTGGCCAAGTAGGCGATGGCTCCGGCGACTTCGGCGGCGGAGACGAGGCGTCCGGTGGGCTGACGGGCCTCGAGGGCAGCGCGTTCGGCGACCGGGTCGTGGGCCGCGTCAAGGAGGCGGCCGACCCACGGGGTGTCCACCGTACCGGGGTTGACGCAGTTGACGCGGATGCCCTCGCGGACGTGGTCGGCGGCCATGGCCAGGGTCAGGGAGTACACGGCGCCCTTGGTCGCGCTGTACAGGGCTCGTTGCGGAAGGCCCGCGGTGGCCGCGATGGAGCAGGTGTTGACGATGGCCGCGTGGTCCGACGCGCGCAGGTGCGGGAGGGCGGCGCGGGCGACGCGGACCATGCCGAGCACGTTGACGTCGAAGGCGCGGTGCCATTCGTCGTCGTCGTTGTCCTCCACGGTGCCCTGTGCGCCGATCCCCGCATTGTTGACCAGGACGTCGAATCCGCCGAGTTCGGCCACGGCGGCGGCGACGGCCCCCCGTACCGAGGTGTCGTCGGTGACGTCGGCGCGGTGCCCGAGGAGCGGCTTGTCGACCGAGGAGGGGTCAAGGTCGAGGACGGCGACCTGGGCGCCGCGCTCGACGAGAAGTTCGGCGGTGGCCCGGCCGATCCCGGACGCGCCGCCGGTCACCAGGGCCCTCAGGCCCTCGAAGTCGTTCATGCCTCCTGTCCCTTCCGGGTGTCGGGGTCGGCGGCCCAGAAGGCGCCGCCGGGGAACGTGTACTGCGCGATGGACTCGGGGCGCATGGTGGCCGAGAAGCCCGGCGCGGTGGGTGCCGTGTAGTGACCTTGACGGATCACCACCGGGTCGAGGAAGTGCTCGTGCAGATGGTCGACGTACTCGATGACCCGCTCGTCGGTGGTGCCGGAGACGGCCAGGTAGTCGAACATCGAGAGGTGCTGGACGAGTTCGCACAGGCCCACTCCGCCCGCGTGCGGGCAGACGGGGACGCCGAACTTGGCCGCCAGCAGCAGGATGGCGAGGTTCTCGTTGACGCCGCCGACCCGGGCCGCGTCGATCTGCACCACGTCGATCGCGCCGGCCTGGAGCAGCTGCTTGAACACGATGCGGTTCTGGACGTGTTCGCCGGTGGCGACCTTGACCGGCGCCACGGCCCGGCGGATCGCCGCGTGGCCGAGGATGTCGTCGGGGCTGGTGGGTTCCTCGATCCAGTACGGGTCGAACTCGGCGAGGGCCTTGGTCCAGCTGATCGCCTCGTCCACGTTCCAGCGCTGGTTGGCGTCGATCGCGAGGCGCACGTCAGGTCCGACCACGGAGCGGGCGACGCGGCAGCGCCGTACGTCGTCCGCCAGGTCGGCGCCGACCTTCAGCTTGATCTGCCGGAAGCCGTCGGCCACCGCTTCGGCGGCGAGACGGGTGAGTTTCTCGTCGTCGTAGCCGAGCCAGCCGGCGGACGTGGTGTAGGCGGGGTAGCCGCGTTCGAGGAGCCGGGCCCGGCGCTCCGCGGTACCCGCCCGGCCGCGGGTCAGGATCTGCAGCGCCTCCACAGGGGTGAGCGCGTCCGTGATATAGCGGAAGTCGATCTGCCGTACCAGCCAATCCGGTTCGGCGTCGGCGAGCAGCTGCCACAGCGGTTTCCCGGCGTGTTTGGCGGCGAGGTCCCACACGGCGTTGACCAGGGCGCCGATCGCCATGTGCATCACGCCCTTCTCGGGCCCGAGCCAGCGCAGTTGGCTGTCGCCGATCAGGGCGCGGTTCAGGGTGCCCGGGTCCGCGCACAGCTCGTCGACGGACCGTCCGACCACATGGTGCCGCAGGGCGTGGAGCGCGGCGACCTGGACCTCGTTTCCCCGCCCGATGGTGAAGGTGAAGCCGTGCCCCTCGGGTCCGTCCGGTGCGTCGGTGCGCAGCACGACGTAGGCGGCCGAGTAGTCAGGGTCCGGGTTCATCGCGTCGGAGCCGTCGAGCTCGCGGGAGGTGGGGAAGCGGATGTCGTAGGTGTCGACCGCGGTGATCCGGACGGGGGTAGGGGACACAGAGTGCCTTTCGGTCGGTGGCGGGGCGTGGTCAGTCCTGGGCGCGGCCTGTCGTCGCTCGGGCGATCATGAGGGCGAGCAGGATGATTCCGCCGTAGATGGCGTCGATCCAGAACGACGGCACTTGGGCCATGGTGAGCATGGTCTTGACCACACCCAGCAGGAGAACGCCCGTGAGGGCCCCGAACATGGTGCCCCGGCCTCCGTCGAGGCTGATGCCTCCGATGACGGCAGCGGCAAACACCGTGAAGATCATGTTCTGGCCCTGATTGGCGCCGATCGCGCCGACGTAGCCGGTGTACATGAGGCCACCGATCGAGGCGATGACACCGGCGACGACGTAGACGCCCAGTCGGACGCGGTCGACGCGGATGCCGGCCGCGCGGGCCGCTTCCAGATTGCCGCCGATCGCGTACAACGACCGGCCGACACGGTGGTACTTGAGCACCACCCCGGCGACGGCGAAGGCACCGGCTGCGAGCCAGACCGACAGCGGGATGCGCAGGAACGTGGTGGTGGCCATCGAGAAGAAGGCGTCCGGCATTCCGAACAACGTCTTGCCCTTCGTGGCCCCGACGAGGAGTCCGCGCAGGATGATCAGCATGGCGAGCGTGACGATGAACGCGTTGAGCTTCACCTTCACCACAAGGATGCCGTTGAAGGCGCCGATGACCGCGCCCACCAGGGGGATGGCCAGCAGGGCGAGCGCAGGGGGGAACTCCGTGCCCCAGCCGGACTGGGCGGCAGGCAGCACCAGGAGCGCTGCCACCGCCGGTGCGATGCCGACCACCGACTCGAGGGACAGGTCGAACTTGCCGGTGATGAGCACCAGCGACTCGGCGAGCACCACCATCGCAAGCGCGGCTGACGAGGCCAGAATGGAGATGAGGGTTGCCTCGGTGAAGAAGGAGTCGTTGAGCAGGGCGCCGAGTACGAGCAACAGCAACAACGCGGGGACCAGGGCGAGTTCCCGCGCCCGACGCAGCAGCACGGCCCTCGCCGACCGACCGTCGGTCACGCTCACCGGCGTCACCGGCGGAGCCTTGGTGTCAGCCATGGTCCACTCCTTCGATGGAGGCGATCAGCTCGTGGTCGCGCCAGCCCGCCGGGTGCTCGGCGACGACGCGGCCGTGGAAGAGGACGAGGACGCGGTCGCAGCGGCGCAGGTCGTCCAGTTCGTCGGAGACGGCGAGGACGGCGGTGCCGTCCTCGCGGGCGCTGTCCATGCGGGCCAGCAGTGACTCCTTGGACTTCACGTCGACGCCCGCGGTGGGGTTGATCAGGACGAGCAGCCGGGGGTCGGAGGCGAGGGCGCGGGCCATGACGACCTTCTGCGCGTTGCCGCCGGACAGGTCGGATACGGGCTGTTCCGGGCCCTCGGTGTGGATGTCGAGGCGCTCGATCAGCTCGGCGGCGAAGCGGCGCCTGCGTTCGGTGCCGACGAAGCCGTAGCGGCCGAGCCGGTCCAGGACGCTCAGGGTGGAGTTGTCGCCGATGGTCATGCCGGGGACCAGGCCCTGCTCGTGCCGATCGCGGGGCACCCAGCCGACGCCCGCCTCCAGCGCGGCGTGCACATCGCCGAACGGGAGCTTCTCACCGTCCAGTTGGACTGTTCCCCCGGTGGGGGTGTGCAGCCCGGCGAGGGTCTCGGCCAGCTCGGTCTTGCCGCTGCCGCTGGTTCCGGCGAGGCCGAGGACCTCGCCGCGGCGGACGGTGAGGTCGACGTCCCGGTACGCGGCGGAGGTGAGCCCGTGTACGTCGAGCACGACCGGGGCGTCGGCGGCCACCGCGGCGCCGGCCGGCCCGTCGTCCTCGACCGACTCCCCCGCCATGGCCTCGACCAGGGCCGCCCTGGGCAGTTCGGCCACGGGAGCGGTGGTGATCCAGCGGGCGTCGCGCAGGACGGTGACGGTCTGGCAGACCTCGTACACCTCCTGGAGGTGATGCGAGATGAACAGGAAGGTGACGCCGGAGTCCTGGAGTGCCCGCATCCGGCCGAACAGCCGCTCGATCTCCCGGTTGTCGAGCTGGGCGGTCGGCTCGTCGAGGACGATGAACCGGGCGCCGAAGCTCAACGCCCGTGCGATCTCGACCATTTGGCGGTCCTCGACCTTGAGGTCGGCGGTGCGGGCGTCCGGGTCGACATGGACGTCCCAGGTGTCGAGGAGTGCGGCGGCCTCGCTGCGCAACCTGCGCCAGGTGATGAATCCGCGCCGCAACGGCTGCCGGTTGATGAAGAGGTTCTCGGCGACCGTCAACTCCGGTACGACCGTGGGCTTCTGGTAGACACAGGCGACCTTGCCGCGCCAGGCGTCGCGGTCGGTGAGCGGGGGCGCGGGCCGTCCGTCGAAGCGGACGGTGCCCGCGTCCGGGGCCTGGAGTCCGGTGAGGACGTTGACCAGGGTGGACTTGCCCGCGCCGTTGCGGCCGACCAGGGCGTGGGACTCGCCGGGCAGCACCGCGAGTTGGCCGTCAGCCAGGGCGACCGTGGGACCGTACCGCTTGACGATGCCCTCTGCTTGGACGAGCGGGGTGACAGGTGGCGTCGTCATTTGACCGTGTTGCCCCACAGCTTCGGGTCGTCGACGTTCTCCTTGGTGACCAGGGGTGCGGGCAGCTGGTCCTCGAGGATGCCGCTGGGCAGCTTGACGATCGTCGAGTCGTGGTCGGTCGGTCCGGGCTTGAACGTCTTCCCCTCCATCGCCGCCTTGATGTAGTACATGCCGTACTTTGCGTAGGAGTCGGCGGGCTGGGAGACGGTGGCGTCGATCTCGCCCTTGCGGATCGCGTCGTACTCCTGCGGGATGCCGTCGTTGGAGACGATGACGATGTGGCCCTTGCCGCCCGCCGTCTTCAGCATGTTCTTGGACTTCAGGGTCTGCAGCGTGGGCGCGAGATAGACGCCGCCGGCCTGCATGTAGATGCCCTTGATGTCGGGGTTGGCGTTCAGCAGGGTGTCGAGCTTGGAGGCCGCGGTGTCGGACTCCCACTTGGCGGGGATCTCCAGGACCTTGAGCTTCGGGTACTTCTCCTTGACGCAGGAGCGGAAGGCCTCGGAGCGGTCACGGCCGTTGACCGAAGCGAGGTCGCCCATGATCTGCACGACCTTGCCGCTGCTGACGTGCTGTCCGAGGTAGTCGCAGGCTTTCTCGCCGTACGCCACGTTGTCGGCGCGCACCACCATGGCGACCTTGCCCTTGTCCGGGGCGACGTCCACGGCGACGACGGGCACGCCCTTGCGCTCCGCCTGGTCGAGCCCTGCCTCGATGGCGGCGCTGTCCAGCGGGGCGACGACCAGGCCCCTGACGCCCTGGTTGAGCTCGTTGTTGATGTCGGTGATCTGCTGTGAGGGGTCACTGTTGGAGTTGACGGTCTTCAACGCGTCGACGCCCTCGGACTTGGCCATCTTCGGCACGTAGTCGTTGTACGACTGCCAGAACGGCGAGGTCAGCAGGGGCAGGATCACCCCGACCTTCCCGGTGCCGCCGCCTGATGCACTCCCGGCGCCGTCGTCCTTGGTGCTGCCGCACGCGGCGAGCACGAGAGTGGCGCCGACGGCCAGGGCCGCCGCGCCGACGATCCGGGACCTGTGCCGGTTCCTCTGCTGCTTCCTGGGGTTCCTCGGTGTCCGCAGTGTTCCGCCGGGCATCTGGCAGCTCCTCGTCGAGCGTGTGCGAGCAGATGGCCGCATATTTATCAGACCACTTGACGCTCACAACACCCCTGTGAGGCGGATTTCCCGGAGAATCGGCCGTAGTGGTCCGACCACATCGGTGATTAGACTGCGGCGCATCGGTGACAGGAGGAGTGGCGTGGACGAGACAGCCCCGCAGAAGGGCACCGTGACGCAGCGCGCCATCGAGCGGATCAAGGCGATGATCGCCGAGGGCCGCCTCGAACCGGGCCAGCGACTGCCCACCGAGCGCGACCTCGCGGCCCAACTGAGCATGTCCCGCAGCTCGATGCGGGAGGCGATCCGCGCGCTGACGGTCATGGGGGTGCTGGAGGCCCGGCACGGATCCGGCATCTACGTCACGGCACTGGAGGCGGGCGACCTGCTGGAGACCTTCGGGGTGGTCGCCGACCTGTCACGCGGCCCGCGCCTGGTGGAACTCCTCGAGGTGCGCCGGGTCCTGGAGTCGACGGCGACCGCGCTGGCCGCCGCACGGATCACCCCGGACCAGCTGGCCGAGGTCGAGAAACACCTCACGGCGATGAACGCGACGGACGACCCCGAGCAGATCCTCGCCCACGATCTGGCCTTCCACCGGGAGATCGCGGCAGCCGCGGGCAACGACACCATGGCGGCCATCCTGGAGGGCCTGTCCTCCCGCACGTTCCGCGCCCGTGTCTGGCGCGGCTACCAGGAGGAGGGCGCCTTCACCCGCACCCGCCGCGAACACGCAGCCATCCACCGCGCGTTGGCTGCCCGCGACCCGGAGGCGGCACGTGCGGCGGCAGCCGCGCACGTCGGCGAGGTGGAGGAGTGGCTGCGGGCGCAACTCGGCGGATAGCCGACCGCTCGACCGTACGCCGGCGACGAAGCGGGCCGCGGTCCCTGCCGGAACCGCGGCCCGTCCTCGCTGCCGAACCCACCGTTCGGCGCGGTGTGTCGCTACGCCCACCGGCGCAGCCTCAGCATCACGCCCTCCGCAGCCTCAAGGTCACGAGCTCGAACGGCCGCAGCCGCACCCTGATCCGTCCGCCGTCGCGCTCCGGCGCCGCCGTCTGCTCCAGCGGGCGCTCCAGCAGGTCGGTCACCGTCACGTCCGCGACCTCGAAGCCCGCCGTCAGCGTGGCGCGGGTGCGTCCGCCGTGGGCTTCGTGGAAGCGGACGACGACGTCACCGCTGCCGT
Organism: Streptomyces sp. NPDC002619; assembly: GCF_042889305.1. Lineage (NCBI taxonomy): Bacteria > Bacillati > Actinomycetota > Actinomycetes > Kitasatosporales > Streptomycetaceae > Streptomyces > Streptomyces sp. NPDC002619. The sequence goes on along the minus strand of NZ_JBIAQV010000007.1, from coordinate 25,033 downwards.
CGTCGGCCAGCTTCACCGCTGTGACCACGACCGCGTCCTGGTCCACCGTCACCAGCGGGGCGACCTCGTCGGCGCCGGTCAGCCGACGCGGCGGCAGGTTGATCCGCCAGCCCTCCCGGACCGCGTCCCCGATGTCCGCGCCGGGGACGAGAGCGTGCCGGAAGCGGTGGATGCCCTGGTCCGTCTCGGGGTCGGGGAAGCGCGGGGCGCGCAGCAGCGACACCCGAACCGTGGTGGTCGTACCGAGGTCGCCGTCGGTGCGGACGGTACGGGTCACGTCGTGCCCGTACGTCGAGTCGTTGACGACGGCGACGCCGAAGCCCGGCTCCGCCACGTGCACGAAGCGGTGGTTGCAGGCCTCGAACTTGGCGGCCTCCCAGGAGGTGTTGGTGTGCGTGGGGCGGTGGAAGTGCCCGAACTGGGTCTCGGACGCGTACCGTTCGGCGTGCACGTCGAGTGGGAAGGCCAGCTTGAGGAACTTCTCCGTCTCGTGCCAGTCGACCTCCGTGTCGAGGACCAGCCGGCGCTCCCCCGGCGTCAGCGACAGCACCTGGGTGACACGGGAGTCGCCGAAGGACCGTACGATCCGCACCGACGCACCGTCCTCACCGGGGGTCACCTCGTCGGCGTCGGTGAGGTCCATGACCGTGTTGCGGTAGAAGGCGTCCACGTCCCACGCGTCCCACATGTTCGGGAAGTCCGGGTGGAGTTGGAGCAGGTTCGCGGCCTTGCCGGGGGCGATCGTCTCGCGGTCGGCGGCGATGTCGTACGCCGAGACGACGAGTCCGGCGGCGTCGATCTGGATGCGCAGCAGGCCGTTGTCCAGGACGTGTCCGCCACCCGGGCGCGGCGTGAGTGACGTCTCGCCGACCGTCTCGGGTGTTCCGGCGCTGCCCGCGGCGACGCCGTCGCGGGCGTGCGGGGCCGAGTTGAACACCAGCTCGGTCGTGCCCTCGCCGGCCAGAGCCCGCTGGGCGGCGTCGATGATCGCCTCCAGCTCGGCGGCGATCCGGTCGTACGTCGCCCGTGCCTCGCGGTGCACCCAGGCGATGGAGGAGCCCGGCAGGATGTCGTGGAACTGGTGCAGCAGGACCGTCTTCCAGATGCGGTCCAACTCCTCGTAGGGGTACGGGAATCCGGTCCGCACGGCAGCCGTGGCCGCCCACAGTTCTGCCTCGCGCAGGAGGTGTTCGCTGCGGCGGTTGCCCTGCTTGGTCTTGGCCTGGCTGGTGAGGGTGGCGCGGTGGAGTTCGAGGTAGAGCTCGCCCACCCAGACGGGCGGGTGGGTGTATTCGGCCTCGGCCTTCTCGAAGAACTTCTGCGGGGTCTCCCAGACGACGGTGGCGGAGCCTTCGAGGTCTCGCAGCCGGGCCGCCTTGGCGATCATCTCCCTGGTCGTGCCACCGCCCCCGTCGCCCCAGCCGGAGGGGGCGAGGGAGCGGCGGGCGTTGCCCTTGTCCTTGAAGTTGCGGGCGGCGTGGGCCAGTTCGCTGCCGCGCATGGAGCAGTTGTAGGTGTCGACGGGCGGGAAGTGCGTGAAGATCCGGGTGCCGTCGATCCCTTCCCACTGGAAGGTGTGGTGCGGGAACTTGTTCGTCCGGGACCAGGAGATCTTCTGGGTGAGCAGCCACTTGGAGCCGGCCGCCTTGATGATCTGCGGGAGTCCGGCAGCGAAGCCGAAGGTGTCCGGCAGCCAGGCCTCCTCGTTCTCGATGCCGAACTCGTCGAGGAAGAACCGCTTGCCGTGCACGAACTGACGGGCCATCGCCTCCGAGCCCGGCATGTTGGTGTCCGACTCGACCCACATGCCGCCGGCGGGCACGAACCGCCCCTCTGCCACGGCCTTCTTCACCCGCGCCCACACCTCGGGCCGGTGCTCCTTCACCCACGCCCACTGCTGGGCCTGGGACATGGCGAAGACGAAGTCGGGCTCGTCCTCGATGAGGGCGGTCATGTTGGAGGTCGTGCGGGCGACCTTGCGCACGGTCTCGCGCAGCGGCCACAGCCACGCCGAGTCGATGTGCGCGTGCCCGACGGCGCTGATCCGATGCGCGGAGGGCACGGCGGGTGCGGCCAGGACCTCGGTGAGCTGAGAACGGGCCCGCGTCGCAGTCCCGTTGACGTCCTGCAGGTCGACCGCGTCCAGCGCCCGGTCCACCGCGCGCAGGATCTCCCAGCGGCGCGGCGAGTCCGCGGGCAGCTCGGCCATCAGCTCGCCGAGCACCTCCAGGTCGATCACCAGCTGCCACACGGTCTCGTCGAGAACGGCGAGGTCCATGCGGGCCAGCGTGTACTGGGGTGCGCTGCCCGCGGTCTCCTTGTCACCGAGCTGAGTGGGCACGAAGGGGTGGTACCCGAGGATGACGGGGTTGGATGCGGCCTCGATGTGCAGCCGTACCTCCTCGCCGCCCTCGACGGGTGCGCCGATCCGCACCCATTGGTTGCGCGGGTTGAGGCCCTTCACCGGGGTGCCGTCGGGCCGGTAGACCAGGCCCTCGCACTGGAAGCCGGGCATGTTCTCGTCGAAGCCGAGGTCGAGGAGCGCCTCGACGGTCTTCCCGGCCCAGGCCTCGGGGACGGTTCCGGTGACCCGGAACCAGCTGGTGCCCCAGGGAGCACCCCATCGGGCTCCCACCTCGATCGGTTCGGGCTCGGCGGCGAGCCCCTCCTCGACCGGAACGGGTTCGCCGGGCGCGTGCCACACCGCGACCTGCAGGGGCACGGACTCGGGGTAAACGGCGGGGCGGATCCGCTCGTCGAGGACTCGCTTGAGACGGCCTTCGACCAGGCTGCGGTCGTCATGCATGCGGGGTGCTCCATTGCTGGGTCGCGGGTGGTTACCAGGTGTGCGTGACGGTCATGGGGGCCGACGCGAGGTAGAGCTCCCCTACGGCACGCACTTCGAACCGTGCGGTCCGCTTGCCCTGCTCCGGCTGGAGACCGGGGACGAAGTACGCCCGCTGCGCGGTGCCGCCCAAAAAGCGCCGGGTTCCGTCGGGCAGGACGCGGTGGAGTTCGCGGTGGCGCACGTCCCCGACGGCGGCGTCCCAAGCAAAGCGCAGGTCGCCTCCGGTGGCGGCGGTGATCCGTACGTTGCCGGGGGCGGCCGTGGTCGTACTGCCGTCGTGGACGGCGGGTCCGCCGAGCCCCCAGCGCACGGGGCCGGTGGTGGCGGTGAGCCGGACGCCGATCGCGTGGACGGTGCCGGACAGCCCGGTCAGCCGTACGGCCGTGGTCTGCCAGCCGTTCACAGCGGCACGGCCCCTCCTGCTGACCGAGTTCAAGGGCAGACAGGTGTACGGCGGTGTCGCACCGGCGCCGCTCGGCTCGGCGGTGGCGACAGCGAGCTCGACGTTCACACTCCCAGCGTCGGTCCGATGCGTCAGCTCGACAACCGTGTCGGCCGTGATCGGCAGCCGGGTCGTTCGGGGCGTGCGGCTGATCAGGCTTCACTCTGCTCAGTCCAAAGGAACGGTGGGGAGTACCTGGTCGGGAGTGACCACTTCAGTGATGCCGCGCGCGGCAAGGTGTTCCATATCGTCCGCGCATGTGTCGAGGACGGCCGTAGGGCGGACCCCGTCGGCGACGAGCCGGAAGTAGGCGTCGAAGACGGGGCCGCCTGGGGCGCAGCGGAAGCGGACGGCCGGGTCGGCGGGTACGACGAGGGCCGTGCCGCGCGTGGCGGGGGCCGTATGGCGCGCGCGGGCGGTGTCCGCCAGCACGCGCGCGAAATCCTTGGGGCGCCGGTCGTTGGTCAACAGGCCCAGACCGTATTCGAGTTCGGGGAAGTCAGCGAGGTCGCGCGAGACGTCGTGGGAGCACCACCAGGTGATGCCCCACAGGTCGGGGCACTCCAGGGCGTGGGTGACGGTCGCCTCGGTGAAGGCGGCCGCGTGCTCGGGCGGGATCAGGGGTGCGGGGGCGCCGACCTCTTGCAGCCAGACCGGGCGGTGGGGTTCGCCGGCCCAGGCTTTGCTCAGTTCGACGAGGTATGCGGCATGGTGCTCGCTCGGCACGGAGCTACGGCCGTGGCGCTGGGCGGTGCCGTTGAAGACCCAGGAGTGCACGGCGGTGAGGTCACCGAGGCGGGCCGAGTGCTCGGGGGTGAAGGGCTGGTCGTCCTGGTACCAGGCGGCGTCGTACGAGGCGTGCAGGTGCAGCCGTCCGGGGGCGCCCTCGGCGCAGGCGGCGAGCAGCCGGGTGAGCCACGCCTCGGCCTGGTCGGGGGTGATGCGGTCGGGGTCGGGGTGGGGTCCGGCGGCGAACTGGTTGACCTCGTTGCCGACCGTCATCCCGATGAAGTTGGGCCGGTCGGCGAGCGCGGCGGCGAGGGTGCGCAGATACGTCGCCTCGCCCTCGACGACGTCCGGGTCGGCGAAGATGTTGCGCCGGTGCCAGGTCTGCGTCCAGGCGGGCAGGAAGTCGAAGCTGCTCAAGTGCCCCTGCAGGCCGTCCACGTTGACATCGAGACCGCGTTCTGCCGCCGCGTCGGCGAGTGCGACGAGCTGTTCGACGGCACGCGGGCGGATCAGGGTGCGGTTGGGCTGGAAGTACGGCCACAGCGGGAAGACCCGGACGTGGTCGAGGCCCAGTGCGGCGATCGAGTCGAGGTCGGCGCGTACGGAGTCCAGGTCGAAGTCGAGCCAGTGATGGAACCACCCGTGGCTCGGGGTGTAGTTGACGCCGAAGCGCACGGCAGAAGGCATGGAGTTCCTGGTTCTGTAGTGCGCACGTGGGGTGCGCGTGCGGGTGCCGGGAATTCAGCCCTTGACGGCGCCTTCGCCGACGCCGCGGAAGAAGTACCGCTGGAGGCAGGCGAAGAGTACCCGCACAGCGAGGCGGCGGCCGTCACGCGCCGGGTGCTGCAGGGCGCCGCTCCCCCGACCGCCCTGATCTATGACAACGACGTGATGGCCGTGGCCGGCGTGGCCGCCGCGTCCGAACTCGGCTCGCCGTCCCGGCCGACCTGTCGGTGGTGGCCTGGGAGGACTCGGCGCTGTGCCGCATCGTCAAACCGTGGCTGTCGGCGCTGTCGAGGGACAGATTGGAGTTCGGCTCGACGGCGGCACGCAAACTCCTGGCCCTGCTGGACGGCGGCCCCGCACGGACCGTACGGGTGCCGGTGCCGCGGCTGATCGAGCGGGACAGCATGGGAGCGGCCCGGGCCGACTGACCCCGCTGAATTCAGCCGCGGCGCCCTGGGTCACTGGGCGGCGAGGTGCCAGACGGCCGGGGTGCGCTGGTCCGGCGGTTACTGGACAAGCCGGCCGTCGTCGGTGACGCTCAGACGTGCCGGGGCCTGGCAACATGGCTCTGTAGTAGGCGAGTTGGGCCATAGGTCGGATGACCTGCCAGTTGGGCGAGCGGCGGAGACGGCCGCCCGGTGAAAAGTCCAACAGCGGCGGACCGATTGTCCAAGCGGCCTGCGACCTCTCGACGCGGGGCGTGGAAGGGGGCACAGTTCTCCTACGCACCTGAGCTACCGGCGAGTACACGCCCGCCGCACCACCCCGTCCCCTCCTAGGAGCGCCCGTGACCAGTTGGGTCGGTCGGACCGCCGCCGAGATCGCCGCCGCCGTACGCGAGAAGCGGGCCACACCTCGGGAGGTGGTGGCCGAGCACCTCGCCCGGATCGAGCGGCTCGACGGCCGGATCGGCGCGTTCCGCACGGTGCGCGCGGAGGCGGCGCTCGCGGAGGCCGACGAGGTGGCGGCGCGCGCGGACCTGGCCGATCTCCCCCTCGCGGGTGTGCCCCTCGCCGTCAAGGACAACCTGGCGGTGCGCGGTGAGGCGAACCGGAGCGGCTCGGCCGCGACGCCGGACACGCCCGCCACCGAGGACCATGTCACCGTGGCCCGGCTGCGGGCGGCGGGCGCGGTGGTCGTGGGGCTGACGAACGTGCCCGAACTGTGTGTCTTCGGTACGACGGACGGCGTCCACGGCACCGCCCGCAATCCCTGGGACACCTCGCGCACGGCGGGCGGTTCGTCGGGCGGCAGCGCGGCGGCGGTGGCGGCCGGCCTGGTGCCGATCGCGCTCGGCAACGACGGCATGGGCTCGCTGCGCATTCCGGCCGCCAACTGCGGGCTGGTCACGCTGAAGCCGGGCCACGGGGTGGTGCCGGCGGGCATCGGCAACGGCGACTGGTTCGGCATGGCCGAGAACGGGGTGCTGGCCACCACGGTCGAGGATCTGCGGCTCGCGCTGTCCCTCCTCGCGGACACGGAGCTCGTCCGCCGGGACGAGCCGGCCCCGCTGCGGATCGCGGTGTCGCTGCGCAGTCCGCTCGCAGGGGTCACCGTCACCAAGCCGTATACGACCGCGGTCCGGGAGGCGGCCGGGCTGCTGGCCGGAGCCGGTCACGAGGTGCGGCGCGCCGAACCGCCGTATCCCTTGTCGCTGAGCCTCACCTCGCTCAAGCACTGGACGGCGGGCACGGCGATGGACGCGGAGGGCCTGGACTCGGCGCGGCTGACCCGCCGGACCCGGGTGCACGCGGCGATCGGCCGCCGATTCCTCCACTCGGTCCGCACCGGAAGCCGGCGCGACGTGCTCCGGACCCGCCTGACCCTCTTCTTCACCGAGCACGACATCCTGCTCACCCCGGCCCTCGCCCGCCGTTCTCCCAAGGCCGGCCCCTGGCACGAGCGCGGCTGGCTGCGCAACATCCTGGCGAACACGAACTACTCGCCCATGACACCGCCCTGGAACCTCACGGGCTGGCCGGCGATGTCCGTCCCCTTCGGCACCCTCCCGTCGGGCGCCCCCTGCGCCGTACAGCTCGCCGCTCGGCCGGGTGCCGAATCGGCCCTGCTGAGCCTGGCGGAACAGCTGGAGTCGCTACACCCGTGGCAGCGCGCGGCACCGCTCGACTGACGGCTAGGGCCTGTTGCGAAAGTCCCGCCTGCCCGGCGACGCCATGCACGCACTCTCGCCGCACCGAGCACAGACCCAAGTACGTCCAGTACGAAGGCCTGCACCCGGCACGCCGAGAGCACGCACCTGACGCCGCCGGGCCCGCCCTTCGGACGGACGACGGGACTTTCGCAACAGGCCCTAGCCCTGGTCGAGCGCCCGGTACATGACGTGCAGCCCCACCGGACCGTGCCGGGGATGGTCGAAGGCGGCCGGGATCGTCGTGAGGATCGTGAAGCCGAGCGATTGCCAGAGCGTGACCGCCGGATTGGTCTCGACCACCGCGTTGAAGACCATCGCCCGGTAGCCCTGGGCCCTCGCCTCGGTGAGGACGTGTTCGGCGAGGGCGCGGCCGATGCCGCGGCCGCTCTGGTCGGGGTCGACCATGAAGCCCGCGCCCGCGACGTGCGCGGCGGGACCCCCGTAGTTGGGGGTGAGGTAGGCGGAGCCGACCACCGCGCCGGTGGCGTCCTCGGCCACGTAGACCCGCTTGGCCGGGCTCATCCACAGCTCGCGGGCCGCTTCCCGGGAGGTGTCCGGGTCCCAGGCGTAGGTCTCGGCGGCAGCGACGATCCGATGCCAGAAAGGCCAGATCCGCGTCCAGTCCTCGGCCACGGCTTCTCTGATCAGCATGGGCGTGAGTCTCGCACGCCCATGCGTCAGGCGAACGCGACGGGACTGACCGGCCGGTCAGTCCACACTGGGCAGGATATGGGGTTCGGCGAGGTCGTCCTCGTAGCCCGCTAGGCGGATCGGGGCGGACCGGGCCCACACGTCCAGGCTGCCGAGCTGTCCGGGCCGGCGGCCCGCGCCCTCCTTGCGTTCCTTGGGGGCCTGATCGCGCTTCGTCTTCTCCGGTGTCACCGCGCACTCCTTATGTGTCGGGTCACCCACGGGGCATACCAGGACAGCCTGCAGTCCGGCGCCGGACGCCCGCTCGGGTCTGGATGGAAGGCCAGTTCGGACGCGGTGGCGCCGGTTCTCTCGAGAGCAAGCCGTTGTGCACCGGCGAGCCCCGGGACGGACCGTGGGTGTGGGTGGGACCCGTAGAGCTGTCCGTCACCCCCAAGATTAACCAAATGAGCGGGGGTCCGCTCGATCGGGAGTGCAAACAAGCGGTAACTTTCCCGAGTCTCTCTGTACTTCATCAACCCCAGTCTGAACCCGTTTGTTACCTGATGCGCTGTTTGGATGCACCCATTTGGCCCACATGGCCGAACACATGGGCCCCGGCGCTGCGCAATTCAAGTCCCGTTGGCCGAGTCGCAAGCTCTCCATGATCTGCTGACATAAGACAACGGCTGTCTCGCGGGAGGACTGACGCATGGAGCTGCGCAGCGTCGAGGAGCTGATGGACCTGCTGTACACCTGCGGCCACGAGCACGCGCTGCGCACCGCCGCGCTGCTGCGCCGCAGCCGTCCCGCCGACAAGGAACTCCAGGTGGCCGGGCTGGTGCGCGGCATCGGGGAGCTGCTGGGCCCCGGCGACGAGGCCGACCGCGCCCGGCACGCGGCCGAGGCCGTACGGCCGCTGCTCGGCGAGCGCGTCCACCGTCTGATACGGCACCGGGGACCCGCGACCGACGACGATCTCCTGCGGCTGCGCCAGGCGACCGAGGAGGGCCGGTTCACCGGCTTCGACGCCGGGGTCCTGGAGGACTGGCGCACGGTCCTGGAACTGGTGGCGGCACGCAACTCCCGCCTGGGGGCTGTCGACTGACGGTCCGTCATGAGACGGTACGGCGATGACGTCGTCGTATGCACTCGCGGGCAGGGCAGCCGTCGTCACGGGCGGCACGCGCGGGATCGGGCTCGCCGTCGCGCGGGCACTCGCCGCGGCCGGAGCGCTGGTGTGCGTCACGGCGCGGGACGCTGCCGACGTACGGCGCACGGCCGCGGAACTCGGCGGCATCGGGCTGGCCGGGAGCGTGGCCGACCCCGGTCATCCGCACGACGTGACCCAGTTGGTGCTCCGGGAGTTCGGGCGGATCGACGTCGTGGTCAACAACGCGGCGACGAACCAGCCGTACGGACCGCTGATGGAGGCCGACCCGCAGGCCTGGCGGGAGGCGTTCGCGGTCAATGTGGAGGCACCGCTGCGGCTGGTGCAGTGTGCCTGGCGGGCCTGGATGCGGGAGCACGGCGGCTCGGTGGTCAACGTCTGCACCGAGGGCGCCACGCATGTGGGGCCCGGCGTCGGCGCGTACGGCACCAGCAAGGCCGCCCTCCTCCACCTCACCCGGCAGCTCGCCGGTGAACTGGCGCCCGGGGTGCGGGTCAACTCGGTCTCCCCCGGACTCGTGCGCACCGAGATGGCCCGCTTCGTCTGGGAGCCGGACGAGGAGGAAGTGGCGGCAGGGCTGCCGCTCGGGCGGATCGGGGAGCCGGAGGACGTGGCACGGGCCGTGCTGTGGCTGGCCTCCGACGCGGCGGAGTGGGTGACCGGCGCCGATCTGCTGGTGGACGGCGGGACACGGGTGCGGGCCGCGTCCGGCGCGGCGGCGTACGCGGTGCACGAGCGGTTGCGCCGGGTGCCCGAGGTCGAGTCGGCTACGCGGATGCCCCCGGAGGGCGACAGGCCCAAGGGTGGACCTGTATGGAGTCGAACCACGAAGAACGCGTGACCTGCGCACCGGGCACCGGCGCTCGGCTCCCACGGTAGGTGCGCGCCCGGCGGACGGACCAGCGATTTACCGCCCGCCGGCCCCTGTCACCACTTCCCGGGCGCGTAGTCCTTCATGAACACGCCGTACAGGTCCTCGCCCTCCTCGCCGCGCACGATCGGGTCGTACACGCGGGCGGCGCCGTCGACCAGGTCGAGGGGGGCGTGGAAGCCGGCCTCGGCGAGGCGGACCTTGTCGGGGTGCGGGCGCTCGTCGGTGATCCAGCCGGTGTCGACGGCCGTCATCAGGATGCGGTCCTTCTCGAACATCTCCTGGGCGCTGGTGCGCGTGAGCATGTTCAGGGCGGCCTTGGCCATATTGGTGTGCGGGTGACCTGCGCCCTTGTAGCCCCGGTTGAAGACGCCCTCCATGGCGGAGACGTTGACGATGTAGGTGCGGCGGGCCAGGGAAGCGGCCATCGCCGTGCGCAGCCGGCTGATCAGGATGAACGGCGCCGTCGAGTTGCACAGCTGGACCTCGAGCAGCTCGACCGGCGTGACGTCCTCCACCGCCTGGATCCAGCTGTTGGTGTCGTGCAGGTCGGGGACGAGGCCGCCCGCGTCGATCGCCGTACCGGCCGCGATCCGCTCCAGGGACGCCGAGCCGGAGACCAGCGCGAGGTCGGTGACGTCCTGCGCGGTGAGCGCGCCGCCGCCGGCCACCGGGAGCGCGGCGACCGCGCCGGAGCCGAAGGTGCCGATCACCTCGGCGGCGGGCAGCTCACCGGCGGGCAGGGGCGCCGACTCGGCGGCGACCAGTTCGCTGTAGGCCTGCGGAGACCGTCGTACGGTCTGCGCCGCGTTGTTGATCAGGATGTCGAGCGGGCCCTCGGCGGCGACCGAGTCGGCCAGGGCCAGGACCTGGGCGGGGTCGCGCAGGTCGATGCCGACGATCTTCAGCCGGTGGATCCAGTCGGCACTGTCGGGCTGGGCCTTGAAGCGGCGGATCGCGTCGTTCGGGAAGCGGGTGGTGATCGTGGTGTGGGCGCCGTCGCGCAGCAGCCGCAGCGCGATGTACATGCCGATCTTGGCGCGGCCGCCGGTGAGCAGCGCGCGCTTGCCGGTCAGGTCGGCGCGGGCGTCGCGGCGGGCCCGGTTCTCGGCGGCGCAGTTCTGGCAGAGCTGGTGGTAGAAGTAGTCGACCTCGACGTAGCGCTGCTTGCAGATGTAGCAGGAGCGCGGGCGCTGGAGTATGCCCGCGATCTGGCCCTCGTCGGTCGCCGAGGAGGGCAGGATGCCCTCGGTCTCGTCGTCGATGCGCTCCGCGGAGCCGGTCGCGGTGGCCTCGGTGACCGACTTGTCGTGCGCGGTCTTCGCGGCGCGGCGCTCCTGGCGGCGGCGCTGCTTGACCGTGCGGTAGATGTGCGAGGTGGCCCGGCGCACCTTGATCGCGTCGGGGTGGTCCACGTCGATCTTGTCCAGTTCCTCGAGCACGGCGAGGCACACGGCCAGGCGCTCGGGGTCGATGCCGGGACGGTACGACTCGCCGACCGCCTCTTCGATGGCCGTGGGGCCGTCCTCTGTCACCGTCATCGCGCTGCCGTTTCCCTGGTCACCCGCGGGGCGCGCCGCTCGCGCCCGCTGTCCGAACGGGGAATTTTACGGAGCGCGGGGCCGCACGCCAAACCGCCCGGATGGCCCCGAGGCACCCGGGAGGCGAACGGCCGTGCAAGGAACGCGCTCAGGGCTCGCAGGCCGTGAGCAACGTCTCCACCTCGTCGGTCACCGCGCGGGCGAGCACGTCGAGATCCGGCACCGCCCGTGCGTCGGCGACGAGGCCGTAGTGGACCCTGCCGCGATACGTCGAGATGGCGACCGCAAGGGACTGACCGGGCGCGAGCGGGGCGAAGGGGTAGACCTCGGCGAGCGGGTGCCCGCCGAGCCTGAGCCCGAGGCCGGGCAGCGGCACGCTGGTGACCAGGATGTCGAACCAGAGCCGGGCGGCCTGGCCCACCAGCGGTCCGCCGAGCCGGTGTCCGAGCGCGGGCACATGGTCCGCGAGCAGGGCGACGGCACCGGCGCCCCGGTTGGGCCCGGCGTCCTTTCTGCGGCCCATCGCCGTACGGACCGCGTCGAGGCGGCGCAGCGGGTCGGGGTCGCCGACGGGAAGCCGTATCAGGTAGCCGGAGAGCCGGTTGCCCTGTGGGTGGGCGGTGCGCGGGCGGCGCCTGGAGACGGGGATCAGGGCGCGGGGTGCGACGCCTTCGCTGCCGTCGCCGCGCTCGTCGAGCCAGCGGCGCAGGGCGCCCGCGACGACCGCGATGAGGACGTCGTTGACGGTGCCGCCGACGGCCTTGCGGACCTTGTGCACGTCGTCGATGTCGAGGACGACCCCGGCGGTGCGGCGGGTGCCGCTGGACTCGGAGGTCAGGGCCGAGGAGGAGGAGACGCCCAGGGTGGACAGGGCGACGGAGGCGCCGATGTCGAGGGCCCGGCCGACGTCCGACAGGGCGCCCCTGATCAGTCCGGGCAGCTTGCGCACGTCGGGCAGGAGGCCGCGGGGCGGTTCGACGGGGCGCGGGCCGCGCTCGGGCACGTCTACCGGGTCCAGGACGCCGGCGGCGAGCTTCAGGGCCCGCAGACCGTCTGCCAGCGCGTGGTGGAACTTGAACAGCACGGCGAAGGAGACGCCGTCCTCGCCGGGCAGCACATGCGCCTCCCACGGCGGCCGGCCGCGCTCCAGGGGGCGCTCCATGAGCCGGCCGGCGACGGCCTGGAAGTCGTCGGTCGGCGCGTGCAGCCGTACGTGGTTCATGGGGTCGAAGTCCGGGTCGGGTTCCCGGGTGGCGCCGCCGAAGGCGAGCGGGAGCGACAGCGGGGAGCCGAGCGGCTGCCACACGTCGCGGATGCGCATGCGCAGTCCCGGTACGGCGGCGGCGCGGGCGGCGAGGAGGTCGGCGGCGTGGGCACCGGCGGTGGGCGAGTGCGCGGAGAAGACACCGAGCGCGCCTAGGTGCATCGGGTGCCGGTCGGACTCGATGTGCCAGAACGCCAGGTCGAGGGGAGCGAGCAGGTCAGAAGTCAATGGCTTGCCTCGCTTCGGCGGTGGGTGAGGCGCACAGTCAACCCGTGCAACGCGATTACGGTCAAGTACGATCAGGCTACGCTCAGTTAACTCCAGATTAAGTCCCGCCTCTCCGACAAGGGGCGGGACTCATGAGGCGTCTGAGGTCACTTCAGTACCGGTGGCGCCGCTTGGGGTGACGTACCCCACTCCGACGGGCGCGGGCCGACCGTGAAGTCGAGCGAGCGCAGGGAGCGCAGCGCACCGGTCGTCAGATACGTGCGGTTGTACGGCACTCCGTCGGCGCGGGCCGACTGGACGTAGCGGTCGGCGGCCGAGGTGCCCGGGGCAGTGACCGTCAGTCCGCCGCTCGGCCAGTGAGCGGGGTCCAGGGTGAGGTCGACCCGGCCGAAGACCGGTGTGGACAGGCCCCAGGTGCCGTATCCGGGCTGGACGGGGAAGAGCCCGATGGACGACAGGACGTTCCAGGCGGACATCGTGCCCATGTCGTCGTTGCCGGTCATGCCGGTCGGCGAGTCCGTGAACAGGGTCAGCGCCGCGTGCACCACGTCGGTGGTCTTCCAGGGCTGACCGGTCGACAGATAGGTGTACGGGGCGATGAGGTCGGGCTCGTTCTGCGGGTTGTACGTGGCCGCGTCGTAGTACGCGTACGCGTTGCCGTGCATCCATGCCTGACGCGCCGTTCCTGCCGGGTCGGCCAGCAGCTTGTGGTAGGCGAAGAACGCGTCGAGCCGGTCGTTGGCGGCCCGTTCGCCGCCGATCAGGTCGACCAGGCCGGGCAGGTCCTGCGGCACGAGCCACTGGTACTGCCAGGCCGTGCCCTCGTGGAAGCCCACGCTCTGCGCGGGGTCGGCCGGTCCGGTGAAGGCGCCGGCGGCGTCCCGGGCGCGGAAGAAGCCGGTCGAGCGGTCGAAGACGTTGCGGTAGTTGCGGGAGCGGGCGGCGTACCGGTCGGCGTCCGCAGTGTGGCCGAGGGCGCGGGCCATCTGCGCGAGCATCGCGTCGGACAGGGCGTACTCCAGGGTCACCGAGCCGCCCTGGTGGTAGTCGGAGTCGCCGAGCTTGGTCTGCCGGCGGCCCTTGACGTAGGGCGCCCAGCCCCGGGCGATGTACTCGGCGTTGGCCTCCCGGCCCGCCATCGGCACGTCGGCCGGCGGGACGCCGTCGGCGTTCTGGCGCAGCACCCGGTACGCCCGCTCCTCGTATCCCTTCAGCAGACCGCTGTGGTAGGCGGTGGTGAGGAACGGGGTGACCGGGTCGCCGGTCATGATGTTCGTCTCGACCGTGCCGTAGCCCCACTTGGGCAGCCAGCCGCCCTCCTCGCCGACCCGGACGACCGAGACCGCCATGTCACGGGCCTCGCGGGGCGCGAGCAGCGCGAGGAGCTGGCACTGGGTGCGGTAGGTGTCCCACAGGGACCAGTTCTGGTAGTAGGTGAAGCCGTCGGCGTGATGGACGCGCAGGTCCCAGCCGGTGTAGCGGCCGTCGGCGTCGCTGCCGACGTTGGGCGCGAGGAACGAGCGGTACAGCGACGAGTAGAACGTCCGGCGCAGGCTCGCGTCTCCGCCTTGGACGCGGACGTCGTCGAGGCGCTCCTCCCAGGCCCGGCGGGCCGCCTCGCGGACGGCGTCGAAGGAACGGCCGCCCTCCGCCCGCAGGTTGACCTCGGCGCCCCGCGCGTCGACGTACGACAGGGCGGTGGTCGCGGTGACCGTGCGATCGTGGGTGGTGTCGAAGCGGACGTAGGCGCCGCCGGGCCCGGTCCGCGAACCGGGGGTGACGGTCTTGCCGTCCCAGGTGCCGTACGCGGTGAAGGGCCGGTCGAAGCGGGTGACCGTGTACACCGTGTACGGCAGTGTGTCGCGGCAGAAACCGCGGCCGGTGATCTCGGTGCGTACGGTCCGGTCGTCGAGGATCTCGGCCTTGCCGCTGACCGCCTTGTGCAGCGACTGGGCCGCGTTCAGCAGGACGTTGGCCCGGTCGGTGGCGGGAAAGGTGTAGCGCTGGACGCCGGTGCGCGCGGTGGCCGTCAGCTCGGCATCGATCCCGGAGGACAGGCCCACCCGGTAGTAGCCGGGGCTCGCCTGCTCGTCCTCGTGACGGAAGGCGGCCGCGTACCGTGCGTTGTCCGTCTGCGTGACCTTGCCCGTGGTCGGCAGGACGGGCAGGTCGCCGCCGATCCGGCAGCCGACGCCCGAGAGGTGGACCAGGGAGAAGCCGCGGATACGGCTGTGCGCGTAGTCGTATCCGGTCTTGTGCCCGGTGTCCGGCGAGAACTGCACCATGCCGAAGGGCACGGCCGCGCCGGGGAAGGTGTTGCCCTCGTTCTGGGTGCCGATGAACGGGTTGACCAGGTCGGTGAGGTGACCGTCGGTCGGCTCGGCGGACGGTGCGGCCGGGGCGGCCAGCAGCGTGGCTGCTGCGAGTACCCCGGCCAGGCACAGCCGCGGACGACGGGTCCATCTCATCTCGGATGACCTCCGGAGCTCGACGTATGTGTCTGCATCCTGAGGTCAGGAGGGCGTGCAGCCCGGTAACCGGCGGGTTCGTGCGGTTCGCGTCGCGCGCGGGATCAGGAGACCAGCCGGATCAGGAGACCAACTGGCCCTTCCCCAGCGCGATCACCCCGCCCTTGGAGACCGTGTACAGCTCGGCGTCCCGCTCCGGGTTCACGCCTATCGTCGCGCCGGGCGGCACCTCGACGTTCTTGTCGAGGACCGCGCCGCGCACCACCGCGCCCCGGCCGATGTGGACGTTGTCGTGCAGCACCGATCCCTGCACGACGGCTCCCGGATCGACCACGACACCCGGGGACAGGACGGACCGCGTGACCTGGCCGCGGATCAGACAGCCGGCGCTGATGATGGACTCGCTCGCCATGCCGCCGGCGTTGAAGCGGGCCGGCGACAGCTGGTACGAGTGCGTGTAGATGGGCCAGCTGCGGTTGTAGAGGTTGAACGCGGGCCGCTCGGCGATCAGGTCCATATGGGCGTCGTAGTACGCGTCGAGGGTGCCCACGTCCCGCCAGTAGCCCTGGTCGCGGGTGGTCTCACCAGGGACGTGGTTGTCGCTGAAGTCGTACAGCTGGGCCTCGCCGCGGCCGGTGAGCTGGGGCAGGATCGAGCCGCCCATGTCGTGCACCGAGGACTCGTCCTCGGCGTCCCGCTGGAGCGCCTCGATCAGGACCTTGGTGGTGAAGATGTAGTTGCCCATGGAGGCGAACACGCACTCCGGGGCGTCCGCCAGTCCCGGCGGGTCCGCGGGCTTCTCCAGGAAGCGCTCGACGGTCTGCCCGTCCGAGCCGGGGGTGATGACGCCGAACGAGGAGGACTCGGTGCGCGGGACGCGTATCCCGGCGACCGTGACGCCGGCGCCGCCCTCGATGTGCTGGTTGAGCATCTGCCGCGGGTCCATGCGGTAGACGTGGTCGGCGCCGAACACCGCGACGTACTCGGGCTGTTCGTCGTAGATCAGATTGAGGGACTGGAGGATCGCGTCGGCGCTGCCCAGGTACCAGCGCGGGCCGAGCCGCTGCTGGGCCGGGACCGGGGTGATGTAGTTGCCGAGCAGGCTGGACATCCGCCAGGTGGTGGTGATGTGCCGGTCCAGCGAGTGCGACTTGTACTGCGTCAGCACGCAGATGCGCAGCACGTCGGCGTTGACGAGGTTGGAGAGGACGAAGTCGACGAGACGGTACGTGCCTCCGAAGGTGACCGCCGGCTTGGCCCGGTCCGCGGTCAGCGGCATCAGCCGCTTCCCCTCGCCGCCCGCCAGCACGATGCCGAGAACCGAAGGACCACCACGACGCATGGCCGCTCCCCTCAACCTGGTTGTGCCCCATGGATGCCCCCGTGCGGCACGGGCTAAGCCTGCTTGAGGATCTCCTCGTACAGCCGGACCGTACGACGGCCGACCGCGTCCCAGCCGAACTCGCCCACCGCGCGCTCCCGTCCGGCCTCGCCCATCAGCCGGGCCGCCGCCGGGTCGCCCAGCACGGAGTCCAGCGCCCGCGCGAGGGAAGACTCGAAGTCGTCGTCCAGGGCGACCAGCAGGCCCGTCTCGCCGTCCTCGACGACCTCGGGGATACCGCCGACGCGGGAGGCGACCACGGGCGTGCCGCAGGCCATCGCCTCCAGGTTGACGATGCCGAGCGGTTCGTACACCGACGGGCAGACGAACACGGAGGCGTGCGTGAGGAGTTGGATGACGTCCGGGCGCGGCAGCATCTGCGGGATCCAGTGCACGCCCTCGCGGACCCGGCTGAGCTCCTGGAACAGGTCGCGAAACTCCCGGTCGATCTCGGCGGTGTCGGGGGCACCGGCGCACAGCACGACCTGGGCCGCCGGGTCGATGTCCCGTACGGCGCGCAGCAGATGGGGCACGCCCTTCTGCCGGGTGATGCGGCCGACGAACAGGACGTAGGGGCGGCCCGGGTCCACGCCGAGGCGGTCGAGGACGTCGGTGCCGGGGTCCGGCCGGTAGAGGGTGGTGTCGATGCCGTTGTGCACGACGTGGACCCTGGCCGGGTCGAGGGCCGGGTAGCAGCCGAGGATGTCCTCGCGCATGGCCCCGGACACGGCGATCACCGCGTCGGCGGCCTCGATCGCGGTGCGCTCGGACCAGCCGGACAGGGCGTATCCGCCGCCGAGTTGCTCGGCCTTCCAGGGGCGCAGCGGCTCCAGCGAGTGGGCGGTCATCACGTGCGGGACGCCGTACAGGAGCTTGGCGAGGTGGCCGGCGAGGCCCGCGTACCACGTGTGGGAGTGGACGAGTTCGCGGCCTTCGAGGGCGGCGGCGATGGAGAGGTCCACGGAGAAGGTGCGCAGCGCGTCGTTGGCGGAGTCGAGAGCGGACCAGGGGCGGTGGCGCACGACGCCGACCCCGCGTCCCTCGCCCCAGCAGTGCACCTCGAGGTCGACGAGGGACGTCAACTCCCGGGCGAGGAACTCGACATGGACACCCGCACCGCCGTACACGTCCGGGGGGTACTCCCGGCTCAGCAGTCCCACTCGCACCTGCTACCCCCTGGTCTTCGCGCCGGTCCCCACATGGTCACCCACACGGGGCGCGCGGGGAAGAGCGTGGGAGCCGTGTGAAGCAACAGTCTCCGCAGACTCCCCCGCCGGGGACGCGGTAGTAGAGGCAGCAGCTGCGGCGCCGGAAGGCGGTGCCGGTGAAGGTTCCGGTGGTGCTCAGCAGCGGGTGGGTGAACAACTCGTCGGTGAGGGAGCGGGCCCGGTGCGCCACGTCGGTACGGCCGCTGCCGCGCGCCCAGCGGACGAGTTCGCGGGCGGCGCCGGCCAGTGCCGAGCCCGCGTTGCCCCACAGCAGGCCGGTCGCGACGCCGTATCGAGCGTGCAAGGTGTCGCACAGGGGTTCGAGGTGGGTGTGCAGGACGGTGTCCGCGAGCGTGGCCGCGTCGCCGGGCCGCGGGCGGACCTCCGTCAGCCACAGGTCGTCGGGGGCGACGGCGGATGCGTCCCAGTGCAGCAGGCAGGGGTCGAGGTCGGGGACGCGGCCATAGAGGGCGGCGCAGCCGAGGGCCACCGACCACAGACGGGCCGCGAGCGCCTGCTGGGCGACGGAAGCGGCAACCCGCGGCTCGGACACCCGGAGACGCTCCCCAACCACCTCAATACGGAAAGTCATGGATTTTCGGTAAACATCCGACTTGGGGTTTTCGTAGATTTCCGCGAACGCCGGCAGCGGCCCGGCGGGCGGTCCGCCCCGGGCTCCGGTCGTCCGTAGGACGAAGAAGCCACCGAGCGGGCGGAGCGCGGCGAGATCCGGGTCGAGGTTCACGATCGGGAGTAGTACCAGAAACTCTTGAGACTCCCTCAAGCGGGACTCCACCCTGTGTCGCCCACCCTGGGGATGACGGGGCGATGGACGTACTCCATCGGCAGTAGGACCCATTGCCTGCTCTGGTACGACGACGGGAAGAGCCCGGGAGGGCAGAGTGTTGGCTATGAAAGCCGACCGTACGCCGCGACGGGCCCAGCGCCCCCGCCTCACGCAGAGGAGCAGCTCATGAATGCCCTCGCGTTGTCCGTGGTGCTGTCGTTCGTCTCCGCCGTCGCGTACGCGGGCGGGGCGATCGTGCAGGAGCGGGTCGCGGTGACCTCCCCCGACGAGCAGTACGCGCCGCTGCGCCGGCCGAGCTGGTGGGCGGCCGTGGCTCTGAACGGTCTCGGCGGACTGCTGCACGTGGCGGCGCTGGCCTACGGCCCCCTCAGTCTGGTGCAGCCGCTGGGTGCCCTGACCATCGTGTTCGCACTCCCCATGGCAGCCCTGTTCGTCGGCCGCAAGGCCGGCACGACGGCCTGGCGAGGCGCGATCATGGCGACCGTGGGCCTCGCGGGCCTGCTGTCCCTGGTCGGCGCCTCCGACGGCCACTCGCTCGCCGGTGCCCAGCGCGTGGGCGTGGCGCTGGTCACCGGTGGCGCCGTCGTGGCGCTGATGATCGCGGGCCGCGCGGCGCACCGGCATCCGGCCGTGCGCAGCATGCTGCTCGCCACCGCGTCCGGCATCGCCTTCGGCATGTCGTCGGTGTTCACCAAGACCGTCGCCGTCGACTGGACCGGCGGCGTTTCCGCCGGTGACCTGCCGTCCCTGGCCGTGATCGGCGTCTTCGCCGTGGGCGGTGTGCTCCTGTCGCAGGCCTCGTACCGCGGCGCCGGTCTGGCCGCGCCGCTGGCCACGCTGACGGTGGTGAACCCGGTGCTGGCGGCAGCCGTCGGCATCACGATGTTCGGCGAGACCTTCCGCTACGGCAGCACCGGTACCGCGCTCGCCCTGAGCTGCGGTGTGGTGGCGGCGGGCGGACTGATTCTGCTGACGACGGAGCGGATCGAGCACACCGCGCCCACCGTGGAGCCGCTGCCCGAGAGCGGATCGGCCCCGGCGCTGGAGGCGGCCTCGGCTGTCGCCGATGACCCGTTCGTCTCCGTCCCCCAGCAGCGGGTCGCCGTGGAATCGGAGGACGGAGCAGAAGGAGGAGAAGGGGGAGGAGAGATCATGGACACGTACCCGCTCGCCGCCTCGTACTCGCCGTTCTACACCGGAATCTACGTGCCGCTGCCGATCGTCGACCAGCACCGTTCGAGGGTCAGAACCTGACCCCGCCGGCCCGGAGATAGGCGACCGGGTCGACGTCCGTGCCGAAACCGGGCCCCGTCCGCACCTCGAAGTGCAGATGCGGGCCCGTGGCGTTTCCGGTGGACCCGGAGCGGCCGATCCGCTGACCGGTGGAGACCGACTGCCCGGCCTTCACGGAGATCGCCGAGAGGTGGGCGTACTGGGTGTAGCGGCCGTCGGCGTGCCGGATCACGACCTGGTAGCCGTACGAGCCGCCCCAGCCGGCGTCGACGACATGCCCGGCCCCGACCGCCTTCACGGAGGTGCCGGTGGGCACGGGGAAGTCGACGCCCGTGTGGTAACCCTTCGACCAGTGGGCGCCCGCCTGGTGGTACGGCGTGCCCATGGATGCGTTGACGGGGGCGACGAGGGAGTGGGTGTGGTCGCCGGCGGAGGAGGCGTGGGTGCCGGCGGAGGAGGCTTTCTTCGTGTCCTTCTTGGTGTCCCGCTTCTCTGAGGGCGCCTTCTTCGTCGGCCGCTTGGACGTGGTGTGCCGGTCGGTCGCCGGTGCGGAGCCGGCACGCAGGTCGAGCCGCTGGCCGGGCAGGATCAGGTCGGGGTCGGAGCCGATCGTCGCGCGGTTGGCCGAGTACAGCCGGTGCCAGCCGCCCCGGACGTGTCGCTCCTCGGCGATGCCGGAGAGCGTGTCGCCGTGCACGACCGTGTACATCTCCGCCCGGCCCGCCCGCGACTGGGGCGTGGTCTGCGGCTGTACGTCCCGTACAGAACTCTTGGCGGGCCGGGTCGCGGTGCTCTCGGTGCGGATGCCGGGACTGTCGCCGCCGTCTCCGCCCCGGGTGAGGCCCGCCTGTACCGAGCACGCCGGCCAGGCGCCGGGCCCCTGGCCGTCGAGTACTTTCTCCGCCACCGCGATCTGCTGGTCGCGGGTGGCCAGATCCGCGCGCGGGGCGTACTTCGCGCCGCCGTAGGCCTCCCAGGTGGACCGGGTGAACTGGAGCCCGCCGTAATAGCCGTTGCCGGTGTTGATGCTCCAGTCGCCGCTCGACTCGCAGGCGGCGACCTTGTTCCAGGTGGCCGCGTCGGCCGCGTGGGCGGTTCCGGCTCCGATCAGCGGGATCGCGAGGCCCGCGCCGCCCGCCGTGACGGTGAGCGAGGCGCGGTTGATCCTGTTCGGCTGATACCGGCGGTGCCGGCCGCGTACGGCCATGGAAAGCCCCCTCGACATGCGTCAGGAGGGGCAAAAGTAAGTGCCGCGAACTGGCCATGACAAGACGGCAATCGGTCGTGTCGGCCGACAAGTGACCCGGATTCCGCCCCAGTTGGATTACGGCTGAGGCGGACGGGGTTGTCCTTGCGTATGTGCCTGCGGAGCCCTCCGGCGGCCGGGGACAACCCGGACATGCGGTCGGACTACCGGCACGTCAGGATGGTCGGGGGGCAATACTGGCGGGCAGGACCGGCACCACTGATTTCAGGATCCTCAGTCCTTAGGAGCCAACCGAATGAGCACTTCAGCCCAGATCGGCGTCACGGGTCTCGCGGTCATGGGCCGCAATCTCGCCCGGAACTTCGCGCGCAACGGCTACACGGTCGCGCTGCACAACCGGACGGCGTCGCGGACGCACGCGCTGGTGGAGGACTTCGGGAACGAGGGGGACTTCATTCCGGCGGAGACCGCCAAGGAGTTCGTGGCGGCGCTGGAACGGCCTCGCCGTCTGGTCATCATGGTCAAGGCCGGTGAGCCGACGGACGCGGTGATCCAGGAGTTCGCCCCGCTCCTGGAGCCCGGCGACATGATCATCGACGGCGGCAACGCGCACTTCGCCGACACCCGGCGGCGCGAGCGGGACCTGCGTGAGCAGGGCATCCACTTCGTCGGCACGGGCATCTCCGGCGGCGAGGAGGGCGCACTGCACGGGCCGAGCATCATGCCGGGCGGCTCGAAGGAGTCGTACGACTCCCTCGGTCCCATGCTGGCGAAGATCTCCGCGAAGGCCACGGACGGGGCGCCGTGCGTGACGCACGTCGGTCCCGACGGTGCCGGGCACTTCGTGAAGATGGTGCACAACGGCATCGAGTACGCCGACATGCAGCTGATCGGCGAGGCGTACCAGCTGCTGCGGGACGTGGCCGGATACTCCCCCACGCAGATCGCCGACATCTTCCGCACCTGGAACACGGGCCGTCTCGACTCCTACCTGATCGAGATCACGGCCGAGGTGCTGTCCCACGTGGACGCGGCGACGGGCAAGCCGTTCGTGGACGTGGTCGTGGACCAGGCGGAGCAGAAGGGCACGGGCCGCTGGACGGTCCAGATCGCCCTCGACCTGGGCGTGCCGGTGTCGGGCATCGCGGAGGCGGTCTTCGCCCGTTCCCTGTCCGGCCACGCAGCACTGCGGGAGGCATCCCGCGGGCTGGTCGGCCCGAAGCCCACTCCCCTGTCCGAGGCGGAGGCGGCGGCCTTCGCGGACAAGGTGGAGCAGGCGCTGTACGCGTCGAAGATCGTGTCGTACACGCAGGGCTTCCACGAGATCGCGGCGGGCGGCGAGGAGTACGGCTGGGACATCGACCACGGCGCCATCGCCGCGATCTGGCGCGCGGGCTGCATCATCCGGGCGGCGTTCCTGGACCGGATCCGCGCCGCGTACGACGCCCGGCCCGACCTGCCGAGCCTGCTGTCCGACGAGACGTTCGCGCAGGAGATCGCGGCGGCGCAGGACGACTGGCGCGAGGTGCTGGTCGCGGCGACGCGTCAGGGCGTGGCAACGCCGGGCTTCGCGGCGGCGCTGGCGTACTACGACGCGTTGCGTGCGGAGCGGTTGCCTGCGGCGCTCACGCAGGGGCAGCGGGACTTCTTCGGGGCGCACACGTATCGGAGGGTGGACCGGGACGGGGCGTTCCACACGTTGTGGGGTGGGGACCGGTCGGAGGTAACTGCGTAGTGTTCCGGGGACCGGTGGGGCGCGCCTCATAGCTCGGGTGGTGCGGTTGTGTGGCGGATGCGGGTGGGCTGTGGCTGTGGCTGTGGCTGGTCGAGCCCACACGACGGAGCCGCATGTCGATACGGCCCCGTGCCCCTTGGGGCGCGTCGGTGTCGGGTAGGTGGTGGAGTAGTAATAGTCCTGAGGCGATGTCGCGCGACTGGCCGGAGGACGTCATGACGAATCCGCTTCCCGACCCCATGCGGCCCGGGCCTACGCCCGGTCCGGACCCTCAGCACCCGGAGCCGTACCCGAACCCGGTCCCCCCTCCGGAACCGTCCCCGGCTCCCATCCCGACTCCGCCGCCGGACCCGTTCCCCCACCCGGGCCCGCCGCCCCCGGAGCCTGCCCCGTCCCCGATCCCGCCTGGCCCTGAGCCGGTTCCGAGCCCGGAGCCGGGACCGCCCCTGACCTGACTCATCCGACCTGGTCCGCAGCCCCCGCCCCTGCGGTCAGGCCGGGGCGCGGGCTGGAGAGCACCGGCACCGTGGTGGACGTCAGTCGCTGGGCCGGGGTCATCGAGGCCTGGGCCAGGATGATCGCGTCGGCGTCGGTGACCGTGTCGGCGGCGGCGGCGATCCGGCGTGCGTAGGCTTCGCCGTCCCCCGCCTGGAAATGCTCCCAAGCGCCCTCGACGAGCACCGTGCGGACGATCACCGCGCGCCCAGCACGGCGGGCCTCCTCCTCCACCAGGGCCACCGTCGGGCCGAAGGTGCTCTCTACCGTGGCGAGGACGACGACACGCGGGCCCGCGGCGATCGCGGCGGCGGCCATCGGGCGGTCGACGCGCAGCACCGGCACTCCCACCTCGGCCGACTCGGCGACCGCGCCGATGGTCGAGCAGGTGCAGAGCACGGCCCGCGCGCCCTGGGCGACGGCCTCGCCCAGTATGGCCCGGACATCCTCCGTCACCGCCTCCGGCCCCTCCCGGCCGGCGCGCTCCAGCAGCTCCTCGTCGACGAAGTGCCGTAGTTCCAGACCGGGATGGTCCTCGTCGCGGAGGGCGTCGAAGACGGGGACGTGCGTCTGGGAGGTGTGGAGGAGGGCGAGCATCAGAACCGCCCGGGATGCGCCGCCAGCCACCTCTTCGCCGCGCCCAGCAGCTCGGGGTCGGCGGCCGGGGCCTCTTCAGGATGGCGTTCGGCCCACTTCACGACGTAGGAGCACAGCGGGGCCACCAGGACGCCCTCGCGTGCGGAGATGGTGTACAGCTCACGGGCCAGGGAGCCCGCGATGCCCTTCCCCTCGTGGGCCGGTTCCACGAGCGTGTGGACGGGGACCAGAGCGCGCCCGGGGGCTTCGAGGACGAAGTACTCGATGTGACCTACGACTTCGCCGTCGGCGACGGCCTCCAGGCGGCCCGCCGCCCGGTCGTCGCGGATCTCGATGTCGGTCATGGGCACGCTCCTGGTGATCCGTCCGTCGGTCAGGCCGTTACGGCCTGCGGGCTGCGCTCCTGGTCCGAGCCCGGCACCGGCTCGGACGGGTCGGCGCCGAGGGCCACGATCCGGTTGTCGTGGTCGACGTGCACGACCCTGGGTTCCAGCGTCCGCGCCTCGGTGTCGGTCACCTGAGCGTAGCTGATGATGATCACCAGGTCGCCGGGGTGGACGAGATGGGCGGCGGCCCCGTTGATCCCGACGACACCGGAGCCGCGCTCGCCTTCGATGACGTACGTCTCCAGCCGGGCGCCGTTGGTGATGTCGACAATGTGAACGAGCTCACCGGGCAGCAGATCGGCGGCGTCGAGCAGCTCGGCGTCGATGGTCACCGATCCCACGTAGTGCAGGTCGGCCTGGGTGACGGTGGCTCGGTGGATCTTGGACTTGAATACTGTACGAAACACGGAGAAACTCCCGGTTTGTCTGCTCCCTGCCTGCCTGTGCAGGTCAAGGGCGTTGTCCGGAGACTACATGGACTCGCACGTCCAGTCAGCTGTCGCCGGGTGTTTGAGGACTCACACTGACCTGTTGCTGAGCATTCTGACGCCGTGCCAGCCGCACGAACACGCGCGTCACGGGATCATCTACAGGAGCCTTGCCCATACGCATCCCGGCTGCGTCGTGGTGGCGCGGGTGGTGGTGGCGCCTACGCTGACCAGGGACATGCCCGTCTTCACCTGGCGGGCGCCTCGGCGATCACGCCTACCAGCAGTGCGGTGAAGACAGCAGCGTCCCTCCACTCCCGGAAGCGGCCGTAGACCGTCGGCCAATCCAGCCTCACGCGGGAAGCGCACCGCCTGCCCACGATCGCGGACCTAGTGCCGCATCAGACAACCTTCGCCCTGTTGTGACGCGCCCGCCCTGGTGATCGCCGGCTCGGTGCCGGTCCGTCAAGCTATGCGGGTGGCAG